>CAYRMO010000059.1:0-16887 GCA_964425355.1 uncultured Algimonas sp. | reverse complement strand
GCGCACCATTTCAGCGATCTCGGCTGAATTTGGCCAGAGATCTTTGAGGAAGACATCATTTCCAGCTCGATCAACACCAAGGGGATCCCGATCAAAATCATGATGCATGGACCCCGCTAGGGCATAGGCGACGACCAGGGGCGGCGAGGCGAGGAAATTAGCTTTGATATCTGGACCAATTCGACCTTCGAAATTCCGGTTACCCGATAGGACGGAACAGGAGACAAGGTCGCCGTCAGATATGGCTTTGGACAGTTCAGGGGCGAGGGGACCCGAATTTCCGATACAGGTCGTACAGCCATAGCCTACAACATCAAATCCAAGCGCGTCCAAATGATCTTGCAGCCCTGATTTTTCTAGATAGGCCCCCACAACTTGTGAGCCCGGTGCCGTGGATGTTTTCACCCAGGGTTTAACTTTTAATCCTTTTTCATGCGCCTTTTTGGCAACGAGACCCGCCGCCATCATAACGGATGGATTAGACGTATTCGTACAAGAGGTAATCGCCGCAATCATGACATCCCCATGATCGATCTCGAAATTTTTCCCGTCGACCGCAATCGCGCTGTCACCTATTGGGGTCTTGTCAAATTCGTCTCGTAAGATTTGCGCAAATTTTACATTGGCGCCTTTAAGGTCGAACCGATCCTGGGGACGTTTCGGCCCGGAAATCGACGGGGTGACCGTGCTCATATTCAGAGCGATTGTGCTGGTATATGTGGGGGTCGAGTCGTCACGCCAGAAGCCTTGGGCTTTTGAATAGGCCTCAACCAATTCTATTCGACCTTCATCTCGACCGGTCGCCGCAAGGTAACGTAGGGTGTCCGCATCAACAGGGAAAAATCCGCAGGTCGCGCCATATTCAGGCGCCATATTGGCGATTGTCGCTTGATCCTCGAGGGATAGATGATCCAGACCAGTACCGTAAAATTCCACAAATTTTCCAACCACGCCTTTTTCGCGCAACATTTGAACAACCCGTAAGACAAGGTCTGTCGCAGTCGACCCTTCAGGTAATTGACCCGTTAATTCAAAGCCGACAACTTCGGGGATCAACATAGAGATTGGTTGACCCAGCATAGCGGCTTCGGCTTCAATCCCGCCAACACCCCATCCCAAAACGGATAATCCATTGATCATGGTTGTATGGGAGTCGGTCCCGACAAGTGTATCCGGGAAGGCATAGGTTTTGCCGTCCGACGTTTTTGTCCAGACGGTTTGCGCCAAATGCTCCAGATTGACCTGATGACAAATGCCCGTACCCGGCGGGACAACAGAGAAATTATCAAAGGCCGTTTGTCCCCATTTTAAAAAATCATAGCGCTCGCCATTGCGTTCATATTCACGGGCCACATTTTTGGCTTCTGAATCGGGCGTGCCGAAATAGTCGACCATAACAGAGTGATCGATAACCAGATGTACGGGATTGAGCGGATTAATGTCCTCAGCCGAGCCGCCTAATTTAACAATGGCATCGCGCATGGAGGCCAGATCTACAACAGCTGGAACACCAGTGAAATCCTGCATCAGGACCCGCGCCGGGCGATAGGCAATTTCATGTGTTGAGGTTTTCGTTGAGAGCCAATCTGCAATGGCCTGGATATCTTCTTTTTTGACACTATTGCCGTCTTCATGACGAAGCAGGTTTTCGAGCAAAACTTTAAGCGATCTCGGCAAATTCGAGATGCCGACTAATCCATTTTTCTCGGCGTCTTTGAGGTCGTAATAGGTATAGGTCCCGCCCCGGACAACCATTTCTCTTTCGCACTTAAAACTGTCCAATGACGCCATGTGGAACCTATCCTCTTTGAAATTATTTCCGTATTGAGAGGTTTATACAGACTCTAAATAATTTTTCAAAGATTACCGCCCAAGGGCTTTAAATATTGGTTTTTTTCTCGATTATAAAATTTAAATCACTGGCAGCCAGTGTTCGCCAGGCAAAGTCGCACAGCCTTTTTCCTGCCATGCGTTGTTCCAAATAGCTATTGAGAGCCTGTTCAGCTTTGGAGAAAGGTTCAAAGCGACCGACATTTTGTGCGGCCTTTAAAATGTTAAAGCGGAGTATGATGTCACTATTTGCCCTATCCCAAG
Organism: uncultured Algimonas sp.; assembly: GCA_964425355.1. GTDB lineage: Bacteria > Pseudomonadota > Alphaproteobacteria > Caulobacterales > Maricaulaceae > Litorimonas. The sequence goes on along the minus strand of CAYRMO010000059.1, from coordinate 14,793 downwards.
GCGTTCCGACATTGATAGAAGCGCGAATAGCATCGACCGCCGCAAGATTTTTAAACATAGTATTTGTGCCCGCACAATCCGAAAAACACACAATCTGGATTGCTCAAACCGTCTTTTTCAGCTGCTAATGATTCGTTCAAGTGGCGGGTTCAAACATGGTAAACAGCGCGTTAACCCTCGCGCATTTTCCCATATTTGGTTAAAAAAGGAACCTGGGTGAAGGTGAAAATCAGGGTGATAGGCAAAAATCCAAAGGTCTTAAATCCAATCCAAAATTCTTCTGAGAAATTACGCCAAACCACTTCATTGATAGCCGCTAATACAAAGAAGAAAATTCCCCATCTTATGGCCAGCACATTCCATTTATCATCCGGAAGCTCAAAGGCCGACCCCATCAACATTTTGATGACATTTTTCTTGAAAATCACGCCGCCTAAAACCGCCAGGCCAAATATAATATTCATCACGGTTGGCTTCATATAGATGAAACGCGGATCATCAAAAATAAAGGCGGCCAGAGCGAAAAGACCAATCACGACAGTTGAGAAAATTAATATGGGGGAGGTATGGCGATGGCGCACCCAAGCATAAATCAAAGCCAGGGTGGCGGCCACGGCTAGAATACCCGCCGCATAGATCATGGCATCATCTGGGTAATCCCGTTTTAAATAATGGAAGGCTCCAAAGAAGATAAGTAACGGCCCGAAATCGAGCCAGAAACTATTTTTCTTAGGCGGAGCCTCAGAGCTTTTCTGATCCATTATTTAATGTCATCCTGGTCGATGAGACCATCACTCGCGATCTTCTCTTTATTGAAATATTCTTTTGCCAATTTGAAGACAATCGGTGATAGAAGTGCGAGTGCGATCAAATTCGGAGCGGCCATCAAACCAGTCAAACTATCAGCTACCAACCAGAAAGTATTGACGACCAGATTTTCTTTACCTTCTTCTCCGCTTTCAAAGTGAAGGGCGTAAGTAGACGCGAAGACGGCCAAAATCCAGACGCAGCGGAAAATCGGAATAGATCGTTCTTTGAATAAAAAGGCTGTACAGCGTTCCCCATAGTAAGACCAACCTATGATTGTGGTGAAGGCAAATATCGTTAGACAAATATTGACGATATGATTGCCATATCCTGAAAGCGTGGCATCAAAAGCCATAGCTGTTAGAGGGACACCCGTTTCACAACCCGTTGGCGTATTACCATCTTTCAAAATATCCAATATGGCCGGATTAGCCAAACAGTCTTGGCCGACGACTCCAGACGTTAAGATTACAAGGGCCGTAATTGTACAGATAATCAACGTGTCAATAATCGTGCCCAACATAGCAATAATGCCCTGATTGACAGGGTCATTATTTTGCGCAGCCGCATGGGCAATAGGCGCTGAGCCTTGGCCAGCTTCATTTGAGAATAAACCACGCGCGATGCCTTTTTGCATGGCGAGCATCATCAGGCCGATCGTGATTCCTGTTCCGGCCTCTTGTAAGCCAAAAGCATATTTAAAAATCAATCCGAAAGCCGCAGGAATGGCAGAGGCATTCGCGAAGATTACGATCAAGGCGGCAGATATGTAAAGTATTGCCATGAATGGAACGAGTTTTGAAGCCACGGCCCCGATACGTTTAATGCCACCAAAGACCACGCCGCCGACAAGCGCGGCTAAGATAAAGGCAACGATCCGCGCATCAAACCCATATCCCGTTTCTGGTGAAACAAGGGCATCTCCAATCGAGTTGGCTTGGACGGCATTCCCTGTTGAAAGAGACCCGATTATACCGAAAACCGCAAAGGTTCCGGCAAGCCACATCCATTTTGGCCCCAAGCCATTTTTGATATAATACATGGGTCCACCCACACGATTTCCATTGGCATCAATTTCGCGGTAGCGAACGGATAGGACACCTTCAGCAAATTTTGTCGCTGTGCCTAATATTGCTGTGATCCACATCCAGAAAACGGCACCAGGGCCACCAATCGCGATGGCGGCAGCCACGCCTGCAATATTACCTGTTCCAACTGTGGATGAGAGTGCCGTCATTAAAGCCGCAAAGGGCGACACATCTCCATCTTCGGCCTCACCAGTACGTTTTTTGAAAAGTTGTTTGAACCCATACCCGACTTTAATAATGGAAAGGAATCGGAGGCCGATTGTCAGGAAGAGACCAACCCCCAAGAGAAGAATCATCATGGGTGGGCCCCAGACAAAGCCATTTAGTGCCTTCATGGCTTGGTTGAAAAATTCCATTATCCGTCCCCTCTAACGTCTCTCTAACGCGTTTTAAGTGGTTTAGATCACCTTCAACCGTGTCACTGCACATAAGGCAATGGAAAATTACCGTGAGCTATAGCCGTTCGCTATAAAAGTCTCTATGCAGGGCGCCCATTCATTAGGTCTGACTACGGATTCATCATCATGTTCGAATATCTCGTCCCGCGCGCCCCTGACGGTATTATGGCGCTTATGCAGCAATGTAAGGCTGACACGAGCCCTGACAAAATCGATCTGGGTGTCGGCGTCTATAAGGACGATTCTGGCGAGACGACGATCTTGAAGGCTGTAAAACAGGCGGAAAAACAACTCTGGGAGTCTGAGACGACCAAGACCTATGTCGGTATTCGCGGCTATGAAGGGTTTCGCCATCATATGCTCGATCTCATGTTTGGTGGAGAAAACGGAAAAATTGATCCGGCTTTGTTGGGCCGCACCGCAAGTTCACAAGCGGCCGGTGGGTCAGGCGCGCTGCGACTGGGTGCCGAGCTTATCAAATCAGCTGCGCCGGAATGCACAGTCTGGTTCTCGACCCCGACCTGGGCGAACCATATCCCGCTCATCAGCTCGGCTGGCCTTAAAATTGATAAATATCCCTATTATAACCGAGAGACATTGGGCGTCGATTTTGACGATATGATTGCCCATCTGGATGAGAATGCGAAACCAGGCGACGTCGTGCTTTTACATGGATGTTGTCACAACCCAACGGGTGCCGATCTTTCGCCTGCGGAATGGGACCGCGTCGCAGAGTTTATGCAAGATAAAGGTCTCGTAGCTTTTATTGATCTGGCTTATTTCGGCTTGGGTCGCGGCATGGAGGAAGATACTTACGGCCTTCGAAAAGTTGTAGAGCTTTGCCCTGAAATTATCATTGCGGCGTCCTGTTCGAAAAATTTCGCGCTATATAAAGAACGTGTCGGCCTGATCGCAATCGTCTGTAAAGATGACGAAACCGCCGAAATTGCGCGCTCACAGCTTGGCGCGCTGCAACGCAAGATCATTTCCATGCCACCGGATCATGGCGCGCGTCTTGTCTCGCATATTTTAGGCGACGCTGCGCTTCGCAAAATCTGGATTGATGAGTTGACCGAGATGCGTGAAAGAATGCGCAGTCTTAGGCAGGAACTCTCTGCTGCTTTAAATGTGCAAGGCGGAGAGACCATGTCATCTGCTGTGATTGATCAAAATGGCATGTTTTCAACCCTACCGCTTTCCGTGTCGCAAACCCATAAATTGCGGGAAAAATCAGTCTATATGACGGATAGTGGTCGGATTAATATTGCCGGCGTCAGAAGCGCAGATATTCCACGTCTCGCTGATTTAATTCTATCCGTTTTGTAGGTGATGGTTGCGCTCTAAACGCTTAGAGCGCAGGCCTTTATCCGATTTCAAAATCGCCTTGTCTGTAACCTGGATCCGGATATTGCGGATTCATCCTCTCCAGCGTCTCGCGAACAATGGTTGAGATAATAGCGCCGCGTGTTTTCCGACTATCTGATGGGATAATATGCCAAGGCGCATGATCCGTTGAGGTCCGTTGCACCATGGTTTGATAGGCCTCCATATATTGTGGCCAAAGGGCGCGATCTTCCAAATCCCCGGGATTAAATTTCCATCTTTTATGCGGTTGTACAAGACGGTCTAGGAGGCGTTCGCCCTGTGTTTCAGGCGAAATATGCAGCATGAATTTCAAGATCGTCGTTCCGCTTTCTGTCAGCAGGCGCTCAAATTCATTGATCTGTGCATAGCGTTGTTCAACCGTCTCAGCGGATGCAAATTCGCGGACTTTAACGACGAGCACATCTTCATAATGGCTCCGGTTAAACACGGTGATCTGGCCTTTTTTGGGCACGACTTGATGGATGCGCCACAAAAAATCATGAGCGAGTTCAGTTTTTGTCGGCGCTTTAAATGCCGCGACATTCACATTGAGAGGCGCCGTGCGGTGAAACATGGCTTCTGTTGTACCGTCCTTTCCCGATGTATCCATACCTTGAAGGACAATCAGGAGTTTCCGATCCGCTTCGCCGTAAAGGCGATGCGCCAGCCCTGAAATCGCTTTTGCATTGTCTTTTATTGCGGATTGTGCCGCTTTTTTATTTTCATAGAGATCTATGCGTGAGGATCTTGAGGCGAGGTCAAAGGCTTGACCAGGCGAGGCGATAAATTGTGACGACATAAATATATCTTTCTGGTTTAAGAGCTTTTTCCTCTATCAAATGCAGCTCTTGCAATGAAGTTAAAATTTACGCGTGAATTCACACCATGCAGAGATATAGCGGAAAATTCATTTGCCTCAGATCGCATTTTGCGGCGTAATAAGACCATGAACTGTTCGAAAATTATATCATTCTCCGTACTGGCTGGATTTACTTTGGCGCTTTCCGCCTGCGGAAACGCAAATTCGACCGAAGCCCAACTCACCCAAAACAATATAGGGGAGGTTGCGCCAGAGAGTGCATCTGAGAGCGTAATTGGCAATTGGGATATTATCAAAGAGGCGTCCCATATTCAGTTTTCGGCCCTGCAAGAAGGCGAATCTTTTACAGGTGGATTTGAAGACTTTACAGGTGAGATTTATTTTGATCCCGATGCGCTAGACGCGGCCAATATTCGAATCGAAATTCCTTTGGCCAGTGTGGATGCCGGATCAAATGATCGAAATTCAACCGTACCAGGCAAGGTTTGGTTTTCGACAAAGGCCTTCCCAGTTGCTGTCTTTGAAACCCAAACTGTAAATTCAAATGATGCGGGTTATGTGGCAGATGGAACACTGACCCTAAAGGGAACGTCCCAGCCTGTGCAACTCGGCTTCGATCTTGAGATTGAGGGTAAACAGGCGGTGATGACTGGACAGGCAGAAATTGACCGCACGCTTTGGGGGGTTGGGGCTGCGCCTTGGGATACAGATGAATATGTATCAAAGACAATTACAATTGACGTAAAGGTCACAGCCACCCGAAGATAGGGTGACGTGATGGAGATTAAAATGGCATTTTTAAATCCAGATTTTGAAGCTAACCCAGCGCGCAAACGCCATCTCTGGCTTGTCTCTCTAACCTATCCGCTCATGCCATTATTGGGCACGGTGACAGCCTTGCTCACGGGACAGGCAGCCTGGGTCTGGTTACCAATTGCCCTTGTTTATCTTGTCATACCCTTTGTTGAAATTTTAATGGGTGACGACAAAAAAGATCTTTTGGGACAAATGGATGCCGAAGCCGCCTTATCGCCTTTTTATCGCTATATGGTACATGGGCTATTACCCATCATCTATCTAACCTGGGGTTTTGGGGCCTGGTATGTTGCAACGCATGATCTCTCCCTTTTCAATATGATCGGGGCTGGCCTTGCCCATGGGCTGGGTCTGACCTTTGCGATTAATTCTGGTCACGAAACAGGTCATAAAACGGACCGGGCCAGTAAATGGATTGCCCTATTCATGTTAGCTCCCAGTCTCTATGGTCATTTTCGGATTGAACATAATGTCGGACATCATTCGCAAGTCGCCACGCCAAAAGATAGTGCGACCAGCTATTTTGGGGAATCCTTTTGGGGGTTTATGACCCGCGAAGTTCCGGGCGCATGGAAACGCGCTTGGTCTATTGAAAGCCGACGGGCTGATCGCAAAGGCTATTCTCGGTTTTCGATCAAAAATGAATTTATGCAGTCTATCCTCTTAGGGATTGTCGCATGGGGTACGATTTTGGCGATATTTGGATGGGTCATTCTACCCTATTTGGTCGCGGCTTGGCTCTATTCTATTCATAGCTTGTCACTGCAGAATTATGTTGGCCATTACGGTCTTCTTCGCGCCAAACGCCCAGATGGAAAATATCTTCCGGCCGAGCCTGCCCATAGCTGGAATTGCAATAAGCTCTTTACGAATTTGATCAGCTTTAATCTGGCCCGCCACTCGGACCACCACGCAAATCCCTCGCGCCATTACCAAAATCTGCGAACCTTCCCAGATGCGCCGCAATTGCCCTTTGGCTATGCGACCATGTTCATTCTGGCTTATTTTCCGCCGCTCTTTCGCCGCGTCATGGATCCGTTGGTTCTAAAGAATGTTGACGGCGATATGGAGAAGGTCCTGACCAAAGATATGGTGAAGGCTTAGTCAGATAAGTCCATTCCCAAACCTATAATCTTCGTCATTTTGGGCCTTGTGCCCGAAATCTCCTGGATGCTTCGGGATTGGGCAGTGGCGCGAGTTCGGTTTATAAATGTGAGACCCAGGAGGTCCTAGGGACAAAGCTCCGTGCATTTTATCAAAATGCACTGAAACGACGAAAATGTGCAATTTATAAAAATGCACTGAGACGACGTAGACGTAAATGAAGAGTGGTTTGACCTAAATCCAAAGCCTTCATAACTCCGGGCCTTGTGCTACCTAGCTGCCTTCGCGCATCATTTCTAATTCCAGCCATTCGTCCTCAAGGCTTGCGAGCTTATTTTGGGCTGCCACGAGATCATCAGATGTTTTTTGAAAGCGCTCCGGGTCTTTAGAATATAGGGTCGGGTCAGCCAAAACTGTATTCAAGCTTTCAATTTCGCCCTCGGTCGCCGCGATTTCTTCCGGCAGTTTTTCAAGACGGAATTTATGTTTATAGCTTAATTTAGCCGATGATTTTTTTTGAACATCATCTGATTTGGCGGATTTATTCGTCTTTATGACGTCTGATTTACCGTCTTGTCTGGCTTTCACGCCGCTGCCGCGTTGCGCAATCAGATCGGAATAGCCACCTGCATAAATCTGCCACTTTCCATCCCCCTCATAAGCGAGGCTACGTGTTACGGTGCGGTCCAGGAAATCCCGATCATGCGAGACAAGGATTACTGTGCCGGCATAATCGGCGACAATTTCTTGCAAGAGGTCCAGCGTCTCCAGATCCAGATCATTTGTCGGCTCATCCAGCACTAAAAGGTTAGATGGTAGCCTTAGGCCACGTGCGAGTTGCAACCGCCCGCGCTCGCCGCCTGATAGGGCATGAATAGGCGTGCGTTTTTGTTCCGGTAAAAACAGAAAATCTTTCATATATCCAATCACATTGCGGGGCTGATCATTGACGATGACGCTGTCACCGCCGCCATCTGTTAGCGCGTCAGCTAAGGTCCAATCTGGATTTAAGGTCGAGCGGTTTTGATCAATGACGAGGGGTTCGAGGTTGAGACCTAATTCAACCGTCCCGCTATCCGCCTCAAGCTCGCCCATAATTAACTTCAACAGGGTTGATTTGCCGGACCCATTTGGACCGACAATCCCGATCCGCTCGCCGCGGTGGATACGCATTGAAACTGTGTCGATCACGGTGCGGCCATCAAAGGCCTTACTGACTTCTGTGAGACGCGCGACGCGTTTCCCAGAAGATCGGCCTTGCGTGACCGTTATATCGGCCTGCCCAACAACTTTCTTGGCGGATTTAAGCTCTTTGCGAAGTGAGCCTAATTCTTTGAGGCGGCGGACGTTTCGTTTGCGGCGACCGGAAACCCCATGAACCACCCAATGTTGCTCGCGGTGAATTTGCCGCGCCAGTTTATGACGGTCTAGCTCTTCTTGTTCTAAGACCTCATCGCGCCAATCCTCAAAATGGCCAAAGCCCTTATTCAACTCGCGCGTTTCGCCGCGATCCATCCAAAGGGTTTTACGTGACAGGCTTTCCAGAAACCGTCTGTCATGAGAAATCAATAATAGGGCGGCGCGGATATTTCCAAGCTCACCCTCCAGCCATTCAATTGCGGGCAGGTCCAAATGGTTGGTCGGCTCATCGAGCATTAAAATATCGGGTTCAGGCGCAAGGGTGCGCACAAGGGCGGCGCGGCGTTTCTCGCCGCCGGACATATAAGATGGATCTTCATCCCCCTTAAGGCCAAGCGCGTCTAAGAGATAAGGAATGCGGTATCCATCATCAGCCCCAACCAGACCATCGCGCACATAGGCCTCGACATTGGCATAAGAGGATAAATCCGGGTCCTGGGGAAGGTAGCGCCAACTCGTTCCCGGTTTGACAAAGCGGTCACCACTATCGGCCTCAACCAAACCCGCCGCAATCTTAAGCAAGGTTGACTTGCCAGACCCATTACGCCCGACCAGACAAATCCGGTCTCGCGCGTGAACCGTGAGATCCGCGCGCTCGATAAGCGGCGTCGACCCAAAGGTGAGGGCCATGTCTTTCAAGGTTAAGAGCGGTGGAGCCATAGGGGCTCCAGATAAGCGAGCCTAGCCAGAATGCAAATGACGAGATCAGAAACCGCCCTGAAATAATCAAAAAGACTTCATAATTTGCTTACCCTGTTGGTCCAAAGATGGACCATGAGCCATCATGTTCTTGTTTTTGATTCCGGTGTGGGCGGATTATCTGTGGTCGCAGAGATCCGCAAACGTCGGCCTGATCTGTTTTTATCCTATGTGGCGGATGACGAATTTCGGCCCTATGGCGATAAAAGTGAAGCCGCGTTGCAAGCGCGTTTGCCAGGTCTTTTGAAAACGCTTTGTCTTATGCTTGAGCCAGTCGCCGTTGTTATTGCCTGTAATACGGCGTCTACAACGGCTCTGCAACCTATTCGCGATGCACTACCTATTTCGGTCATCGGGGTTGTGCCTGCCATCAAGCCCGCCGCTGAGACCTCGCGCATGCGAACGATTGGGGTTTTGGGAACGCCGGGCACCATAAGGCGGCGCTATGTCAATGATCTGATTTCTGATTTTGCCTCGGACTGCGAGGTCGTCCTTCAGGGCTCAACCCGATTGGTTGAACAGGCTGAACGTAAATTATCCGGCAAATCTGTTGATTTGGATATAATACGCGATGAAATAGCGCCGCTTTTTCAAGGCAAGAGAGGGATGGATGTGGACGCGGTTGTCCTGGCCTGCACGCATTTTCCACTTTTGAAAGCCGAGCTTAAACAGGCGGTACGCCAAACGGTAAGCTGGGTTGATAGCGGGGAGGCGATTGCCCGGCGTCTTAACGTGGTTTTGTCAGGGCATATTTCAAAGCAAAAACCGGATTATCCGGAGACCGCTTTTCTGATCGGGCCCAAAACAGATCAAGCCCGCGCCCAGGCTTTCAATTCATATGGATTTTCAAAGACGATCGGTCTTTTAAAAAACTAATGCGGAACGAATTTTCGATAGGCGATATACATTGCGATGAGTAAGGCAAATAGGCCGATTGTAAAAATCGCAAAATGCTCTTTCATCCAACGTTCCGCCGTTTCGCCCAAGAGGCGGACAATCCCGGCGACCAAGAGGAAACGCAAGGTTCGGGATATGACACTGGCCGCCACAAATATGCCGAAACTCACGGGGACTGCGCCGCTCATAATCGTAATGACCTTATAAGGAAAAGGCGTAAATCCTGCGCCAAAAACCCATAAGCCACCATGTTCGCCAATCTTTTCGCGGAATGTATTGGCCGTATCCGTCTTGCCCAGCCAGTCTAGCATGGGCTCGGCCAGGCTTTGATAAAACATCATGCCGAGAAAATATCCGAATATGCCGCCCAGAACTGAGAAGAGGCTTGCCCAAAGCGCAATCCGCCACCAGGCCTTAGGACGGGCTTGAACCATGGGCATGATCATAACGTCGACGGGGATTGGAAAGAATGAGCTTTCTGCAAAGGACAGGGCGCAGAGCGCAGGCATTGCTCGCTTATGACCTGCCAAGGCTTTGGTATTCTCATACCATTTATCCAGAAATGCGAGTTTACCCTTCATTGGCCGCCTCTAACAGAATGAATGTTAAAGTCACCTTTAAACATGTGCGAATTATGGCGAATTCAGCTTGACGGAAAAAAATGTCAGGCTAAGTAGAGCCCTTGCCAATCGGACAAGGTCCCTGGGCTTTGTCACATAACATCATGCGGGTGTGGCGGAATTGGTAGACGCGCCGGATTCAAAATCCGGTTCCTTTGGAGTGTCGGTTCGAGTCCGACCACCCGTACCATTGATTTTACTTCGTTATATGCGCATATTTCATAAGCTAGAACTTCAAAGTGTGTAACACTTTGTGTAAGTCTTAAGCGCTTAAGAGTAGAACCATATCAAAACTAAAAATCAAATACTCCTTGAATTTAATTATAGGCCTCGCTTACTGTGAACACACGGATAAGGGGAATTTCGGTGGATTTCATAGCCATAGATGTTGAAACAGCAAATGCTAATATGTCTAGTATTTGCCAAATAGGTATTGCTAAATTTCGAGATGGAAAATTGAGTGGTGAATGGAGCACGTATTTAGACCCGGAAACCTACTTTGATGAAATAAATACCGGTATCCATGGTATTGATCGAGAAACAATTCGCGGTGCACCAAACTTCCAACAGGTATTTCCTGAACTGTCAAAACTATTGCAGGAAAATATAACAATTATTCACACCCCTTTTGATCGTGTTGCAATCCAGCAAGCAGTCATTTTTCATGATCTCATATTACCTGAAATAACTTGGCTCGATACAGCTGGGGTAGCTAGGCGTGCTTGGAGTGAATTTTCAGAAAGAGGCTATGGTTTAGCTAATGTGTGTAAGAAAATTGGATATGATTTCACACATCATGATGCCTTAGAGGATGCAAAGGCGTCGGGAGAAATTCTACTGGCCGCTTCAAGGGAAACTGGTTTGGATTTAACTGGTTGGGCAAAGCGAGTTAAGCAATCAATTGATCTGTCAAAATACTCTCCATCGTCGGTTAAACGTGAGGGCAACCCTGACGGACTTTTATCAGGAGAGGTTATTGTTTTTACAGGTCAACTTAAAATCACTAAAAATGAGGCAGCGGATTTGGCTGCAAAAATTGGGTGTGATGTTGGACAAGGGGTAACCAAAAAAACAACACTATTATGCGTTGGCAATCAAGATATTCAGAAATTGGCAGGGCATTCAAAAAGCTCTAAACACCGTAAAGCTGAAAGCTTAATCGCCAAGGGACAAAACATCAAAATTATTCGAGAAGCTGATTTTATGGAAATGATGAGATTTCAAGAATGAAGGCTTTTGTAAAAAACATATGTATTTTCTTTTTTTTGGTTTTCGCTAGCTGCTTTTACATTGGGGCTCATTCACAAGATTCACAACTAGAGAACGTTCAAATCTTTTTGACCGAGCAAGGTTATGATCTTGGTAATGCTGACGGTTTTATGGGGCCAAAAACTAGAGCGGCCTTAGCACGATTTCAGCTAGAAAATGATTTAAGTGTAACAGGAGAGGTTGATGCCGCAACATTGGCTGCGATCCAAAAAGTAATTCAACATTCTGCAAAACCCAAAGTTAATGATCATACAATATCTGAGAATAAATCAGACACCTCGTCATCCCGTTTAATTTGGTTGATACTAGGTGGTGTATTAATGTTCTTGTTCAGTAAAATATTTGGGCAAAAAAAACACAATCCAAAGGCCGGGAAATATTCTAGCAATCAAAAACGAGAAAAAATACCGAAATCACAATATAAGGAAAACCGAAAGAAATATGGGAATGGTCAAGGTGATGATTTTGACGATTTAGAGTCTTTTAAAATAGAGTTTTCTTCGCCATCCGCCTCGCCCTCCGCAAGAGTTGAATCTGGCTATAGTTTAAGCAGATACACCTCAATGGGACATAAACCTAAAGCAACGGAAATTATGAGTGAAGGGAATAAGTGTTGGTTGCCAAAAGGCAGGGCAACTAAAATTGCAGGAATAGAAGTTGCTCATGGAATGATCTATGTTGGGTCAAAGCTTCGGGGGCAAAAATATGGAGGCACTGATAATTGCCTTATTAATCCAAGGCTAAAAGTGGCTGCAGAGAGCAATGATTACGACGCAGATAGTATTAATTATTGGCCAAGTTATGCAGGTATAAGTCCTAAGGCGCGTCGTGAATATTTAAAATGGTTGTCGGATGGCGCAAGAAATTCAGAAGCAAATGTCAGTTTTGCATTTCTATATTTTTATGGTCTGGAGCGACGTCTATTCTTGGAAGGATCGCTTAAAGAAGCGGCTGATATCTTATCGGAAATGAGAAGGTTGTTGGAAGTTTTCCCAAATAATCATTCATTGAGAAGATATGTCGAAAACGCTTTATCTTTTGCCACTCTATTTGAACCAAACTCAATATCGGTTCCCGCATTGAAAATTTTGAAACAGTCTAGTTGGCAAATGCCTATGAGCGTGGTTCTTTATATAGGTAAAAAAATGAAATCAGGTGAGCCACTAAACAATGATGATGTATTATTATGGTTTTTGAATCACCCGGAGAAACACTTAAGAACTCCGGCTAATCGACTAGAAGAAGAGTTCATTTCTCTATTGCAAACTAAGTTGCAAATAGCTCAGCCCAACGGCCCAAAAATAAGCATCCCGAGAGCTAAATTTAGTCCTGAGTATTCATCTTGCAGTTCAACATTTTCTACGAAATTTGGAAAATACACAAAAGGGATTCCAGACATTTCAAATACCAGAGCACCTATACGCGCTGTTCAGAAGTTAGCAGATGAGGCTATGAATGAGCTAGATAAACTTAGTCGCCTACTAGGAAGAAATCCCGACGCGAAAGGGACTTTTAAAGCATTAAGTTTATTGCCGCCGCAGCTACTTCCAAATTTTGGTGGGAAGAAGATAAGTGAATTGAAAGCTTGGGTTTCTAATAAGTCAGATGAAAAATCTGGAATTTCTACGTTTGGAGAAATTATTAAAAAGACTACGGATTATGATGGAAAAAAAGTAACTAAAGTCATTCATAGAGACGTCAGTGCTATGTTGAATTCTTTGGGGTGGAATATGGTTCCGACACCTTATGAGTCAATTGGGTCGTTAAAGTCTGACAGCAAATTACTTTTACTTGAATCAGATGCAACAATCTTATCTCAAGAAAAGCCCTCTGATAACTATCTGCTAGCTTTCCTGGAAATATCATTAGGAGCTTATATTGCACATTCAGATCACAGGTTATTAGATGTTGAGCTGAAAGTGCTTGTAGAAAGAGTGATGAGTCTCGAGAATCTAAATTCTGATGAAAAAGGTCGACTTTACAATGTGATTAAGTGGCTCTCTGTTCAAAAAGTCGACCTCGCTGCAATCAATAGAAAAATTAAAACCGTATCGAAGAGTGAAAAACAGGCTTTAGCAGAACTAGCTATTGCCGTTGCTGTCGCAGATGGAAAAATTGAACCAGGGGAAGTGAGAGCCTTGGAGTCGGTTTATAAAGCTATAGGATTTGATAAAAAAGACTTATATTCGAGTTTGCATTCTATGAAAGCTTCAGCACCTAAAACTAAAGGAGATGCAGATTCAAAAGAGAATGAAGCTTCCGTATCCTCTGAGGGATCTAAGAGAGGTGTTGAGCTAGACATGAACCTTGTTCAATCCACCCTTAATGATACGAAAAAAGCTTCCGCACTACTTGCAAGTATATTTGAGGATGAAGAGCCGAAAAATGCAGACGATACGGTTATTCAAACTCAATTTGGTGAAACAAGCGATAAGTTTCAAGGGTTGGATTCCGTTTACGAACAACTTCTCAAGGAGCTTCTTGAACGTGTCGAATGGCCTCGTGAAGACTATGAGCGATTAGTGAAAAGTTTAAAATTGTTTCCGGATGGTGCTATGGAAGTATTAAACGAATGGGCTTTCGGAAAATTTGATGAACCAATATTAGAAGATGGCGACCCGATAGAGGTTTATGCTGATCTAGTGAATGCTGCTTAAGGAGAAAATTGTTGAGCGATACGAAAAAAAGAATTCGACCTAAAGATCGTGCCACAATCATCCAGGCCTTACGAGCAGGTGTTGTGCCACGCTCTGGATTGCATCATGTTCAAGTCGGCCGTTCGGATGAGCTTGCTCAATTGAATAATGATATCGACTTAATTGCAGATGGTGGGTCATCCATTAGGTTGATCATAGGAGAATATGGGGCAGGTAAAACCTTTTTTCTTAATTTAGTGCGGCTAATTGCAATGGAGAAAGGGCTGATCGTGGTAAATGCTGACCTTGCTCCTGACCGCCGTTTACATGCATCTAATGGGCAGGCGCGAAACTTATTTGCCGAACTTACGCGAAATATGGCGACGCGAACTAAGGTTGATGGGGGAGCGTTATCTAGCATTGTCGAACGTTTTGTCTCTAGATCGATGAAAGATGCAGATGAACAAAATACCTCTGCGGAGGCTTTAATTGAAGAACGATTGGCACCGCTTGAAGAACTCGTCTCAGGTTATGATTTCAAAAAAGTTGTAACAGAGTTTTTCTTTGGAGCGATGACTGGCGATGAAGAAAGAAAATCAAATGCGCTACGTTGGTTGCGGGCTGAGTTCACGACAAAGACCGATGCACGGAAAGCTCTCGGCGTAAGAACAATCATTGATGATGCTAATATTTATGATTACCTCAAACTTTATTCCCAATTTGCGAAAATCGCCGGATATAAGGGATTGCTCATAGTGATTGATGAGATGGTAAATCTCTATAAACTAAATAGCTCGGTGGCGAGAAGTAACAATTTTGAACAAATATTGAGAATATTGAATGATGTTCTTCAAG
>CAYRMO010000058.1:0-16900 GCA_964425355.1 uncultured Algimonas sp. | reverse complement strand
AAGTATTTCAGTGTCAAAACTGGCACTGTGATGCAGTCTAGCCGTGTTGGCCTGCAAAAGTGGGTCATTGCGATGTATCTTATGTCTACGTCACTCAAGGGCGTCAGCAGCATGAAGCTGCACCGCGATTTAGGCGTCACCCAGAAAACCGCTTGGATGCTTGCGCAGAAAATCCGCAAGGGATGGGAAGAGGCGCACGACGATAGCGATAAGTTAGACGGTGTTGTTGAAGTCGATGAGACTTATATCGGCGGTAAAGAGCGCAACAAGCACCGTAGCAAGCGCGCTAAGGCTGGACGCGGTGCAGTTGGCAAAGCTGCGGTCATTGGCGCTGTTGAGCGTGATGGTGACATTCGGGTCCGTCACATCGAAAGCACGAACCGCGAGACGCTACACGACTTTATCGAAGACAACATCGAAGACGGATCAACAGTCTACACGGATGAGTTCCGCGCCTATAACGGCCTATCGCCCTTCTATAAGCATGAGACTGTAAAACACAGTGTCGGCGAGTATGTGAACGGCATGGCCCACACGAACGGAATTGAGAGCTTCTGGGCCACTTTGAAGCGCGGCTATAAAGGAACCTACCACAAGATGAGTCCTAAGCATTTGAACCGCTACATCACAGAGTTTGCGGGTCGCCACAATGTCCGCGACTTTGACACGATTGTTCAGATGGAAATGCTCGCCAAGGGTTTTGTCGGCAAGCGCTTGCGCTATCAGGACTTAATCAAGTAGGGTCTGCATATGTCAGATGAAGAAAAGAAAAAGCGCGGGCGTCCCGTTAAGAACGAAGTTAAGCCCATTCCCGCGACTGCTGAGAAAATTGCAGATGCGATATTCTTTGCGCGGGATAAGAAGATTCCAAAATCAAACTAATAGTCAGAGTCGCTATTTGCCTGATACTCGTTATCGGGCTGATGTATCTGTTTCCAGACATAGGCAGAATCCTTGGAAACAATTATCCGTGGGCTACGCCGATATTCTTTCTTATTGTGACGACTTTTATGTTTTTACCGCGAAAGAAAAAGTAGTCTGTCTAGTTATGTATATAATTCCCAAAATTTTCGTCCTTCGATCCTACTCCAACGCCTCAAATTGATAACTCTTACCAGTCACCGTCACATTTGGCGGGACGCGGGTACGCTCAAACCATTCCCAGCCTGTTTTTAAATTTGTCCAAAAGGCGTGATTGGGATTATCCGCATATTGGGCCAGATTTTCCTCTGTCATTTCAAACGGGAATATATGAACACGGACAAAAGGCTGGCCACCGTCATAAGCCTTGTTCATCAGGGCCCAGATATCGTCGATGCCGTCATTGGTCATGGCATAGCACCCAATCGAGACGCATTCGCCGTGAACCATTAGGTAACTGCCCGTGCGACCATGGGCGCGGTCAAACGCATTGGGAAAGCCCAGATTAAAAGAGAGGTGATAGCTGGAATTCGGGTTCATGGCGCCGGGACGAACAAAATAAAAGCCTTCCGGGGATTGTCCATCGCCCTCTTTTAGCTTTGGGCCAAGCGCGCCGGACCACGTACAAATATCAAATGTCCGGTCAAGCGCGAATTTTCCGTCTTTTCCGCGACGCCAGGCCTCAAGATAGCCTTTGGGACGATCCGACGAAGTTTTAATGATCCGCAGAAATAGGTCTGCGGATAGGCTCTCTCGGTTGGCGGGTGCTTGTTCGAAAGACTCTGCATGACACGCCGAGCAAAACATCATGAAAAGGCAAATCAGAAAGATACGCATGGCCAAACTCTACCATCTGTTTCGGATTGGCGCAAAAAAGGCAAAAGCCGTCATAATTAGGGTAAATGGACGGTAAATGACGGGTTTTGGCCATATTTCGCGCACATTACGAAAACATTGCCACGAAATCATCATTTTAGGATCAAAGAGCTGCCCTATCTGCCCGTCATAGAGGTTTCATCGAAAAACAAATGATGAGGGCTTGAAAATGACAAACTTACTAAAAACCGCTGCGATCGCTGCTTTAATTACCGGCTTTGCTAATAGTGCCTGGGCGACACCCCATGGTGGATCAGCAGAATTGCGTCAGGCAGAACTTCATGCCGCTTCATATACAGAAACCACAACACCTTTTGCAGGATCTGCAGAAGCCCGTCAGGCCAATCAATTAGAACTCGACAAGTTGACGCAAGAAGATCGTATCGCGGTTGCCCGCCTTGACGGTGGCAAATTAATTCCGACACCGTTTGGTGAAGAATATGACTGGGAATTACTGGATCGGCGTGTTGATTTAAATATCGATCTGCTGCCACCGTCTAGCTTTCTCAAATACACGGCGAGCTATGCTTATGCAGAAGGCGATACAGATAATGAGATTGATGAGATCCGGTTGACGGCTGCCAATGAAGGTTTCTCGCATGTGATCCTTTATGGGCTAGATGCGGACGCTTATTGGGCGAGCTTTGGTGGCAAAGCCTTACCGGATACAGGATTGGTTATAGGAGACGAATGTGAGTGCTGGGTCGGTGCCAAGGCCAAAGCCCTTCTCGTCGACACCCATACGGGTGAAGTCATGGGCACCGCAACAGCAGATGATGTGACCTATAATATCGGCAAGCTTGCCGATGATATGGAACGCGTCCTCGACGCCCTAAGCTAGAGAAAGCGTAAAGACATATCCGCCGGGCTAGTACAATTTGCGAAAACACTGTCTTAGAAATGGACCCATTTTTCCGACCATTTTTAAACAGAAATAAAAGGGGCAAACTTTCGCAAAATGTGCAAGCCGCACAAACCCCGAATTTGTGTGGCCGGCGGGGGCAACAGGCACGGCTCCACCTCTCCAGCCGTGCCTGACTTTATTTGAGAGTTTTGAAAACTTATGATGATAGGTCATCTCTAGCAAAATATCTTCATGCGTATCATCATTGAGATCTATTCGCCCCAATATGAGATAATCGACTTCTGCACCATCCAATATAATTGATGTCAATTTATCTGATGGTTCAGATTGCTCCGTCGTTTTAACGTCTCAATTTACGCTTTAAGCTTGCTATGCAGAGGAGGATAGGCTTAACGATTAAACATAATTCACACTGGGAGAGAAATTGTGAACCAACCAGATAGTACATCAACGACAAATTTTATCGCAGTGGGTAAAGAAAAAAGTATGGTGGTCGCACTAATATTGACATTTTTATTTGGCCCGCTCGGCTTATTATATGCCACCGTCCCTGGCGCCTTAATCTTACTTGTCCTGACAATTGTCATTGGCTTTTTCACATTGGGCATTGGCTTTATTGTTGGATGGTTAGCCTCCATGATCTGGGCTGTCATTTCGGTAAATTCGAACAACTCTAAAATTAAGAGAACACTAGGACAATAATCACTCGAGTTTTAATCATAAAGAGCTACATGGCTCGATGACGCGCTTCTAATGTCTGCTTTGCCCAAAAGCAGACATGAAAATATATATTGTGAGATGCGTGTTTTGCAAACATGGCTATCCTAAAAGCATACAGGTTGATAATGGCCCGGAATTTATCAGCAAAAATCTCCATCAGTGGGCTAACTAAAACGATATCATTCTTGATTTCTCTCTTCCTGGCAAGCCTACAGACAATGCATTTATCGAGAGCTTTAACGGTAGTATTCGGGCGGAGTGTTTGAACACGCATTGTTTCATGAGCCTGGCAGATGCCCGCCAAAAATTAGAGGCTTGGCGAAAGGATTATAACGAGGTAAGACCGCACAGCTCAATCGGGAGTGAGCGGCCCGCCTCCGCACAACCTACGGCCAGACAAACACAATATACACAAATCAAATCAAACAACCCCGCATGTGTGCTCCAGTCAAATTCACATAGCAAATAGTTGAATTTTAAAACTGATTGTATTGCTTATAGTCTGCTGAGAATTAATTGAGGTCTTCGCCTATAACAGACATAAATTACATTGCTGAATGCGACTGTGGGCAAGTGCGGTTTGAGGCCTCGGCTAATCCAGCCTGCAATGTCACTTGCTATTGTGAAGATTGCCAATCTGCGGCCAAAACCCTTGTCAAAGAGAGAGGGTGTGAAAATCTCTTGGAAGCAGACGGCGGCACATCATTTTCGATATTTTTGGAAAAAGACTGGACATGTGTGGCAGGTGCGGAACGTATTGAAGGCCATAAGCTAAAGGCAGATTCGCCAACAACGCGTTATGTTTCGAGCTGCTGTCAAACGCCGCTATATCTAAAATTTGGCCCTGGGTTCTGGATTTCCAGTTTCAGAACTGCATTCAAATCTGATATTCCAAATTTACAATGGCGAATTAAAACGAGCCACCGAACGTCATCCCTACCCTATCCGGATACCCTGCCACGATTTAAAGGCTTCCCACTTCGACTATATTGGGCGCTCTATCGGGCAAAATGGCGTAAGTAAGAGACCTAGCTCAAATGTTATTCCTGTCACCCCGCTCATGATGCGAGGCCAAACGCATGCGAACCCATGCAAAATCAGTCACATGCGACAGATCCCGCATCTTCAGAGCATGCCTATCGAACCAAGCTAGAAAAAAATCGTCCCGACCAATATGAAGACCCCAGCGTAAAGATGGGCAATGCGCCAAGCGTGAGCGCCGCACATATCAAATACCACGCGCCATGGGTCCCGAGCGATCCTCCAGGACCTCCGTTTAATATGATGAGACATAAAATAGCCGAAACCAAAATAGCTATCATGCCCGATACATAAGGTGTCGTGCGTAGGGGTTTAACAACAAAGCCAATGAAAAATAACACGGCGTGAGTTGATAATATTATGATATCAAGTGCGTCCATATTTCCCCCTTCAAATATCATATCCTTTTTTCAATAAAATTATCTTAATCGTATCCTAGCCCCCAATGCCGCCTTGCTTGTCAGGATTAGGGCTAAGACTTATCCCCGTAATTATACTTACACACATAGGACTTTATTCCTAACTGTGTTTATGCTATAACAGTGGTCAAAGACTCATTCTAAGACGCGCTATGGTATTTGCAGACGAACAAAATTTTCAATCCGAAGCCCTGGATTCAACGCCGCAATCGCAAGAGGCTGAGGCTGCGCTTTTGGGTGTTTTGCTTTATGATAATGAGGCCTATCACAAGATTTCGGCGATTGTTCAGGCCAAGCATTTTTACAATCCCGTCCATCTTAGGATTTTTGACTCCATTGCCCGTCTGATCGAGAGCGGAAAACTCGCCGATGCGATTGTTTTAAAAAACCGCTTCTCCCAAGACGAAACGCTGGTTGATATTGGTGGGGTCGAATATCTCGCCCTTCTCCTGGATAATGCGCCGCCATCTGTGACAGCGCCGGAATATGCCAAGCTGGTTTTTGATCTGGCCATGCGACGCGAATTGATCCGCCTGTCTGAAGATATAAAATCCAATGCGGTCAATCCCGATAGCGAGGCAGACGCGCAAGCCCAGATCATCGCCGCAGAAAGTCAGCTTTATAATTTGGCGGAATTAGGGGGCACGCAACAAGGCTTTGTCGATTTCGAAACCGCGCTTATCGCCTCGATTGAAATGGCCTCGGCCGCCTTTGCCAGAGATGGTCAACTCTCAGGTGTCTCAACAGGCTTGATTGATCTGGATCGCCAATTAGGCGGTTTGCACAGATCAGATTTGGTTATCTTGGCCGGTCGCCCGTCAATGGGAAAAACCTCACTTGCGACGAATATTGCGTTTCATATCGCGAAACATTTTAAATCTGAGAAAGATGAAAACGGGATTGAGAAAACGACCAATGGCGGCGTTGTCGGATTTTTCTCTCTCGAGATGAGCTCGGAACAGCTTGCAACACGTCTTCTGGCCGAACATTCAGGCGTATCCTCCCATCATATCAGGCGCGGCGATATTACGACCGCCCAATATGAGCATATTCGCGATGCCGCTGACGAGATCATCCGCATTCCGCTTCATATTGATGATACGGGCGGTCTCTCCATCGGGGCGCTTGCGGCACGTGCGCGACGCCTGAAACGTCAACGCGGATTGGATGTGATTGTTGTTGACTATCTCCAGCTATTGACGGGAGGTGCGAATATGAATTCTTCGACGAACCGCGTTCAAGAAGTTTCGATGATTACACAAGGCCTAAAAGCTCTCGCCAAAGAATTGGACGTGCCTGTCCTCGCCCTCGCCCAGCTCTCCCGCCAGGTTGAACAGCGCGATGATAAGAGACCGCAACTCTCTGACCTCAGGGAGTCAGGTTCGATTGAGCAAGATGCGGATGTGGTGATGTTTGTGTTCCGCGAAGAATATTACCTCTCACGCACAGAGCCCAGTGAAGATGATGTGGCCGCTCACGAAGACTGGCAAGCCAAGATGAGTAAATTACACGGCAAGGCCGAAGTCATTATTGGCAAGCAACGTCACGGCCCGATTGGAACAGTGGCCCTATCCTTCGAGCCAAGCCTGACGAAATTTGGCAATTGGGTCGAAGATGACTTCGGAGATGGCGGGTTTTAAAGCGTTTTCTTCGTTGTCGCGCGTTTCGTTGAAGATTTTTTTGGTGCCGTTTTCTTGGCCCCAGTCTTCTTTGCGGTTGGCTTTTTTGCAGCAGTTTTCTTTGCGGTTGGCTTCTTTGCGGCTGTTTTTTTCGGGGTAGACCCTTTTAAGGCTTCGATTTCGGCTAGGGCCGCATCCAGTCGCGCCTTGAGCACATCAAATTCTTCACGGCTAACAAGGTCCATTTCTTGCACGAATTTCTCGGCCTGAGACCGCCCCATAGCTTTGACTTCATCGCCAACGCCTTTGATTGCGCCAACAGCATTGGTCATCAGATTTGAGAGATCATCGAGGGGTTTATTTCTGCCTTGCATAAAGATGCCGTCTTTCACTTTGAATGTCTGTTCTATAGGATGTAGGAAGGGCGAGACTCAATTTCCAGTGTTTGGATAGTAATGCTTATATCTTTATTGAATGCGATTGATTTTCCAAGCTGGATCAGTGAAAATATTATTGATTTTGGCGAGCCCGGAGGCTTTGCGTTAAAATGGTATGGAGTCGCCTATATTGTGGGCCTATTCGGCGCCTATCTTTATGCCGTCCGCATGACCAAGCGTCGCGATATCTGGATTACTAAAGACGCGACCCGTGTCCCCGAAATTGTACCCACAGAATCTATGCTCTCAGATTTGATGTTTTATTGCCTGATCGGAATCATCGTTGGCGGCCGGCTTGGATATCTGACCTTATATTCACCTGAAACGTTTTTGCGACCTCTCGACATCATTAAAGTCTGGGAAGGCGGCATGGCCTTTCATGGTGGTTTTTTAGGCGTGGTTGCGGCCTGTGCCTATGCGAGTTGGAAGTTTAAAATCGATAAATTCCGGATCGGAGATATGGCCTCAATCGGTGCGCCAATTGGCCTGGGCATGGTTCGATTATTCGGAAATTTCTTTAACCAAGAGTTATGGGGCCGCGAAACAGATGTCGCCTGGGGTATGATTTTTCCAAAAGACCCGGATCTTTTGGTTCGACATCCAAGTCAACTCTATGAAGCCTTTCTCGAAGGGCTCGTCCTTTTTTTGATCCTCCGCTTCATGATGATCCGTTATAAAGCGCTAACAAAGCCTGGATTGCTTTTTGGAGCTCTAACCTGTTTCTATGGGCTTTTCCGCTTTAGCGTCGAATTTGTTCGTGAACCCGATGCCATTGCCCAATTTGGCGGATTTGGTGAGTTCATCTTTACGCGCGGAATGGCCTATAGCTTACCCATGATTATTTTTGGCGCAATCCTCATGTTATGGGCCAATAAGCGTGCGCCCGTTTCACCCAAACGTATTGCGGAAAAGGCTGATGACTAAGGTCAATCCGCTTTTGGAAAAACTTAAAAATCGCATCCGTGAAGCTGGACCGATCAGTGTCGCTGAATATATGACGGTGTGTTTGCTGGACCCAGTTAGCGGCTATTATCCGACACGAGATCCTTTGGGGTCTGACGGCGATTTCATCACAGCCCCCGAAATTTCGCAAATGTTTGGCGAAGTCCTAGGCCTATGGTGCCTACAATGTTGGATCGATTTGGGAAAACCAGAGACCTGCCACCTCGTCGAATTAGGTCCGGGACGCGGCATCATGATGAGTGACATGCTTCGCTCGGCCTCACTTGATCCCGACTTTAAATCGGCCCTTGAGGTCTGGCTTATCGAAGCCTCGGCAGCACTCGAAGCCGTACAAGGTGAAACCCTGGCCAATATGGGTGTGCCCGTAAACTGGGTCTCAAATCTGGGCGCTGTGCCAGCCGGGCCGTCCATTATTATCGGAAATGAGTTCCTAGACTGCCTGCCCATCCAACAGCTGATCTGTCGCGACCCCTTTGCCGGACAGGACGGCTGGGTCGAGCGCCGCGTCGGGTTGAATGCAGATGACCAACTCTGCTTCACCCATATGGATATGCCCGCCCCTGGTGGTCTAACACGCAACCTGCCAGAGGGCGCATTAGAGGCGCGCAAAGATCAGCTCCTAGAAATATGCCCCAGCGCCGCCCAAATCATCGATCAATTGGAACGACGCCTGTCCGAACATCCGGGTCGGGCCCTATTTATTGATTACGGTCCCGAAGACACAGAATTCGGCGATACGCTTCAAGCCTTGAAACGCCATGAGAAAGTCGGTGTGTTTTCTGATCCTGGAAATACAGATCTGACCGCGCGCGTTGATTTCGCAGCCCTAGGGGAATTGGCTGTAAAAGCAGATCTCGACATTTCACAAACCGTCCCCCAGCGCGAATTTCTCTCAAAACTTGGGATTGAGATGCGCGCTGTCTCTTTGACAAAATCCAAACCCGAAGCAAAAGACGTCATTGCGCGGCAATTAAACCGCTTGATGGGTGATGATGAAATGGGTGAGCTTTTCAAAGCCATTTCGATTTCATCAAAAGGCCTCCCGATACCATTAGGAATGCGGTGATGAATTATCTGACCCATGACAAACTCACCATGCCCCATGGATTTTTTGGCCGTCAAGGCGGCGTTTCAACAGGCGTTTATGAAAGCCTGAATACCGGCATGCGCTCTGATGATGATAAAGCCCTTGTGACAGAAAACCGGAACCGCATTCAAGCCAGTTTGGGAGCAGAACAATTGGTCAGCCTGCATCAAATTCACTCAGACCAAGTGAAAATATTGGATGGGGATGAATTTCCATCGAACCTCGAAGCGGACGGCCTTGTTACCAAACAGCGCAAGATTGGAATTTCGGCCCTCTCCGCTGATTGCGGACCTGTCCTGCTTTCTGATCCCAAAGCCGGGGTAATTGGGGCTTGCCATGCCGGGTGGCGGGGCGCTTTGGCAGGCATTGTCGAAAATACGGTTGCCGCCATGTGCGAAATGGGCGCGCACCCAGATGATATCACCGCCATATTGGGCCCGTGTATCGGTCCGCAAAATTACGAAGTGGGAGACACGTTTAAATCAGAGTTTCTGGACGTCGATGAGAGTTTTGAACGCTTCTTTCATACACCCCAACACACTTCCAAAGATAGCAAGCCACATTTTGATCTACCGGCCTTTATTTTGTCCCGCTTAGCCTTAATGGGCGTCGAAGCGGAGTGGATGAATAGGTGTAGCTATGCCCATGAGACAGACTATTTTTCCTATCGGCGCAACACCCATCAAGGGCTCACAGGCTATGGGCGAAATTTATCTGTGATTATGTTGCCGTGACTTATGGACTCTGTCCAAATGGCTCTGTAACGGAAATTACGTTTTACGCGATTTTAGGACCTGCGTTATGAAGCTTATAAGCGGCACCGCCAATAACCCCTTGGCGAAAGGCATTGCGGATGTTTTAGACATTCCTCTGACAAGTGTTGAAATTGAACGGTTTCGCGACCAGGAAATTTTTGCCCGCATCAATGAAAACGTGCGCGGCGAAGATATCTTCCTGATTCAACCCACCTCGGCGCCGGCCAATGACCATCTCATGGAGCTTTTGATCCTGATTGATGCGCTTGTGAGGGCCTCGGCCCAACGGATCACCGCAGTCGTTCCCTATTTTGGCTATGCCCGCCAAGACCGCAAAACGGGTGGCAGAACACCTATCTCGGCAAAGCTGGTGGCTAATTTGATTTCCAAAGCTGGCGCGCACCGCGTTTTAACTGTCGATTTACATGCAGGGCAAATTCAAGGGTTTTTCGATATTCCAACAGATAACCTATTCGGTCAACCTGTCTTTGTCGAAGATATCAAAGACCAGTTTACCAAAAAAGAGCGCGATAACCTTTTATTTGTATCTCCGGATACAGGGGGTGTGGTCAGAACAAGAGCTATTGCCAAAATGTTTGATGCTGATATCGCGATTGTTGATAAAAGGCGTCCAAAAGCTGGCGAGAGCGAAGTCATGAATATTATTGGCGATGTCGCAGGGCGCAGCTGTATTCTTTATGATGACATTGTCGATTCTGGCGGAACACTTTGTAATGCGGCCAAGGCATTGAAGGATCATGGGGCAAATTCTGTATCCGCTTATATTACCCATGGTGTTTTGTCAGATCCAGCCGTGGAACGGATCACAAATTCAGAGCTAACAGAAGTTGTCATCACGGATACGATCGCACAGCCTGAGGCCGTGAAAAAATGCAAAAAAATCCGCGAATGCTCGACATCTCAACTCTTAGGCGAAGCCATAAGACGGATTGCCAATGATGAGAGCGTTTCGAAGCTCTTTGGATAAACACAAAGGCCTGACTCTACCCGATCAAAACCCTTGCACATTGCTATGGTTTTCACTATAGGGCGCAGCAATTACAGATTAAGCTAGACCCAAACCCGCTTCAACTGACTTGAGGCGGTTCATTTTTTGGGGTCAGGCATAAGGCAGGATTAGTCAAATGAGTGTTGTTCTCGACGTTGTTGTCCGTGAAGAAACCGGAACCGGAAGTGCCCGTCAGGCGCGCCGCGACGGAGTTGTACCAGGTGTCATTTATGGTGGCGGGAAAGACGCCGTGTCCGTTGGCATCAAGTTTAATGAAGTGCTCAAAGCGATCAATTCAGGTAACTTCCTGTCTAATATGGTCGAGCTCAAGCATGACGGTAAGCCGCAAAAGGTCATCACAAAGGATGTTCAATTTCACCCGGTTACAGATATGCCTATGCATGTCGATTTTTACCGTGTGACTGAAAAAACAATTATCGATGTGAATGTTGGCGCAACATTCATTGGTGAAGACGTATCTCCTGGCATGAAACGTGGCGGTGCCTTAAACGTCGTTCGCTATAATATCGAAGTCAAATGTCCAGCGGGATCTATTCCAGATACAATCGAAGTTGATATTTCAGGTCTTGATATTGGCGATGCAATCCACCTGTCCGAAGTCAATCTACCAGAAGGCGTTACACCTGGCATCACGGATCGCGACGTCACAATCGCCACAATCGTCGCATCGCGTACATCCAAAACTGAGGATGAAGAAGAAGGCGAAGAAGGCGAAGAAGAAGCTGTTGAAGGCGAAGAGACAGAAGGAGCAGAGGGATAAAATCTCTGTTTCGCTGGCTCTTTAAGCGGCAGCAACCGCAGGAGCCTATCATGGAAATCTGGTGTGGTCTCGGAAACCCCGGTGCCAAATATGCAGGACATCGCCATAATATTGGCTTTTTGGTGCTTGATGGCATTCAGGAAGATCACGGCTTTGCGCCTTGGAAAAGCCAATTTAAAGGGCTTGTAAGTACCGGTCATATTGATGGCCGGAAAATTCTTTTGCTCAAACCTTCGACATTCATGAATGAAAGCGGACAAGCGGCACAAGCGGCCTTGTCCTTTTACAAGCTAGGCCTTTCTGATCTGACGGTACTCCATGACGAACTTGATCTTGCCCCAGGCAAAGTCCGTGTAAAAACAGGTGGCGGGCTTGCCGGACATAATGGGCTGAAATCAATCAATAAACTCTGCGGCGGTCCGGACTTCCATCGAATCCGTCTAGGCATTGGCCACCCGGGTCACAAAGATCGGGTCGCAAGCTATGTGCTGTCTGATTTCGCAAAGTCAGAATCCAATATTCGCGATGATATGATAAATGGGTTTAGCCGTCATGCCGACCTATTGGCGGTGGGTAAGCGCGACTTGTTCCAAACGCGGCTCTCCGAATATATTGCCGTTTGAGAACGCGTAGACAGCTCAAATATTGAGGCAGAGGTCTAAATAGCTGTTAGTCAGCGTGGATTAATGCGCCTTATTTTAGGCATATCTCTAACATACTTAAAGGCTTGGTAGAATTTACGCATTCCACGATCCTACGAGAATGTGAAATAGATGATACTTAAGCCGCGCATCATTTCGTGCTATTAAGAGCTTGAATAGGTTTGGAGAGACAAGATGAAGAAGCTTCTAATCGGAACTGGACTGATCCTTATTATCGGCGTCGTTGGTTTAGTCGCCCTGCCCTCGCTCATTCCCTCCTCTGTCTATAAAGAAAAGATTGAAGCCCAGTTGGAGAAAGAGCTAGCACGTGAAGTCACAGTTTCTGGCGACGTCAAACTGAGTGTTTTTCCGGTTATAAAAGCCAATGCCGGGCGTGTTGAAATTGACAATCCAGACGGATTTTCATCTGAACAATTCGCCGCCATGGACGGCATGAGCGCGCGCGTAAAATTATGGCCGCTCCTCTCTAAACGGGTAGAAATCTCCTCATTCACCCTGGTAAACCCGCAAATCAATCTCGAAAAAAATGCCGCAGGCCAGACGAATTGGAGTTTTGGTGAAGACGATGCGGCCCCCGTCGAAACAGAGTCTGGACCCTTTAAGCGGGATGGCCGATTCACAGATATTGAAACCTCTATCGGAAATTTCACGCTTGAAAATGGATCAATTCGTTTTGTTGATCAAACGCAGGGGGCAACACATGATCTTAGCGATGTAAATCTAAGCTTTTCTATCCCAAGCCTAGCGGATCCAATCAAAATTGACGGAGCTTTGAGCTATAATGAGCTACCGGCAGAATTGGACCTTGAACTCGATAGTCCGAAGGCATTCTTAAACGGCGAAAGCGCTCCGCTCGCTGTAAAATTCAAGACGGAGTTTACTGAGCTAGACGCAAAAGGACAATTTCTCCCGGGCGAGGATATCGCTTTCAATCTGGATATGTCTGGCGACGTTTCCGATGTTGCAAAGCTCGTTTCACTTCTTCCTGAAAAGCCAGAACATGTTGATCTTATATCGACCGTGAATTTTGACGGAAATTATAACTTTGATGGCAAGACGCTTTCCGTAAAAGGTGCAGATATTCGCGCAGTTGGCCCCAAGCTCGATGCGCGTTTCGACGGCGATGCCACCCTTTCAGAGACGCCCGTTCTCTCAGGTGACCTTAGTCTCAACGCCAGTGATATACAAAATCTTGCCAAACGGTTTGATCAAGATATCCAAGGTCTCGCCTTGCTTGAAACAGCCAATATCACGGCAAGTTTTTCGGCCGAAGGCGATGGGTTTATCGCCAATAATATCAATGCCGATCTAAAAGGCGATAATCTCACAGCAAATTATACGGGCACAGGGAAATTTCAAAATGAAACCCCAACCGCTAATGGACGATTTTCAATCGATATTCCTTCTGTTGCCAAAGCCAATGAAATTGCGGGGTTAAACATTGAACAAGCTAACGCCCTCGGACGTTTATCAGCGAGCGGAAATGTTGGATTTTCAAATGAAATTGTAACCATCACAGATCTCAATGCCCAGACTAAAGGCGACGTCATTTCAGGCGAATATTCAGGCGCGTTCACGTTAAATGAAACACCCGCATTGGATGGACGGTTTTCCGTCAACATCCCGTCTATAGCCAAAGCCAATGACATCGCAGGATTAAATATTGACGCGGCTAACGCCGTCGGAAATCTTCAAGCCTCAGGTCAAATTAATTTGGCCAATGAAATTATCAATCTGACGGGTTTAACAGCCAAAACATCCGGTGATATTGTCTCGGGCGAATATAATGGATCTGCGACAATCGGCGAAACGCCGTCATATGATGGGAATTTCACGGCCAATCTAACATCGCTCTCGACATTCTCGGAAGCGGCAAAAATAGAGGTGCCTTATGCAGAGGCGATTGGAAAAATAGATCTATCTGGATCGGTTTCTGGTGCGGGTGAAACAATCACGCTGTCTTCGCTTGATGCACGGTTGAGCGAGGGCCAAATTAATGGTCGATATACTGGCTCCGCCGCTATGAAATCCGGACTTGAGCTCGCAGGTAATCTTGAAGCCGACATACCCTCCTTAAGAACGCTTGCCGCCACGACGGGTCAAAATAGCCTGCCACCGAGTACGGATGTTGGGGACATTTATGAGCGCTTTGCGGTTACGGGGCAGGTTTCAGGTACGCCTGAAGCGATCGCATTTACGTCAGCCAAACTTAGCTTTGATGATATGACAGGCGATGGTAATTTTAATGTCGATTTGACAGGTGCAAAACCATTTATAAATGGCACCATCGATATGGGGGGGCTTGATTTGCGTCCTTATATGGCGGCGATGTCTGCGCAAAATCCAACGGGCGAAATTCAGCCCTGGAGTGAGGAGCCTATAAACACAGATGCCCTCAAAACGGTCAATGGGTCATTTGTGATTAATACACAAAATATCATCACAGATCGATTGTCTTTGGGGCAATCAAACATCTCTGCAAAGCTTAATAATGGTGTCCTAAAAGCCGACGTTCCAAACCTTCTTATGTATGGCGGTGCGGGTCGATTGGACCTTACCTTCGACGCGACAGATTCGGTTCCAGCATTTAATATGGATATGTCATTTGATCGGTTGAATACGAATAGTTTTCTCTCTGCGCTCGCGGGCTTCACGCAAGCGTCCGGCGAAAGTGGTACGGCTTTCACGCTCGCTGGTCGCGGACGCAGCCAAGCTGAAATTATGAAATCCCTATCCGGCCAAGGTAACTTTAAAATTATCGAGGGTCAGATTTCTGGTGTCGATTTGGGCGAGCTACTAACCGGGTTAGACCAAGCTTTGACGTCACGGCAGTTACCAGGTGGCATAGGGCAGAGCTACGCAACAAAATTCCGAGATATTGTCGGACAAGTCAAAATCGAAAATGGCGTCGCTTCAATTGATCAATTTGCGCTAAGCGGGTTTGGCGTGCTCGCAGAAGGCGCCGGCAAAATTGATTTGGGCAATCAAACCATCGACTTTAGTTTACGCCCACGTCTGACGGGTGAGAGCGCCAGTAATCTGGCCGCGTTCGGGATTCCGATCCAAATCGCAGGTGGGTTTGGGGATACCTCTGTCGGGTTGGATACAAATTTCATCGGTAAAATTGCCGCGGAAAAAGCAAAGGCCGAAGCTGCCGCACTTGTCCAAGAGCGCGTCGGCGGACCCTTAGGCGGCGTATTGGGTGGTGTATTGGGAGGGGGAACCTCTCAAGGCAATACGTCTACGCAACAACCAGGAACGTCCGAAGGCCCTGCCTCAAGACCTCAATCTACGGAAGAA
The DNA here is from genome assembly GCA_964425355.1 of uncultured Algimonas sp. Classification (GTDB taxonomy): domain Bacteria; phylum Pseudomonadota; class Alphaproteobacteria; order Caulobacterales; family Maricaulaceae; genus Litorimonas. The sequence goes on along the minus strand of CAYRMO010000058.1, from coordinate 1,445 downwards.
ACTGTAACAAATGTTCTGGGTGGATTACTCGGATCTCAATCTGATCCGAAAACCGAAGAGGGTGAAAAAGACGGGGAGTCAGAAAAATCCGAAGAACCAAATCTGGAAGATTCGTTGCTTGGCCTTTTCGGAAAGAAGGATAAGTAACGCGGTTTAAAATTAATATTTTGATCTACGAATTAGGGATTAGATTCCGAATTCATATCCAAATGTTTTTATGTCAGTTGCAAAAACGCTGCTTATGATCTCATATGATTTTTCATCATAATATGTCGGATAAGCGCGCAGGCGTTGTGACGATTTGAGATGCGGTATAGCTCGAATTTTTGGGCCACCTAAAAGACCATTGAGCTTTTCAATATCTGAAGACAGAGTCTCAAATCGTCCTATAAAATCTACCCCAGGATGAACACCTTCATTTTCATGGGTTCTTAGCCAATCAATTTGCTGTCGAAACATTTTTGGTTTGTCAAAAAATACAGGGTCTTTGTCTTTAAAACTGGCTTGAACCCAATCTTCAAACGTAAGGTCTCTATCTCCTAAGCGGGTTTGATTGGTCTTCACACGCCAATGATAATGTGAGACGGCTCTATCCCAAGGATTTCGAACAAATGTAAATATAAATGCCTTGTAAAATTCCGCCTCTTCAATCTCATTAAGAATATCATTTACATCTCTATGACGAAATTCTAGTCCCAAGGCTTTGGCAACCGTGGTTCCACCGGTTTTATTAATATGAATTTGATAAATGGACTGCATTGTTTAACTCAAAACATCCTAGACTTGACTGACGACTCAGTCGCTTTATTCCGTATTTATGGCAATTAAGCAAAAAGTATTCGGCATTGGGTTTCATAAAACCGGCACAAAGTCGCTTTGTAAGGCACTAGAAATACTGGGGTATCGCGTTTGCGGCCCAATTGGGGCCCGAAATCCAGATATCGCAGGCCAAGCCTTGTCACTCGCACTGGATTATGCGCGTCGATTCGATGCTGTCCAGGACAATCCGTTCCCGCTATTATTCCGAGAACTCGATGCTGAATTTCCGGGCAGCAAATTTATTCTAACGACCGAGGATCCAGACGTTTGGATAGACCGGGCCGTTCGTTATTTCGGTTCCAATGAAACACCTATGCGCAGGTGGATTTATGGAAAAGGCTCCCCTATCGGAAATGAGGCCCTCTATCTAAACCGATTTAAGACCCATCAAAACGACGTCCTGGATCATTTCAAAAACCGTGAAGGCGACCTTCTTGTCTGGCCCTTAACCCGGGAGCCGGGATGGGAAAAATTATGTGCTTTCCTTGGCGTTGATTTACCGGAAAATACTGAATTTCCGCATGAGAATAAGGGAAAAACGCAATCTGCATAAGATAGACATTGTGGACATATCAATCAGAATTTATTAGGCTGAATTATGCGGGCGACATCACATATCATTCTAG
>CAYRMO010000057.1:0-17259 GCA_964425355.1 uncultured Algimonas sp. | reverse complement strand
CTTTTTTCATTTGTAAAGGGTGACAAGCCCGCAAATTCGCGGCCTTGCCGCTTGAGCTTGACGTGACGCCCAATGACATCAGACGGCCTGATACGGGCCTTAAGCTCATCCAGAAAATGCTCACCAAAACGCATATTCCAAAGACTAAGCGGTTTTTAAGAGAATAGCGAGTCAGCCTTGTGAGTCTTAATTGCGACCGCTTGGGGTTTAAACCATAGACGTTAAGCCTATACTGTAGCTGATGCCTCAAGGCCTTCATATTGCCAAAATGTCTTAACGAGTGCGAGCATGTTTTTTTCTTTCTTGTGATACTCGCCATCAGAGACACTTATGTCTTCTAAGGTCTGAACAACCGCCTGTTTGTCAGGCCAATCTGTGAGCGCAAGAACAAGCTTTGTGATTATAACGTCATGCGGCTCTGCTGGTACAATTTGATTGAGGTCATCCAGATAGGTTCGAAACCAATCGAGGCACTGTTTATCAGACAAGGTCTGTCCAGCTTGATCAGTTATTCCCAATCGTTTTGCACCACTCGCTAAGGCTTTTACCTCTGTATGGTAAATATGGCCGTCAGAAATTATAACTTGAGACAGAAGTTGCATCATATTTTCATTCGATTTGGCTAGCATTCACGAAACCTCACGTTCACGAACCAATGAGGTTACGCGAAATCTGTTATTAAAAATCTAACCGCCTGAATTTTATTGAAGTTCAATTCTCGCAGTTTTGCCCTTGTCAGACCAACATCCCTCCCCTATAGGCCGCGCGACTTGAGCGTTGGGCACTCCACCCAAATTCTAAGTCACCCAATGTAACGCCCAGATGGTCTGGGCTAGTCCATCAATATACCGCATTCGGCAAAATATTGATCGGCAGGACTTAAATTCTGGAGCACTCCCTTACATGTCCGACACTATGAACCCCTCAACGGATGATTTCGCATCCATGTTCGAAGCCTCTATCGAGGCCTCCCCTATGCAAGAAGGCCAAGTTATCCAAGGCATCGTGACTGGTATCGAAAAAGATACAGTTATTGTTGATGTTGGCTTAAAAACTGAAGGCCGCATTGACGCCCGTGAATTCTTCACGCCAGGCGAAGACACAATGCCTAAAGTCGGCGATGAGGTCGATATTTACCTCGAGCGTATCGAAAATGCTTTGGGTCAAGCCGTTCTATCACGCGACAAAGCGCGTCGTGAAGAAGCTTGGGTTAAAATGCACAAATTTTTCGACAAAGAAGAGCCTGTTAATGGTGAAATCGTGGGTCGGGTTAAAGGTGGCTTCACCGTTGACCTTGGCGGCATCAATGCTTTCCTACCAGGGTCTCAAGTCGATATTCGCCCCGTTCGTGATATTGCACCGCTTATGGGTCAAACCCAACCTTTCATGATTTTAAAAATGGATCGCTCACGCGGAAATATTGTTGTATCCCGCCGTGCTATTCTTGAAGAGAGCCGTGCAGAACAACGTGCAGAGCTTGTCGGTCAATTGGCAGAAGGCGAGTCGCGTGAAGGTGTTGTTAAAAATATCACGGATTACGGTGCCTTTGTTGACCTCGGCGGAATTGACGGTCTTCTTCATGTGACTGACATGTCTTGGCGTCGCGTCTCACATCCGTCTCAGGTTCTTAATGTTGGCGACACAATCCAAGTCAAGATCATTCGGATCAATCCTGAGACACAACGTATCAGCCTTGGCATGAAGCAATTGCAGGAAGATCCTTGGAACGCAGCCTCTAACAAATATGTTGTCGGCACACGTCACACTGGAACTGTTACAAATATCGCAGATTACGGTGCCTTCATCGAATTGGAAGAAGGCGTTGAAGGTCTTGTCCATGTCTCTGAAATGTCATGGACTAAGAAAAACGTTCATCCTGGTAAAATTGTTTCGACGAGCCAGCAAATTGAAGTTGAAGTTCTTGAAGTTGATCAAGAAAAGCGTCGGATTTCATTGGGTATCAAACAGGTCCAAGCCAATCCATGGGACGACTTTACAGATCGCTTCCCAATTGGGTCGACTGTCTCTGGCGAAGTTCGCTCGATCACCGAGTTTGGTCTCTTTATCGGCCTAGATGGAGAAATTGACGGCATGGCACATTTGTCCGACCTATCTTGGGACAAATCAGGCGAAGAAGCCCTTAAAGACTATAAAAAGGGTGATACGGTCGACGCCAAAATCCTTGAAGTTGATATTGAGAAAGAGCGTATCTCACTTGGAATTAAGCAATTGGTCAAGGACACATCGCCTGCAGGCGCATCGGGTCTGAACCGCGGCGCGACTGTCACCTGTACGGTTGTCAATGTCCAACCCGCTGGACTGGATGTCAGCTTTGGCGAAGAAAATGCCATTAAAGGCTTTGTCCGCAAAGGTGACCTGTCACGTGAACGGTCTGAGCAACGTCCTGAGCGCTTCGCTGTTGGCGATAAGGTTGACGCGATGATCACACGTGCAAATCGCGCCAAGAATGATTATCAACTGTCAATTAAAGCCCTTGAGATCGCAGAAGAAAAAGAAGCTGTCGAACAATATGGATCGACCGATTCTGGTGCCTCTCTTGGTGACATTTTGGGTGCAGCCCTTAAGGGTGACAATTAGTCATCAACGCATTTCATTAGACAAGATGAGCGTTATATGGACGTTACATCCTTGTTAAATCGGAATTATGAAAATATTAACTATGAAAGTCCCTGTTTTAGGGACTTTTTTTTGTGAATCTGTCGATTTTAATTGACCTCACAAAGGCGTGAGTGGTTAAAAGACCACATGTTAAGATCTGAATTAATTGACACGCTACATGCGGAAAACCCCCACCTCACACGTCGAGATATGGAGAGATTGGTTGCCGTTGTCCTCGAAACAGTCACGCAAACTCTTGAAGCGGGTGCGAGGGTTGAATTGCGCGGCTTTGGAGCCTTTTCAGTCCGCCATCGACAGGCCAGAGCGGGTCGCAATCCAAGAACTGGCGAGAGCGTGAACGTACCTGAAAAGCATGTTCCCTTCTTTCGAACAGGAAAAGAACTTCGTAAACGTATTGACGATTATGCCAAAAAATAGCCTTTTGTCGGGCTTTTAAATTCTAACGTGTTGTAGGATTTTCGAACGTATAGATCGTTTAAATGTCCCTTAGATGAACAGGTTTTTCACCTTGTGGAAAGCTATTGACGTAGCCCCTAGCGACATGCGAGTCTTTGAGTCGATCCACTTTCGGGTCGAAAACAAAACATCTGGGGGAAATCCAATGGGAATGATTTCTGAATTTAAAGACTTTGCCATGAAAGGCAATCTTGTAGACATGGCCGTCGGCTTTGTCATGGGCAGCGCATTCGCGACTGTCGTTACCTCTTTCATCAATGATGTCTTCATGCCGGCTATCAGCCCGGTCATGGGCGGCATTGATATGGCAAATCTGAAACATGTCATGAAAGAAGCAGTCGTAGATGCCGAAGGTGTCGTCACAACACCCGAAGTTGCAATCAGCTTTGGCTTATTCATCAACGCGCTGATCGCTTTCATTATCGTTGCACTTGTTATGTTCTTTGTCATCAAAGGCATGAATAAGGCTATGAAGGCTGAAGACGAAGCTCCAGCAGAACCACCCGCAAATGAGGTTCTACTGGCTGAAATTCGCGATCTTTTAGCGAAGAAATAAGGTTTCCAAACCTAACTGAATAAACGACCCGCTTTTTTAAAGCGGGTTTTTTTCTGGCTTAGAACCTTTGCAGTGATGGACTTGCACCTGAGCCTTTGATCCCCCACATGGCGCGAATGACCGAAACCTCAAAATCCAACATGTCAGACATTGACTTTGATAATCCGGACCATGTCACCGTGTTTCAACTCGATGGTCAGCCTATCCGCGGGCGCGCTATTAAATTAGATGCGGCCCTGGACGGTGCACTACGTCCCAAAGGCAGCGCACGCTATCCCGATAATGTGGCAAGGCTCTTGGGCGAAGCTATGATGACGGGCGCGCTCATCGCGCAGTCTCTTAAATTTTCAGGCCGGCTGGTTGTTCAATGCCACGGCACGAATGAAGGCGCGATTAGCTTGCTTATGGCAGATTGCACGACTGACGGGCATATTCGAGGTTATGCGAGGTGGAATGCGGATGCGCTCAAAGAAATCGAACTCGACTCGCGCCGTCCCGGCGCAGATGTTTTGCTAGGTAAAGGCACATTTTCCATGACCATTGATCAAGGTCCCGATATGGATCAATATCAAGGCATTGCCGCGATCGAAGGCGATAACCTATCAGATTGTGCCGAACATTATTTTAATCAATCCGAGCAAATTCCAACACGTATAAAATTAGCTTGCGGCCAAACAATAGACGCAGACGGACCTCGCTGGACAGGCGGTGGCATGATGATCCAGAAAATCGCCGATGACGAAGCTAGACCCGATACTAGTTCGCCTTGGGAAACAGCACAGACCTTATTCTCTACCCTAACAGATGCGGAACTCATTGATCCCGCACTTACGACCAATCGTCTCTTATTTCGTCTTTTTCATGAGGACGGGATCAGAGTTGTCGACGCACATCCTGTTTTCGCCAAGTGCCGATGCTCCCAAGACCGCCTGCGCGACACGCTTAAAAGCTTTGATAAGACAGCCTTAGAAGAGATGGCAGATAATAATGCGATAACGGCCGCCTGTGAATTTTGTGCGACAGATTATGTCTTCAAACTCGAAGAGCTCATCTCTTAAGGGTCTAACTTCGCCAAAACGCAGGCGTTAATAAGACCAGCGCTGTCACAATTTCCAATCGTCCGACAATCATGGCGGTTAGCAATACCCATTTCGCGCTTCCTGGAAGCTCTTGATAAGTCCCAGCCGGCCCAATGATATCCCCCAGACCAGGCCCAACATTGGCGACAGCACTCCCTGCGCCTGACCAAGCCGTTATCGGGTCAAGACCAATGATGGATAAGATAATCGCGGTAATGGTAAAGGTCATGAAAAAGACGAAAAAATAGCTCATGACCGAATAGACGACGGCGGGAGGCAAGGGCTTGCCGCCATAGCGCATCGGGACAACAGCATGTTCCCTAGGCATTCTAAAGAGATAATTTCGCATGCCTTCAAAAGCCACTTGATAGCGGAAAATCTTGAGTGAACACGCCGTAGATCCGGCACAACCACCAATGAACATAAAGGCAAAAAATGCCGTCACCGCAAATGGCCCCCATACGGTATAATCCGTTGTCGCATAACCTGTCCCCGTCACAATCGAAACCGTATTGAAAACAGCCAATCGCAATCCTCGGCTCCATGCAAATTGATCTGAAAGCACCAAAAAGAATGTCACGATAAGCGTCAAAGAAAAGATTACTGTGATGAAGGCTCGAATTTGACTATCTCTATAAATCGCACGCCAATCGCCACGCGTAGTCATGAGCAGGTAAACACCGAAAGGAAGCGCGGCTAGGATCATAAAGACAGTCCCGACAATATCCGCACCATCATCCATAAATCCGCCCATTGAGGCATCAGACGTAGAATATCCGCCTGTCGCTAAGGTTGTCATGGCATGGGCCGTGGCATCAAACCAATTCATACCCGTCAAGACATATCCAATAAAACATAAAAAGGTCAGACCAATATAAATAAGGGATATTCCCATGGCGAGACTGGCAGCTCGGGGCAGAATTTTCTCTCCCATATCAGAGCTTTCCAAGCGAAAGAGCTGCATACCACCAACTTTCAACATAGGTAAAACAGCCATAGCCGTGACGACAATTCCAACGCCGCCAATCCACTGTAAAATCGCACGCCACATCAACACGCCGCGCGGCATATCATCCAATCCCGTCAGGATTGTGGCGCCCGTGGTCGTAATGCCAGAGGTTGATTCAAACATGGCATCCGTCACCGAGAGCTTTATAGGTTCAAACATGAAGGGAATCGCCGAGAGAACAGACAAAATAAGCCAGGCAAAAACCGTCAAAACAAAAGCACCCCGGGACCGTAATACCGGGTTCGGATCATAGGTCAGGGTCGCGAGTAAAGCGCCAAAGAGCGTTACCAACCCGCCAGAAATACCGAAAGCGCGCCAGGCTCGAGCTTCGTCAAACAAATCCACAAGCATTGGGACAAACATAAGCACGCCCAATCCTGCGCTCATAAGCCCGATGACAAAAAAGACGGGGCGTAAGTCAGGCATGTGAGCAACATTCAAACATAATTGATGACTAACCCGACCCGACCCGGAAGAAAAGCTCTCCAAGAACTTTTCCTTAGCCTTGAACTTCACCCCAATCAGGGGCAGACCGACACTATGATGCGCAAATTATCTCTACTCCTTATGACGTCGGCCCTTATATCATGTCAGAGCCCGGATCATTCATCCACGTCAGACAAAACGACCATTGGTCAAGCCCACTCAGAAAGCGGGGCTCAGACCTATATTCGCGATACACCTGTTGAAGGTGGCCTCACACCAGAACGCATAAACATATCGCCATCTTTGTCGGGCACGCGGCTGTCATCTGTTCAAATTGCGCCCTCTGGTGAGTTTGCGACCGTGTTACAAGGCCGGGAAGATGATGCGGGACAACAAGATCTCTGGGCCTATGACCTGGAAACTGGCAAAGGCCACCTGCTTGTAAGCTCGACCGACCTGTTGAAAGGTCCAGAAGTTTTATCCGAAGAAGAGAAAAACCGTAGAGAACGTGCTCGGGAATATGGGCGCGGTATTATTTCCTATAGCTGGATCAATGCTGAGCTTTTGCTTTTCCCACTGGGTGGCGACATTTATCTATACGATCTAAGCTCGGGCCAGAGTCGGCAAGTCACGGCGACAAAGGGGTTCGAAACGGATCCTAAAATTAGCTCTGACGGGTCAAAAATCGCCTATGTGCGCGACAATGAGCTTTTCGTTCAAGATCTAGAAACGGGATTGGAACGGCAACTCTCAGAGGGTGCGACTGAGACTATCCGAAACGCGACAGCCAGTTTCGTCGTCCAAGAAGAACTCGCAAGGTCATCGGGTTATTGGATGTCATCCAATGGGCAGAAAATTGCCTATACGCAAATTGACGAAAGCCCGATCGATATCGAAAATAGAATTGATTTCGGAGTGGATGGCGTGACCAATATTGCGCAACGCTATCCCTTTGCCGGAACGGATAATGCCACGGTTAAGTTGGGATTTGTTTCAACAAATGGCGGCCCCACAAAATGGATCGCACTTGATGATGATGAGACGCTGGGCTCAGACATATATCTTACACGTGTTGCGTGGTCTGTTGACAATAAGACGGCTTTTATTGGCGTCCTTGCCCGAGATCAGAAAACGCACCGCATTTATAAAGTCGATTCGAACACAGGCGAAAAATCGGTCTATTATGAAGAAACTTCCTCGACCTGGCTCAATATTAGATCTGCCATGATTCCCACCGAAACAGGGGGTCTATTATGGACGGCCGAGCGGGATAATTTCAGGCAAATATTTGAAATAGACGCGCAAGGGGCCATCAAGGCGCTCACGCCGGAAACTTTGAATATACGAAGCTTGGCCTGTCAAAATGGAGAGGATTTTTATGTCACGGGGTGGAAAGACAATCCCCTTTCAACCCATTTATTTAAAGTGAACCTATCCAAAGCAGAGGACCAACTTGTCCAATTAACCTCCGGTGAGGGTCAACATAGCGCGTCCTTTGATTATGACTGTGGACGCTATCTTGATAATTATTCTGATGACCTTCGTCCCGCAAGCCTGCGCGCCTTTTCAGCTGATGGGGCCCCACTTGCTTGGTTAAATGAGAATGCCCTTGATGAAGATCATCCATTCTCACCCTATAAGGATAGCTATATAGAGCCTGAATATGGCCAATTAAATGCCGCTGACGGCACGCCAATGGACTATATGCTCTTCAAACCAAAAGACTTGAAACCGGGTGAAAAAAGGCCCGCCATTACGATTGTCTATGGTGGTCCAGGCGTACAGAGGGTCCGGCGGTCTTTTGGAGGAAAGGGGTTTGCCAACATGTTGGCGCATCACGGCTTTGTTGTCTTTATGATGGATAATCGCGGCGCTACAAATCGTGGAAAGGCTTTTGAAGATCACCTCTATCGGAAAATGGGCCAAAGTGAGGTCATTGACCAATCTGTTGGGGCGAAATGGCTCGCCTCACAATCCTTTGTCGATGAAAAAAATATGGGCGTCTTTGGCTGGTCTTATGGCGGCTATATGACCCTACATATGCTGGGTCAGACCAATCACTATAAATCCGGTGTTTCAGGCGCGCCTGTCACAGATTGGAAACTCTATGACACAGCCTATACGGAACGTTTTCTGGGCCACCCAATTCCAGGTGATGTGAATTATACATCCGGCAGCTATGAAGATGGTAGTGTGTTTAAATATTTAGACGGGCTGACAGAACCGGTTTTGCTGATCCATGGCATGGCAGATGATAATGTCGTCTTCAGGCATTCCATCAAATTATTGGATGCTATGCAGAAAAATGGGCAACACAATTTGCGTGTCATGACCTATCCAGGCGAAAAACATGGTTTTCGTCAAACAGAAAACCGGACGCATCGCGACCGTCAGATCCTAGAGTTCTTTAGTGAGACATTAGGTGGTGGTGAGAAATAGGTCGAGAGACGTTTAAAATTTAGGCTTTATTGTTCAGTTTCCAATTCGGCTTCTGCATCCTTATCGCCCAACACTCTTATCGCCTCATTGATCTGACCCCGCAATACGGCCGTTTCGACAGAGGTTGGATCAAGGTCGAGGGCTTTTTCGATATCGGTTTTTGCCTGATCTAGCTTATCCAGATTAAAACGCGCATCGGCACGGTAGCGATAGGCATCTGAACGGTCAGGATCGAGCACGAGCACAGATGTCAGATCTGTTTCGGCATAGTCATAGCGACCATATATAGCATAGGCCCGTGCGCGTGCGATCCTCAGGTCAATATGCTCTTGGGCAATTTTCAAACCCGCCGTAGCTGAGGCATATGCTTTTTCAGACTCATTGGCCGCGAGCCAGAAATTTGCCGCTTCTGCATAGAAATTTGCGCGCATAGCAGGACTTCCGCCATCTGAGGCTTTGGCCAGCTGATCCAATTTGAATGCCGCTTGTTTTTCCTGTCCCAAAGCAAATAAAGCCATGGCGACACAATGCTTGGCGCGCCGGCCGCCGCCTTCATCATCCCAATATAAAGCATCTTCAAACGCTTTTTCCGCATCTTTTGCGATAGATTCCAGACATTGCGCATGGCGTTCATCAAATTCCGCCGTTAGGTCTTCTGCAAGAACTGGCGTGGAAAAGAGGAGTGCACCCATCGCAATGATAATAAGTCTTGTCATAAAGGGCCAGTAGCGCGTGAGACATGAGCCGACAATGAAGAGACACATTAATAAGTCTCAATCTGCACTTCTCTTGGGTGGTGGATATGTCGCGTCTTTTTTGGCGCCCCATCTGATTCAAGCTGGCTATGAAGTCATTGTCACCAGTCGAACCGGACAAACCGATATCCATAATGTCACCAGTCTAAAATTTAATGGCGACGCCTCTTCAGAATTAAAAACACATTTTCGATCGGCCGATCTTATTCTGTCCTCAATTCCGCCGAATAAAAAAACCGGAATGGACCCTGTTCTTCAGACGTTTGGGCATCTGACACCAAGCGCTGATTGGATCGGATATCTATCAGCGACATCTGTATATGGAGATCGATCCGGTCAATGGGCCTTTGAAAGCGAAGCGCCAACGCCCACATTAAAACGCGGTAGACTAAGAGCCGATGCGGAAATCTCTTGGATCGAAACCCAATGGCCAATCCATATTTTTCGTCTCGCGGGAATTTACGGCCCGGGCCGCTCGCCCTTTAAAAAATTGAAACAAGGCGCGGCGCGTGCCGTCATTAAAGCGGATCACATTGTAAACCGCATTCATGTCGACGATATTGTTCGTGCGATTTTTCTGAGCCTAGACAATCCCAAGCCGCTAAGAATTTATAATTTGGCCGATGGCAATCCAGCTCCGCCACAAGAGGTTCTCGATTTTGCCGCAAACCTTATCAATGTAGAGCCCGCAAAACGCATTGATATGGACAGTCAGGACCTATCGGAGATGGCGCGAAGTTTTTACCAAGAAACCAAACGCATTAATATTGACCGCGCCAAGACTGAACTAGACTGGTTGCCAAAATACCCGGATTTCAAGACGGGGTTGAAAGCCGTCTTGGAGTCGGAAATTTGAATCTAGAGAAACTTAAGGGAAAAAACGGCCAGCGCTATTGAGGTGGGGTTGCGCATAACCGCGTAGGCCGGAATTTTGCGCCGTCAGGGCCTCAGTCGAAAATGACCCGAGCTCAGACGTCATGACATAGCCTTTATTGCGCATACAGACTTCAAATTCCGGATGTAGGCGCAAATCATATTCCGAGAGATAGAGATAGCCTTGGCTTAAGGTCTCGCAATTCTGCCAATCCGTCGTTTGCGACTCGCCATTCAGCTTCACAAACGCGGCTTGGCGAGGATCAATTGTGTTAGACACGGAAAATGCAGGGCGGTTTTCTTCTCCAGATCCATAGTAAAAACGCTGCGGGTTTTGATAGGCGGATGTATTATAAAATTCGACATCATAACCGGCATAAGAAGAAACCGAACCATAGCTACTCGTCTGACTATAGCTACCTGATGGGGTCACAACAGTATCAGGGATTGTATAGGACCCCTGAGATGTTGGTATTGTAGTCTCGACCTGGGTCGTTGTCTTAGATTTACCTTTAAAAATAGAGGAAATTTGTGAACACCCGCTCAAACCAATAGCGGACATCGCCAAAACACTTATTATTATTTTATTCTGCATGACAGCCTCCTCCAAATGAAACACCGTGAGATGACCATTCAAACATCGTGCCAGATCGAATCTATAAAGATCACTTAATCGCGCTCTTTTCATTGACTCCTTTGTTTTTCACGCCACAAGACACATCATGAGCAAAACAGATTTTAAACCTAAGCCAGATCCAACACCGTCATCGGATTCAAAACTGGCCGAAATTTGGGCCATGGCTGATGAACATGGCATAAAGAGTTTTGAAAATTACGCACAAATCAGATCGGTTGCAGAAACGATACGAGACACATTTTGTAAATGGCTGGATGATTCGGATGGCCGTTGCGTCTTCCTTGTTCCACCAGAGGGCCCATTTAGAGCGGAAAACTATCAGTCTGGCGCATTCTCGGTATCAGGAACTGGTTATCTACCGTTAAAACCCATGACATTTGGGTTGGCCGTCCGGATTTCTCAGGACAAGGACTATATGCGCCTCGTCCTGCATTGTCGTAAAGAAGGCGAGATCATGAAGATATCAATTGGGGAGAAAAGCCCCCTCTCAATAGAGCTTCCAATTGACGAAACACGGCTTGAACCCGTTTTTGAACAACTCCACTCACATATTTTACATTTCTTCAAAGACGCAATCGACCGATATGATGAGGGCGATTATGGAACCTCTGCGATAGGCTTTGATATATTGCGTGTGGAAGAATAACACCAAGCTCTTGGACATCACAGCTGAATCAGCTAGATTCAGCTCAGATTAATCTGGTCAGGCCTAGCTGTCTGACACGGAAAATAAGGGATCAAAATCATGGGTTTTGAGATGATTGGCCTTATGGCTGACATGATATTTGCGGCCGGTGGTGCCGAAATTCATCACGAAGGTTCAGCTTTGCCGTTTAAAATCGCCTTGATTGGCGCCTTAGGCATTGGGGCGCAGTGGCTCGCTTGGAAACTCCAACGTCCAGCTATTGTTCTTATGGCGATTGCCGGTCTGATATTTGGCCCACTGATTGGCTATTTGATGACCCTAAATATTCCAGAGTTTTTACATAATATTCTGGAAACCTTCCGCCTTAATCCAGAATATGATTTTGGTGATGTCTATCGCCCGATGATTGGGTTGGCCGTGGCAATTATCCTGTTTGAAGGCGGATTAAACCTGAAATTCAAAGACCTCGGCGAAGCTAGGTCTGCCGTTATCCGAATGGTTGTCCTCGCGGGTCCCATAGCCTGGCTTTTAGGTACATTGGCCGCGCGATATCTGGCCGGGCTGGAATGGGACATGGCGGCCATGGTCGGGGGTCTATTTATTGTGACAGGCCCAACCGTTATCATGCCGCTTTTGCGACAGGCACATCTTCAATCCAAACCCGCCAATGTTTTGAAATGGGAGGGCATCGTCAATGATCCCTTAGGCGCGCTTTTTGCCGTTATCGTTTTTGAATTTATCCGGATTACCCAGTTAGAAGCTAATATGGCCATGGTCTTTGGGCGTATCGCCTTTGCGGCCATCTTAGGCACGGGCGTCGGGATCGTCTCTGGCATCGGCATGGCTTGGGCCTTCCGCAGAGGGGTTATTCCAGAATATCTCAAAGCGCCGATTTTAACAGCCTGGGTTCTTGTGATCTATGTGCTCGCCAATACAATGGCAGACGAAACAGGCCTCTTGGCTGTGACCGCACTTGGCATGACAATGGCGAATACAAAATTCGCCTCCATGGTTGAAATGCGCCGGTTCAAAGAAAATATCGCAATCATCCTCGTCTCCGGTGTTTTTGTTATCCTGACCGCCACTTTGACACCCGAAGTTCTCAAAGAATTTGTGACCAATCCAGGCGTTCTTCTTTTTGTCATAGCCATGATGCTGGTGGTTCGCCCGGTCGCGGTTATGCTCTCAACACTTTGGTCAGGCCTATCGTGGAAAGAAAGCTTGCTTGTATCGCTCATCGCGCCGCGAGGCATTGTCGCCGTCGCGGTGGCCGGACTTTTCGCCGCCGAAATGACGGCCTTGGGTCGAGCAGATGGAGCCCTATTTGTTCCCCTCGCTTTTGCCTTGGTTTTCGCAACCGTGCTCTTTGCAGGCTTCTTTATTGGACCCCTCGCCCATATGCTTAAGCTTGATAGTGGGGACGGTGACGGTGTCTTGATTGTTGGCGCCAATCCTTGGTCACTCGGCCTCGCCAAAGCGCTCAAAGAAATGCAGATCAAAGTCACAGTCGCAGATACGAATTGGCGACGGTTGCGCGGAGCTCGTCTTGAAGGACATAATACATTTTACGGCGAAGTCCTGTCCGAAAATGCTGACTACTCATTAGATCACTCGGCTTTTAACACCCTGATCGCTGCAACACCTAATGAAGCCTATAATGCGCTAGTCTGTGTGGAATTTGCACCTGAACTGGGTCGTCACCGCGTCTTCCAAATCGGTGCCCGAGAAGCTGATGATGATGATGATGATGAAGGCATTGCCTTTACCTCGCGTGGTCGCACATTGACATCACGAGGTCGCGCCTTTGACTCGCTCACGCGCGATTGGTGGGGCGGATGGCGTTTCCGCACAACGACTTTATCGGACGAATATTCGCTTGAGGACCTTTATAAGGACCGCGGTGATGATCTTGATCTCATTATGGCCAGACGACCAGATGGAACTTTGGAATTCATTCAACCGGGTCAAGAATTCCGCGCTGAAGGCGCCGCTGTCCTGTCATTCTGTCCCGCCAAAGACACAGACGGCTCTCGTGGTGAAGGCGCCAAGCGCGATGATAATGATAAGCTTGCAGGCCCGGCGGCACCATTGCCGAGTTAATGCGGGCGCAATACCGGTTAGACGCTTTTAAAACGCGCCTTATCAAAGACTTTTAAAACAGTCTGGAGATCATGGCCGCGCTTTAAAACAAGTCCGCCTGGTGCAATGACGGCGAACTGGCCCTGCTTTTTGCGTAAGGCTGGCACTTTCTCAATCCGGTAAAGGGCATGTTCTGACGCGCGCCGGTAGATTGAAAACACAGCTTTATCTTTCAGAAAGTCCAGGGCGTAATCTTTCCAATCGCCTTTACTGACCATCTGACCATAGACGTTTAGAATGGCGGAGAGTTCTTTTCGATCAAAGGCAATCTGAGAGGGCGTATTCGTGTTTCGCTTTTTTGACGTCGGAAAGTCTACGATGTGGCTCATATAACCAACATAAGCTGCATTCAAATTAAGACAAGTGCCGGCACCATTCTAACTAACTCACCTTTAGCTCATGGTGTAACGCTCTATTCGCTCGCATATTAACTCTACGAGTGTCTTTGTTGAGTGGATTTTAAGCCGCTTGGCAGTGGATGAGGCATCCCCAAATTAGACCTTAAAAGTTTTTAAAGCTTTTTGTGACTAAGTCACATTACAAAATTTAGGAAGTAGTTCAAGTAAGTCATAGTTTTTTAAATATGGAGAGACTTATCGTCAATGTTGGTAATATTGATCGCGGAATTAGACTTGTCATCGGAATAGCGGCACTCGCTGCTGTCTTTGTCGGCCCCTTTGCTGGTGGTGGATGGGGGCGTATTGCTCTTGGTGCTGTCGGGGTTATTATGATTGCGACAAGCGCAATTAAATTCTGCCCATTATACAGTCTTATCGGCGCTAGAACCAATTCGATTGATTAAGTGCAACTCAGCAAGACTATGATATAGCCTTAGCAATGATAGATATTTCCCCGATCTTGGCTAAGGTTATTAGGCCAGCGCCCTCTAGCGCTGGCTTAAAAGCTTTGAGTGATGCCGCCGTTTTTTCAGAAGCGCCGAAGGATCACCGTCTGTTTTCAACAGGGGATAAATGCGAGAATTTTGTTCTGATCGCCGAAGGACAAGCTCGCATACAGATTTCAACACGGACGGGCCGCGAGATGATCTTATTTCGCTTAAATGCTGGCGAAAGCTGCGCTCTAACAACATCCTGCCTTCTGACGAATTCATCCTATTATGCGGAAGCCATTGCGGAAACGCCGCTTAAACTCATAACAATACCAGCGACCATTTTTCGTAAAATATTAAAAGAGCACACGGAGATTTCACTCAGCCTCGTAGATAATTACGCGCGAAGAATTGGAGAACTTACGGGCGTTATCGACCGCCTGATGACACGTGATGTGAACACGGAACTTAAAGCCATCCTCAAAGAAAAAGCTGACGCAGATAATATTGTTCACATGTCACATAAAAAAATAGCCGATGAAATTGGTTCATCGCGAGAAGTCATAAGCCGTAAACTCAAAACTTATGAAAAAGCTGGCCTTGTGAAAATGTCCAGGGGGCGCATTAGCTTGATAAATCTGGATTTTTAATCACCCCTTAGCCACATCTAAGACCTGACCGTCGACTCGCACCTCATTTTTCTCATTATCGAGAATAACTGAATTATCAAATATTTCCAATGTCGGGCGCACACCAAATCGGCTAATCATCCAGTATTCCCAATTCGCATTAAGAAAAGTATCGGCATTCGAGCGAGTAGAGAATTCGTAGACACCCCCGCCGCCCTGCTCATTATTGAGGAAATATTTGCGGCGCAGCCCTTTAACATCGCGGATTAGTTTCGTGGCGTCTACGGATTGTTTCGTGACCTCTGCATTCGCTCTTTTAGGACCCGTCATAGGAATTTTTACAATAGCAACAATCATTTCATTGGTTCCAATTCATACGCCGTCTTTGCTCGCTTAAGAAGCGCTCGCTTTAACAATCCAAGCTGCGACCTGCATATCAACACAGCCATCTTTATCCGCGCTGGAACTGAGTTTATTCACGAGCGCGTCTTGCACAGGTCCAAAATCTAGCTCTTGTTCTTTCAGGATTTTTGAAAGCGGCCCCATTTCCATCATGAAAGCAGCCGAGTCTTCTGGGTTGTCTCCCGGAAGCCTAATATTGCCCGTCCAATCCACTAACTCAACATTATTCCCTCCCGCATCCATCAGCATATCTGAAAGATATTCAGGTTCGGCAAAGGCAAAGGGGCCTGGCGCTTTAGGGTCCGGCGGGGTTGGCGCAGATTTCAAAAAGGGCATGGCAGATTCAAGCGGCGCTCGTGCCCAATCATTTTTAGCTGACGCTTGCCAGCAAGCAAATACCATTCGGCCAGTTGGTTTAACTTGCCGACGAATATTGGCAAAGGCGCTTACGGGGTCTGAAAAAAACATCACGCCAAATCGCGACACAAAAACATCCCGCTTTTTATCAAGCTCAAGTGTAGATGCATCAGCCGGCTTAAAATCAACGCTATCTATCATTTCAGAGCGGCCCCACGCCAAATCAATAAGCGGCTGAGAAATATCCACGCCAAGAACACCGCGGCCCATTTTTGTAGCCATGAGCGATAAGGCTCCGGCCCCACAGCCAATATCCAGCACATCTTCATCACCTTGAATATTTGCCGCCAAGAGAATTTGTTCAGCAATGGGCAGGAGCATAGCGTCGAACCGTGAAGACTTTCAATCCATCGGCGTCCAGCCTCTCCATTCCAAAGTTCTGACTGTGCCTGATTGCTCACATCATGCTCCTTATTTCGTGACCACCCATTGTGACCATATCACATAGTGAATCGGGGATTATCTACTATAAGCGCTTAAGGACATAACAAGGAATCCAGAAAATCTATGTCGAATTTTATACTCAGTCATGAAGCGAGCTTACGCCTTGGCGTCTTCGCCTCTATCCTCATTGTAATGATGGCGGCTGAGGCCCTCTTTCCGCGAAAGAAACGCGCTTTGCCACGGGCCCACCGCTGGACGTCAAATCTTCTGCTTATCATTATTGATGGATTATTTGTCCGCCTTCTCTTTCCGATTGTCGCTGTCGGCGTTGCGGCCGTCTCCGTTCAAAAAGGCTGGGGACTTTTTAATCTGATCGATCTACCGATTTGGCTTGAGATAACGCTCGCAATCCTTGTGCTGGATATGATGATTTATTGGCAACATGTCGCCTCTCACCACATCTCGTTCCTTTGGGCACTCCATAAGGTGCATCATGCGGACCGTGATATTGACGTCACAACAGGCTCGCGCTTTCATCCCATCGAAATCGGGCTATCTATGCTTTATAAAATGGCCCTAGTTGTCTTGTTAGGCGCGCCTGTCATTGCTGTGATTATTTTTGAAATCATTCTCAATGCCTGTGCTATGTTTAACCACTCAAACGTCAAACTTCCGCTAGGTTTTGATCGCATACTGCGCCGCTTTATCGTCACGCCAGATATGCACCGTATCCATCACTCAACCATCGTGGCAGAAACCAATAGTAATTACGGCTTTAGTCTCTCTTTGTGGGACCGCCTATTCCGGTCATACACGGCCCAGCCATCTCAAGGTCATGACGGTATGGTCATTGGCCTGAAAGAATATCAAAATCCAGGGCCTGCCTCCATGAGTTGGTCTTTGGCCCTTCCTTTTAAGCCGATTAAAAAACTGGAGAAATGGT
>CAYRMO010000056.1:7087-17449 GCA_964425355.1 uncultured Algimonas sp. | reverse complement strand
AACCTACGGCCAGACAAACACAATATACACAAATCAAATCAAACAACCCCGGACTCGTGCATTTTGCGTTAAAAAAGACATCGAAAATCCTCAGAAAATGGGCGAGAAAGGCACAATTTCTGAGTCCAAAAAAACGCAAATTGTACCAAATCCGGGGCCTAACGCATGCGCGCCCAAGTCAGATCGCTAACATACGTTAGATCCCGCATCTCTATGCATTTCAATTGAAATGAACGACATGCGGGAAGACATATGAGACTATCACGGTACACACCGTTCCACGGATAATTCGTTTCAATGGCTTTATTTGGTGAATTGGCGTGTTACGGCGTCCCTCCACAATAAGAGTATTGCTCATGGCTGCTGCAGAGATAAAATTAGACAAATTGGATGGTGGCATTTTCGAACTGGTTGTATCCTATCCAGAGCGTCGGAATGCCTTAACCCTCGAAATGTGGCAGGTCATCGCACCGACGCTCGCCCCATTGAAAAACGAAACCTCACTCCGGGCCTTAATTGTTCGCGGAGATGGGGCGCATTTTTGCGCAGGCGCAGATATTTCAGAATTTGAAACTGTCTTTGCCAATAAAGACAGCGCGAAAGATCTCTATATCGCGATGGAACAAGCTTGTATGGCTATTCAGGACATTCCAGTCCCAACGATCGCGAAGATTAAAGGCGCTTGTATGGGGGGGGGCTGCGCGGTGGCTATGGCCTGTGATATACGGTTCGCCGATGAACAGGCGAAATTTGCTATTCCCCCTGCCAAGCTGGGTCTGGTCTATCCTTATGCGGATATGAAAAGATTGGTGGGCTTGGTCGGGCTTGCAAATGCCAAAGATCTCTTGTTTTCGGGCCGGGTTTTTAAGGCTGAAGAGGCGCTAAAATTGGGCTTGATTAATGCGGTTTACCCATCCGAAGCCTTTGACAAAATAGTGGAGAGCTATGCCTTAGGCCTCACTGAGATATCTGGCTATAGTCAAAGACAGAGTAAGGCTATATTCAAATCGATTGAGGTAGATGCGATGCTTGACGGGACGTCAGAGGAACGCTTCTTTTTAGACGCGCTTGATAGTCCTGACTTCAAAGAAGGGTTTAAGGCTTTCCTTGAGAAAAGAAAGCCTAACTTCTAGCTCTTAAGAAGAGCTTATAAGCTTTTGATTTATTTGACTTCATCCGAGAACAAAAAGATCACATCATCGGTAAAAGTCTGGAATTCACGCGCTACTTTTTGCATGACTTCCGTTGAAACTTCACCCACATGTGTCAGGCCGCGCCTATCGCAATCGTTCACGCCTCGAATTCCTAGAATATGCAAAATCCCTCAAAGGCGTCTTGTTGGCCACCCGCGATGAAATCGCAGACTGATATCTTGCCAATCATGAAAGTCATTTTGAAGGACAGGTAGAGAGTTAAAATCGGTCTTCCGTAACCACAAAACCTCACACATCTGTCACCTCAGACTTGATCCAGGGCCAATAGCATGCGTGCCGCAACTGTCATTCACATACGATAGATCCCGCATCTCTGTGCATTTCAAATGAAATGCACGACGTGCGGGACAAGATTTAGAGTTTGGCGCAAGGATGGATGAGCCCTGAGAAATATAAATATTGTCACCTCGGACTTGATCCGGGGCCTAACGCATACGTGGACTGGCCAGATCGGTCACTTGACCAGATCCCACATCTAGAGAGCCAACGCCCCGCCTAATAACGCATAGAACGGCTTCGGGCGTCGACGACATCCATCTCCTTGATAAGGTGATCCGCATTATCCAGCTTTTCCATGACCCAGAGCATATAGCGACTATCGACATGGATTGAACGTGTCGTACGCGGATCAAAATCCCAATCTGAGTTCACGCTTTCAATCGTGCCGTCAAAGAGCAATCCAACGAGTTCGCCACGTGCATTCAGCGTTGCTGAACCTGAATTACCGCCCGTACTATCCAGATCGGTCAGGAAATTCACGGGAACAGAATTGATCGAGTCCAGTTCATAGCGACCATAATCTTCGGCCTTGATCAAATCGAGCTGCGCTTGTGGCGAATTGAACGGATCATCTCCCGTGTCTTTTTCCGTAATTCCTTCAAGGGTCGTGAATGGATCATAGCGCAATCCATCTTTGGGTGAGCCGCCCAAAACATTCCCGTAAGTCACGCGCAAGGTGGAATTGGCGTCGGGATAGGCGGTAAAGCCCTGATCCTTCTGCCAAGCAATAATCGCTTCCATATATTTAGGCTGAAGCGCCGCTCTGCGACCAGCACGGTCTTTAGCAGAAGATTCCACGGCCCGCTCGTGATCATAAAGCGCAACCGCAAGACGCATAAAGGGATCTGAACTGGCCTCCAATTCCGTAGGCGTTGCCTCCATCAGACCTATACGCGTGTCAAGGTCACCTAATTTCGTCCCGCTATAATACCTATCCAACTTAGACGACAGAACCGCCTCACTCATGCCGTCACGCAAGCCTAGCGCCTTATCCAAGGCTTCGACACGCTCACTGGCGGGCTGGTTCATATATCCAGCCAGGAATACCATCCATTCAGCTTTATCAACCTTTGGATCATAGCGCCGGTCCATCGCGGTCAGTCCTTGTTTGATCCGACCGATGTCGCGATCCTGAAAACCACCCTCACGCTCGGCATCTGGTTTCAAACGCTCATGTGAGAGTCGGTAAAGCCGTTGCGATGTTCCGAGTAATTGTGGTCGCGTGGCATTATTATACCAATAGCCCGAACGCCCTGTTTTTGCAGATTCCTCGCTTAAGGCATCAAGCGCGGTGATCGCCTCGGCATAGCCCGCATTCGGGGCTTCAGCTGCAATCCAGGCATTAAGCGCGGCTTCGCGTTGCGCGCGGCGATCTACCAGGCCAACACGGCGTGCGCCTTCGATCTGACCACCCAGGTTTTTATTAAAATTATTGAGGCCAGCCAGGCGTGACTCATATTTGATCCGCGCATCGCTGCCCGGTGCAGACGCATCATTAATCGCCCCGATCCAGTCATCCAATAATGTCTGCCAGGTGGGATATTGCCAATCAAAGGTATTTTTGACCTGTGCCAGTCGCGTATAGCGTGACGTACTGCCCGGATAGCCCGCAACCATAACGAAATCGCCATCATCCAGACCTTCGGCTGAGACTTTCAAATGATGTTCCGGCTCGAAAGGAATATTCTCTTCGTTGTAATCGGCAGACTTACCCTCTGGCGATACATAAGCACGATAAAAGGCGAAATCCCCAGTGTGACGCGGCCATTGCCAGTTATCAATATCACCGCCATATTTGCCGATGGGGCCAGCCGGTGCATAGGTCAGGCGAACATCTTTGATCTCTAATTGTTTGATCAGCTTATATTGTAAGCCACCATAGAATGAGGCCACCCGACAGCGATGCCCAAGATCTTCTTCACAGGCGGAAACCAAGGCTTTCCGGTTCGAGTCAATCGCAGCGAAACGATCTTCGCCAGACAGATCGGCGCTCAAACCCCCTGTGACATTGCTTGTCACATCATCCAAACCAACGGTAACAAAAATTCGGGACCCCGGAGCTGCGGGGAGTTCAGCCTCAAGATTTGCTGCCAGAAACCCCTCTTCTAGATAATTCTGCGCCTCAGTCGAATTATATTGGATCGATCCATAGGCACAGTGATGATTGGTAACAACCAGACCCTGAGGCGACACAAAAGACGCCGTGCATCCACCGAGGGACACAACCGCCCCCATTGGGAACCCCGTCAGATCAGAAATCTGGTCCGGGTTCATCTTCAGACCCTTTGCCCGTAGATCTTTGGCAATTTCCGGTAATTGATCCGGCGTAAACATCCCCTCCACGGCATTAGCAACAGGCACCAATCCAAGTGCGAGGATTGAACTCGCCAATAATAGACTGCGGGTTGGATGTTTAAGCATAATTTTCTCCTTTAAAGACACAGGGCGTAAGCATGGGTTTAATAGAATTCAATGGGTTAAGCGAAAGATTTTATAGGTCTCATCGCAGTCACATTCTAATGGACAGAGCTTTTGTAGAAATTATTCCCTCAAAAATGGATTTGTCTCATCAGGGTTAAATTGATAGACGGCGTGTAATGACTAAAGTAGACTTTTTGAGCGACGAAAAGATCGTCATCCAACCGGCCTCACCGGATGGTGTTTTGCGCAGTGGCGATGTCAAAATGTTTGAAGTCCTTTTCCAGCATATTTTGGACGTATATTTTTACGTCAAAGATATCGAAGCCTGTTGGATAAGTTGTAACGCCTCGTCCCTGGCTTTGCTGAATTTCTCGAAAATTTCTGATGTGGTAGGCAAAAAAGAAAATGATTTTTCCCGCGCCAAATTGCACAAGATATACAAGGCGATGACCAAACCATATTGGAGCATGGCGCAAGTGTATTAAACCGTATCGAAGTTATCCCGAATGCATTCGGAGAGCTGATATGGGTTCAAACCAACAAATTGCTACTTAGTGATAAAACCGGAAAGGTTATCGGCATTATCGGTGTCACCCGACCCATCTCAAATATGGAAGATCTGCCCCAAGCCTTTTCGCTATTTCGTGAAACAACTACCTTTATCAGGGAAAACCTCGCCAAAGCTATCAAGATAGAAGAACTTGCAAGTTTTTTGAAACTGTCGGAAAACCAGTTTCGGCGAAAGTTCAAACAAAAATTTGGCGTAACGCCTCAACAGTTCATTTTACGGACGCGTCTTCAGGCCTCAGGACAATTACTTCGGACAAGTAAGACATCGATTGCGGATATTGCGTCGGATTGTGGTTTTTCTACAGTAACTTGGGTGCAGAAAAATACTAAAGTCGCGAATATGTAGTCCTTTTATTTGGATTGCTAACGAGCCTCATTACGATCTTTACCCCACATTGAGGTCGTAATGAGGTCTCCCATTTTGATTCATATTGTCATTTTAAACACGATTTGCTTGGTTATGCGTTGAAGACTGAGAATGAAGCGCTGATAGATCGCGTACTAGGTGCGATAGCGGGGATGTAGGTTAATCAAGCCCAAATCGACTTAATTAAATAGGGTTTTGTGTAAACTTGTTGATGGTATTGCGAGTCTGGTTGTTTCCCGATAAATTAACATGGCCGACGACAGGCGTTGCCCTTAAGACGGCATCCCCGCCTTTGCCAGCAAACCATCCAAAGCTTGAACAAGACGCATATTTTTTGTCTGGTCAAGTGCATCAGCGTGAGGCTGTCCGAATGACTTTCGGTCATTGTCATAATAACGACCGGAGGCATTTTTGAATTCATCGCTGAGCGCGGCGCGTGTGATTATATCAGCCCCGATCGAGAGACCATGCCCTGGAATGCCATAAGCCTCTTTGACCATTTTACTGCCCAATAATGAGGCCGGGTTTAGCGCGATAACCACCGGGCCTTTATCTCCGAATTCGCGCGCCAGCTCATAAGACCACATGGTGATCGCCAGCTTGCTTTGGGCATAGGCGGAACTATCAGGGAAAATCGTCTTATCCAAAAAGCCTTGAATATCTACCGGTGCCTGTGCCGCAGAGGATAGGTTGACGACCCGGCTTTCGGGCCCGAGAATTGGTTGCAAGTCTCTGGTCAAAAGATATGGCGCCACAACATTGACGATAAATCTAAGATCATAGCCATGCTGGGCCTTTGGATTGGCCGCTTTGAAAACACCCGCATTATTGACCAGCACATCCAGCTGTTTAAAATCGCGTTTAACCGCATCAGACATCGCGCGAACTTCATCGAGATTCGCCAGATCAGCGCGATAGGTTTTAACCTCTCCCGCGCCCGGAATGTTTGATATGGTTTCGACCAGACGGGCGAGCTTGTCCGGATTACGGCCATGTAGCAATAGGGTGTGCCCCTGCCCCGCCATTAGTTTCGCCGCTTCGAGCCCGATGCCATCTGTGGCACCTGTTAGTAAAATTACCTGAGTCATATTGTCTGCGTCATAATGATGAACCTAAAGGATAGAGATTTATTCCTAGACCTTTACCTAGGGTGCGAGCGGCTTGTGGTAAAGCCGCGTTTAACGTGATGATCAGGCGGATCATGATTATCGCTTGGTTGGATCGCGGGTTGTTTTTTGCTACGGAATTAAAATGACTGACGCTCATATTCTTATCACTGGCGCGAATTCAGGTCTCGGCTTTGAGGCTGCGAGGCAGTTCGCCTTGCGGGACGACGTCTCAAAAATTACATTGGCGTGTCGTAACAAAATACGAGCGGAAAAAGCGCTTCAGGAACTCAAAGCCCTAACGGGTAAAAAAATCTTCGACATTTTGATTCTGGATGTGGGTGATTTAGACTCCTGTCGGAACGCCGTCGAAACCCTCAACGGCAAAGTCGATGGGATCATTCTAAACGCTGGGGGCGGTGGCGGCACTGAACCAACAAAACTGACCCAAAACGGTGTTATGCATATATTCGGTATTAATGTGCTGGGTCATGTCCTCTTTACAAACCAAATGATTGAGAGCCGCAAATTATCCGAAACCGGAACGGTCATCTATGTGGCTAGTTTTGCTGCCCGAGGCGCGCCGGAGCTCAGGGCTCCCAAACCTCCGATTAGTCAAGGTTCTGTCGACGAATGGACCTCGGTGGCCAATGGAGCCAAATTTGATGACACGTCATCTTACACAGACATTTATGGCGCCACAAAGCTCATGGGGGCTTTGTGGAGTTTGAGCATGGCGCGAAAACATCCGAAGATGAGATTTATGACCATTGACCCGGGTATGGCCCGCGGCACATCGGGAACGAAATCCCTCCCGGTCTTGCAACGGATCACGATGGAATCCGCCATGTGGGTCATGGAAAAACTTGGCAGAGCACATTCGGTTGATGTCGGCGCCAAACGCTATGTGGATGTGATGTTGAACAAGGATGACTTCACCTCCGGTGTCTGGTGGGGGAGCAAAAAAGGCCTAACGGGAGAATTGGCCGACCAAGAAGAACACTGGCCCGACATTATTGGCAATGAAATGGCGCAAGATAATGCCAATATAGCCATTCGTAAATTTCTTTGATTTTCCATTTTGGGCACAGAATTGACCAGCAAAATTGGACGCGTCTTGAATGCGATAGCGGGGGTTTAGGGTTTGAGGTTGGGTGATTGTTGGGTTTAGCAAGGCGCACTTAAATCCTCACTCCAAACATTAGCACAAACAATTATACTTGGCGTGACCGAGGACTTTTAATTTACGTTTTATCTCTCTTTCGTCTGCTGTTCTCATGGCTGCCTCCTGTAAAATTAAATTCTACAGAAAGCGCACCACTAGTCCCAACATAACTACAATCTACTAGAACAACCCATAAAAACTTATGCTACTTTGGGAGCTGCAGCCTTTACTTCAGCGCTTACGCGGTCTTCAAACTTGGCAAAGTTCTCAATAAACATATCGACGAGCTTACGGGCCTGTGTATCATAGGCGGCTTTATCGGCCCAAGTACTCCGGGGATCAAGAAGTGCGTTATCAACGCCATCAATCATGACTGGAACCATCACGCCGAAATTCTCATCTTTACGAAACTCGCCTTTATTTATTGAACCATCCAGTGCCGCATTGAGCATAGTGCGCGTGGCTTTAATCGGCATGCGGTGACCCGTCCCATAAGGGCCAGCCGTCCAACCCGTATTGACTAGCCAGCATTGCACATCATGCTCGGCTACAAGATCGCGCAATAATTCGCCGTAAATTGCAGGGTGTCGCGGCATGAACGGCGCGCCGAAACAGGCCGAGAATGTTGCTGTCGGTTCAACAACACCTTTCTCGGTACCCGCCACTTTGGCTGTATAGCCGGATAGGAAATGATACATCGCTTGCTGCGGGGTTAGTTTAGAAATGGGGGGCAGAACCCCAAATGCATCTGCGGTTAGCATGACCAGGTTTTTCGGTTGGCCACAGCGCCCTGTCGGGCTAGCATTGGGAATGGCGGTCAAATCATAAGCCCCGCGTGAATTCACAGCGAGCGTATCATCGGCGAAATCAAATTCACGCGTTTCCGGGTCCATGACGACATTTTCCAAAACCGTGCCCCACATGCCAGTTGTGGCATAAATTTCTGGTTCGGCCTCTGGCGACAAATTGATCATTTTAGCGTAACAGCCACCCTCAAAATTAAACAGACCGTTCTCGGACCATCCATGTTCATCATCACCAACCAATATACGGTCAGGATTAGCCGATAAGGTCGTTTTACCTGTCCCCGACAGGCCAAAGAAAATCGCGCCATTATCGTCATTATCTACGTTAACCGAGCAATGCATCGGCATGACGCGTTTTTCAGGCAAGAGATAATTCATAATCGAGAATACGGATTTCTTCGTTTCCCCCGCATAAGACGTCCCTCCAATAAGAACGACTTTCTCTTTCATATTGACGGCAATAACTGTCTCTGAACGTACGCCATGTCTGGCTGGATCAGCGCGAAAAGAGGGTAAGTTTATAATCGTATATTCAGGATTAAATGAGGCCAGCTCTTGCTGTGTTGGTTGCCGTAAGAGGTGATGCACAAACAGGCCATGCCATGCATATTCCGTTATGATTTGAACGGGAAGACGGTGCGCCTGATCTGCGCCGCCAAATGTGTCTTGCCCATATAGGGTTTCAATGCCCGCCATATGTGTTTCAAAATCTTCACGCAGAGCCGCAAATTGCTGCGGCGATATATGGTCTGTAGCGTCCCACCAGACCTTATCTTCAGTGACCTCATCCCGAACAACAAATTTATCTAATGCTGAACGTCCTGTATGCTTTCCTGTTTTGACAACCAACGCCCCGCCTTTGGCGATGTCTGCACCTTCATCGCGCACGGCTGTTTCATAAAATCGAGCTGGTTCCCAATTCCACTCAATATTATATTCACGTTCAAAACCAATAACACCAAGACGACGTCCCATCGCAACCTCCCAAAGTTGTCATACAACATTTAAATAAATACTTTAAACACTATTGCAACGCCGCATTTATGATAGGATTCGGGTTTAAAATATCTGCTTTTGTTGGGCGCTCTTTGCCGCTCACGATCGCAGCCTATTCCGTGAGAATTCAGACTGCTCGACTCGCGGCAGTTTTTACACCACTATCCAAGTGTCTGAATAGCGGAAGGCCATAAGATGACATTCGAGTTTCTAACGGTTGAGCAGATGGGTCCGGTGACATGGATAACCCTTAACCGCCCCGACGCCCTCAACGCCCTCACCTATGAGATGCATGCCGATATGCAAATCGCGATTGATAACTTTGCCCGGGATGATGCGCAATTGATCTGTGTCATTACGGGTGCCGGCGAGCGCGCCTTCTGCGCTGGCAGTGATCTCAAAGAAGCCGCAGCCACGAATTATAAGGGGAGCTATCCCAAAAATGGCTATGCGGGGATGGCCGAACGATATGACCTCGATAAACCTGTTATTGCAGCCGTAAATGGATTCGCTTTGGGCGGCGGGTTTGAACTGGCCCTGTCTTGCGACCTCATTGTCGCGGCTGACACGGCTAAATTCGGCTTACCCGAACCCTTGGTCGGTGCAGTAGCGCTAGGCGGCAGGCTCCACCGCCTGAGCCGCCAAATCGGATTGAAAAAGGCCATTGGCTATATTTTAACGTCCAGACATATGAGCGCGCAAGACGCCTATGACCTCGGGCTCGTCAATGAAGTTTGTTCGCAAGAGGCGCTCATCGAGACGGTCAATCACTGGTGCGATGACATTTTAAAAGGCGCTCCAATCGCAATCCGCGCATCGAAACAAACCATATTGAAAGGGCTAGACGAACCCAGCCTAGCAGCGGCAATAGAGGCACAAGAAAATTACCCCGCGTTTAAAACATGGCGAAACGCCGAAGACACAAAAGAAGGCCCCCGCGCATTCTCGGAAAAACGAACGCCAAATTGGAAGAATAAATAGAGCCCGGAATTACGCTATTTTATCCCATGGAAATGATTATTCAGTCCAGGCGATTTCGGGGCGCCCGGTTTCCCGCCACTTTGAATTATAAGGCTTTAGCTCAAATACGCCTGTCCGAGAAGCAAAATAGAAATCAAGCCAAATACGATCCATGATTTGTGTTTTCCTGAATTCCACACAAGCGGGACAATCGCTAGAGCTCCGAATATTAGACCGAAAATAATTAGAAAACTCTTGTCCATATATTGGGGAAAGAATTGCAGCATTAAAAGGTGAGCCGCCAGACCTAGCCACATAACGCTAACCAAATGCCAGCTTGCCTCCAACGTTCTGAAGGTTGCTTGACGGCTTCCCCAAATCTTCGGCAAGTTGTCAGCTTTATTTATAGGCTGAAGAATAAGGCGTTCGCCTAAAATAGAATGAAAAGCGCTCATTAGAATTAATAGTATTGCCGCGG
>CAYRMO010000056.1:0-6987 GCA_964425355.1 uncultured Algimonas sp. | reverse complement strand
GTGATCCTTAATAATAAGCTGGGTATTTTCGATTTTAACCCATAAAGATCATGACGATTTTCGGACACGATATTGGTGAGTAAAATTTGACCCAGCTTGCTAAGGTCTAAAATCCTGTCTATCATTTATCACAATTATGAAGGCTCGATATTCGTTAATTGCATTTGCTATTTCACTCCCGATTTTGGGCGTATTGTTTTTTCACTTCAAACCAAGCACCGTCCCTCAACCCCGGCCGGCTGATGATATGCAGGTCGACAATATAACGCCTTTAGACGAAATTGACTTCACTTACCCGAATAATTGGGGATCGCCTGAGCTAACCCATAGCAGTTTTAAAATGCAATCTGGAGACAGGCCTTGTGCCGTGGAAGGTGGTGATTTTACCTATTTAAGCCCCCTGCCTATAATTTCAAAATATGCGGGTGATACGTCTATTGTGATGATAAATGAATCTCACTCTAAATCCGTACACCGGCTATTTATTCGGGACGTGATCAAGGCGCTAACAAAGACTGGCTATAATCATTATGGATCTGAATTGTTCGGGAAAGATACAACTGCATGGTTGAATTCCAATGGCGGTCTCAAAGGGACGGGATATCTATCAACACAGAAAACTGGTTCCTCCTATTGGGCGGACCCCGTCTTTGGACAAGTCGCAGAAGATCTTGCAAAAATAGACATCAGCTTCTTTTCAATTGAAGGCGACAACGTAAATATTCCACCAAATGTCAAGAGCTCGATTGGCTATAGAGAAAAGCTACAGGCCGAGAACATTGCGCGTTACGCAGAGAATAACCCGAACGACAAGATAATTGTCCATACCGGCTATCATCATATAAAAGAATATACCGATTCCGCATTTCATACCTGGATGGCTGAACAGTTCAAAGAAATCGCGGATATTGACCCGCTGACAATCAGTCAGACAGATTGCTATGGAACTGAATATTTCCAAGACGGTCATATGGGATATGCCATATTAGCAGATTCTAATGGCGTGCCTATATCTCGAAATGGATATGATATGATATTGGTCTCAGGCAAAGAAGATTATTACAAAGAGCGCCCGACCTGGCTTCGTGATGAGATGGGCCGAAAATTTGTTCCAATCCCTAAAGACCTAATTCCAAGCGATACGAAAGAGTTCTTCAAAATCACGGCAAGAGAAAGATCAAGGCCCGCGAGTGCACCCCTAGAGGATATTATATATCGCGTGCCCTATTCCGATAAGGTTCTGGCTTTACGATCAGGTAATTACGAAATTTCCGTTATCGACCGAAATAAGGATGTGGTTGCCGCAACCACAATCCATGTGAAATAGCGATTCCGATTAGCGCGTTTGCTTCGGAGTGACTTGTTGTTAGGCGCCCTACTGCGCCGCATTGACGAAGTTCTGCTCCAACTCGCCCGCCTCTTCCTTACGCTTCATCTCGGTAAAGGCTTTATATTCATTAATGCCTTGCATCTCGGTCTTGGGCCAGGTCGTGGCAAATCCGCGTGGGTAATGCGCATCGCCTTCGGCGCGACCATCTTCGGACCATATGAGCGGAATATGGGACCCAGTAGGTTTGGCGCCGTCGAGCATTTCACCTTGTGTAATTGGTCGAATAGGATGTTTGTTAAACGCCACGATAATCTCCGGGTTTGCCTCAAGATCAGGGACAACAAGCCCCACATGATGGAGCGGGCCTAATTGAAATTTCGTCATAGACACCTCTGCTCCTGCCTATCAGAATTTACGCAATGGAAAACAGATATTCAACAAAATCGCAAAAACATGAACTCATTTTAAACACCCTGCACAATCTCGCTTTTGTCACGTCGATGTGACTGGCCAGTGAGAAAACCGATCCCTATATGGAAATCATGAAAAAGATTCTGCTTATAAGTGCCGCTTTGCTTTTGGCCCCTGTTACATTCGCACAAGATGCGGGTGAGCGTGAGTTCATTGAAAAGCGCTATAAGATTGAGGGCACGGTCGCGATTGATGTTGTCGACAATCAGACTCGCATTACCTTATCTGACGATTTTAAAACTAAAAATGGTCCAGATCTGAAAGTCTTTTTGACAAAAAAGCCTGTTGCGGACTTGAATGGCGACGAAGTTGTTCCTGAAGGCCTAAAGCTAGGTGTTTTGAAATCCAATAAAGGCGGCCAGACTTATATCATACCCGCAGATGTCGACCTCAGTGAGTATGAGAGCATTGTTATTCATTGCGAGGCCTTTACCGTGCTTTGGGGTGGCGTTGACCTCTAACGCCAAGAGGCCTTAAAGCCTATTCATGGCTAATCTCTCACATCTGATTTCACATCGCTTTCGCGGCTTCTCTCAATATGAAAATACCATAGCAGGACTGAATGCCGCTCTGGATTGGGGCGTCAAACAAGTCGAGTTTGATATTCGCGTAACGCGATGTGGAACGCCTCTGATATATCATGATGAAGCGGCCCCGGATGACATAGGCAAGACACGCCATCTTTGCGAAATTATGGCTTCCGATCGAGCTAAACTGGGTGGCGTGTTCACGCATATGCCCACAGCCGATACGCTTTTCAAAGCGGCCGCGTCTCATGCAAACAAAGCGACACTCCTCGTCGATATAAAAGATGCAGGGTTTGAAGACATGCTGGTCGCCCTCGCCCATGAATATAAAATATTGGATCAAATTATTTGGGTCAGCTGGGTCCCGGAAGCGCTCTATGCCATTCGTGACCTATTGCCGGATGCAAGAATATGCCTGTCCCATTGGTGCCAATCGCCAAATGCAGCCGTTCGACGGTTACATAAAGTCTTTGACGCGAATGACGGTCATGTACCCAGACCTGAACGGACACAAGTCCACGGCGAAAGATCCGGCTGGTTTATTGATGGTCCGCTTAAAGGCGATATGCTCGAAATGGTCACCCATATTTGCGTACCCGCGAACATGATTTCAAAAAATTTGGTCGATTATTATCACCAGCAAAACATCCAAGTTTCAACATTCTCTTATGTAACGCGTGATAGTTTAGAGCTTGCCGAAAATCGGTTCGGGATTGATGATTTCTTTATCGATGCCAAAGTCGTGTTTGACGCATTTGCGTAACCGTTCTCACTAGATTTGCCAAAACATTATCTGTCACCCCGCACATGATGCGGGGCCCAATGTATGCGTGCCGAACCTCAATCATCCATCGGTTCAGAAGACGGTGCGTCCTGGGTCGGGATGGCGTAGCCGCCGTCGAGCCATTGCCCGAGATCGAGATCGGCACAGCGTTTTGAGCAAAAGGGCGTAAAGCCTTCAATGATCGGCTTTTTCTTACAATAGGCGCAAACACTCATCGGTCAGCTTTGACATCAATACTATCGCCGGGAACCAGTTTGAAACGAGCCCCAATCCTAGACTCCAGATCATGTTTCCAATCAAATGGCGCGGCCTCGAGCCAGTCCATAATTTTCGGGGGAGCTGTCAGTTCCAATTGCGCCCCGGTCGACACTTTGGCTTCGCGGGTCAAACGTCTTAGAGCCCGAAGTGATTGTGTCTCGATTGTCGGGTTTCCATATTTGTCATTCTGAATATCATCGAGCGATAAATCCGGTTTTGCACGGGTCATCTCGATCACGCCAAAACGTGAGAGTGCATTGAATTTTGTCACAAATGGATCAGCTTCAAAACCGGCTTGCAACGTCTTCTCCAGGGTCTTGCGCTGTTTCGGCTGACGCAAATTTGGAAAGTCAATCACGACCAGTCCACCCAATCCTCTGAGACGAAGTTGCGACGCAATCTGTTTAGCGGCTTGATTAGCCGCAGCAGCGGCCGAGGCGGCCCCGCCCTTATCTACATCAATGGCTAACAAGGCTTGTGTTTGTTCCAGCGTGATAGAGCCACCACCGGATAAAGCGATATGTATTTCGCAGGCCTCATCAACCGCATTCACCGCCGCCTCGTCAAATGTGAGACCAGGATATTTACGTTGCAAGCGCCCCTTAAGGTCCAGCCGTGTTTTCACACCCGGCTGTACATCTGCTTCATCTAGAAAGCTTAGCGTCGCGCCCTTTGATCCGATCTGCGAGCGCAATATTTCGACCTCAACCTTCTGACCTTCCGTCAATCTCGGCATGTTCTTTTGCGCCGCAAAAGGCAGTAATCCGGGCAAGGCGTCACCGCCTAAATCAACCCAAAGCCCGGCGACCGAGGCATCAATTGAACTGACCTGGCCTGTGTAAATATCCCCATGGCGCGGCGTAGATTGCCAATTGCGTTCGACATGGAGTTCGACTAGACGGCGACCTTCATAAATCGCGGCGCGGCTTTCACCAATCGCCTCTTCAATGACAGCCCGTCTTTTCATCCGCAAGCCGCCTTTAAAAGATTTCGGGTTTCATAGACGGGTAGTCCCACAACCCCTGTGAATGAGCCGGACAGATTTATAATATAAGCGCCCGCTAAGCCTTGAATGCCATAGCCTCCGGCTTTGCCATCCCATTCACCGCTCTCCAGATAGTTTGAGATTTCAGCCTCGCTCAGCCGTTTCATCTTTAGACGTGTTTCGGAAATCCTGGAACGTAGCAAACCTGTTTCATCAATCACAGCAACCCCCGTAAAAACACGATGAGTCCGCCCCGACAATAAACGCAAACAGCTTTCAGCCGTTACGCGGTCTTCCGCCTTGGGTAAGATGCGTCGCCCAAGCCCGACAACCGTGTCTGACGCTAAAATTACGCGGCCAGGATGATCTGACGCGACTTTTGCGGCTTTCTCACAGGATAGGCGCAAAGCATGATAACGCGGCAGCTCGCCCGTAATGGGGTCTTCATTAATATCTGCGGGGATAATTTGGTCTGGAACCAGTCCGATTTGAGCCAGAAGGTCTCTGCGTCTAGGACTGGCACTGGCCAGGATGAAGGGTTTCATCCCGGACGGTTTATTTGAAACGATAGGTAATCCGACCCTTGGTCAGATCGTAAGGCGTCATCTCAACCGTGACACGGTCACCTGCCAGAACACGAATACGGTTTTTACGCATCCGACCGGCTGTGTGGGCAATAATCTCATGATCATTGACTAGCTTTACGCGAAAGGTCGCATTCGGCAGAAGTTCAACGACTTCGCCTTCAAATTCTAAAAGTTCTTCTTTGGCCAAACTGTTACTTTCTTTGCCGTTAGTTCCAGGCCGCTATATAGGCCGTTTTGTCAGGTTTTAAAGGGATTATTGCGGTTTTCTGAACTCTCGCTCTATTCGGGCCGCAATATTACTCCGGATTGCACGAAAATTATTGAGTAGGGCCCGCACATCCAGTGACCCTTCGCCAGGGTCTGGCACCGCCCAGAGCTCTATATCCATATCTTTGCCTTCAAACGCTGCTTGGGCGGCGGATTGCACAGAGGCTGTAAAGGCAATGATCCGGTCATAGGGGATTTCGCGCACATCTTCTAGGCTCAGCGGTTCATGGCCAGACATATCGACACCCATCTCATTCATGACTGTGAGCATAAATTGATTAGGCTCAACGGGTGACAGCCCGCAGCTTTGAACTGTAACATCCTCACCCAATTGCTTCCTCAGCAACCCTTCCGCCATGGGCGAACGAACAGAGTTCAATTGACATATGAACAATACTCTCATTGGACTGTCCGTCTATGCAAAGCACAAATAAGGGTGAAAAGGCGCCGCGAAGTATTAAACTCGATCTCGATCTGATTTCTGAGCGCATCTGTGAGCATACGTGACCCTTCATTATGCAGCCCCCGCCGGCCCATATCGATCGCTTCGATTTGCGCTGAAGTCGCCGTCCGGATCGCATTGTGATAGCTCTCACAAATCATGAAATAATCTTTGATCACCCGGCGAAAAGGTACAAGCGAGACGTTAAACGTCCCCCGATCGCCGCCATTTGTCCGTGTCACAGCAAAAACGAGCCGACGCCCATCCTGCATGCTGATTTTTAGACTATAGGGACCGCGTTCACTCTCAAGGGGTCGAAACTCATTTTCTTCGAGCAGGTCAAAAATCGCAACGCGTCGCTCATGTTGCATTTCGACCGAGGTTACAGGCAAGCTGTCCTCATCAATATGTAATTCGGCTATATAGTGATCAGCCATCGTGTTTCGGAATACGTTTTGTTTTACGTGGATCGCCAATATCAGCCAAGGTCACATCAATGGCTTCGACCTCGATCTGAATAACGCCGCCGCCCGCTAGGGTCACAGAGATCACACCCGCTGGTGTATCATTCGCCTCATATTTTAGCCCTAAGATAACGGCATAAGCCTCTTGTTTAGACAGATCCACGCCCTGGCTTTTAACAGATAAGACGCCGTCAAAGCGTAATCCGGATTCAACGCGGTGCGGCGTCTCAGTTTCACGCATATAACGCGAAAGCCTAAGGGTGAAACTCAGACCGGCTTTGTCATAGCGCGATTGACCGACCTGAAAGATGGAATCTTGCACGGCTCCAGCGATAACTTCTAGATCACTGCTATCTGACGCGCGTAAACGTAATTTATTCATCCCGCTCTCTCGAAACTCTTGCACCACATTGTGAGAGTTTCACTTCGATTTTTTCAAAGCCCCGGTCAAGGTGATAAACGCGAGAAATATGCGTTTCGCCTCTGGCGGCAAGGCCTGCATTGATCAAACAGGCGGATGCGCGCAGATCCGTTGCCATAACGGGCGCGGCGCGGAATTCTTTGACGCCGCGTACGATGGCCTCACGACCGGTGACCGTAATATCGGCGCCCATACGCACAAGTTCCGGACAATGCATGAAACGGTTTTCGAAAATATTCTCGCGAATAATCGACACACCATCGGCCAGACACATAAAGGTCATAAATTGCGCCTGAAGATCAGTCGGAAATCCGGGATAGGCCATGGTGTCGACATCTACGGGATTTAGACGTCCGACGCCGCGTTCAATCAAAACGGAGGTATCATCAAGTGATACCTTGGCCCCAGCCTGTGCGATTAATGGCCAAAGTGAGCCCAGATGATCCGCGCG
>CAYRMO010000055.1:0-17784 GCA_964425355.1 uncultured Algimonas sp. | reverse complement strand
GAAAACACACAAGAGCGGCAAGACGAACGTGCGAAAGCTGCCAAACGTGAAGCTGAACTTCAGGCGATAACGATCCAGAAACAACGCACCTTAAACCGCGCTTTAATTGGCTTACTTGCATTCCTTCTATTCGCGATTACTGCGCTATTAGCCTTCTTAAGGTATCGTGGAAAAACGCTAAAAATTCTGGCACAAAAAGAAAAAGAGGCGGCGTCGGCAGATAAATTAAAAACAGAATTCTTGGGTGTTATGAGCCATGAGCTGAGAACGCCTTTAAACGGCATTATCGGCTTTGCTGATTTCCTCAGTCAAACACATGCTGATCCTGATGTGCGCAAGAAAACAGGGGTCATCCTGGATAGTGGTCAAGATCTCTTAGACGTTGTTGAAGCCATGACCGATATGGGCCGGATTGAAGCTGGCAAGATGGAAATATTTGAAGATGAGGTGGATATAGTCGACTTAATCACCCCATTGATTGAGGCAAATGAAATTAAGGCCACCGAAAAAGAGGTCAAATTTACCGCCTTTATCGACCCGGCTATTCACACCCATATGGTGGATGGCACGCGGTTGAAACAATGTATTAAAACCCTGCTTGATAATGCGGTTAGCTTTACGAGCAAAGGGCGGGTTCATCTCCATATTACCGCAAATGGCGAGCAAGTATCTGGCGTGGATGAATTACAAATTGTCGTTGCGGATACGGGCGCGGGCATGAGTGAATTTGTGCAATCGAGATTGTTCACGCCCTTTATGCAGGCGGATACATCCTTGAAACGCGCGCATATGGGAACAGGCCTTAGCCTCGCCATTGCCAAAGCCTTGGCAGAAATGATGGGTGGGTCCTTGAATGTGATTAGCCGGGAAGGGCGTGGGTCTGAATTCACGCTGAAAATTCCCGTGACGACACCCCATATATTGCCTGTAAATGAGCCCGATATCGCGCCCCAAATTGAGGACGTCTTTGACGTCGAGCGTGTTCAAGATGAGGCGCCGTTGCGACTGACAGATGCGGAACAAATTGATATAGATCAGACTGTAGTAAAACCGGGTGAGGGCGATGTCGATTTACCCGCGCCAATTATTGACCTCATGCAACCCCGGTCAAATAACCGCCCGGCCAGCCTTCACGTCCCACCCGAAATCAAAGCGGCCCCAGCCACAAATATTGCATCAAGCCTTCGCGTGCTTTTGGTTGATGATCTCGCAACGAACCGCAATTTTGTTCGTGATCTCTTAGAAGATTTGGATTGTGTATGCTTTGATGCTGAGGACGGATTGCAAGCGATGGAAATTCTCCGATCAAATCCGGTCGATGTCGTCCTTATGGATGTACATATGAAACGCATGGATGGTATTGAAGCGACGCGACAAATTCGGGCTTATAATGCGGAGTTTTCCAATGTCCCGATCATTATGTTGACCGCTGACAACACGGTAGAAATTTCAAGTCAGAGCCTTGCCGCAGGCGCTAATATTTTTCTGACGAAGCCTGTCCTTTTGGATGAGTTAGTGAGCGCATTGGATAATGTGCTCCAAGCCGCCAATAAAACTGCAAACATCTCATAAGGCCTTTAGTCGCACCGAATGGTCTTACCAACTCCCACCGCCGCCACCGCCACCACCGCCGCCAGAAAACCCGCCGCCTCCAGAGAAACTTCCGCCTCCACGGCGTGAACGTCCACCTCCGCCCGAGCTACTACTCGTTTGAACAGGCCGCGCAGACGCAACACCAGCGGATAGTGTTTTTGTCATGTCCTTAGAAATATTTCTGATACCGCCTCGACTAAATCTGCGACTCGACCCAGCATAATAATTGGGACGATAGTTTTCGGCTTCCATTGGGAGCGTTTTCTCAAAATGTTCGTTCCAAGGTTCTTCGACATTCAGTGCGACGGCATAGGGTAGGTAGGCCTCATAGCGCTCAACACTCATAGGCGGAATATCATCCGTGCCAATTTCAGCTGCATTGAGTCTCAGTTTTTCGGCCGTTTTTAAGTAGAGTTTAAAGCCTTCTATTTCGGATTTAACGCGCGCACCCTTGAGCGTTGGGGCGGGCATGAGAAACATAAAAGCAATGTTGCAAATCACCAGCGCCAATATAGCAATCCAAAAATATGGGCTAGCAGGGGCTTGGAATAATTTGAAAATCGCAAACAGACCAATCACGGTTAATATCACGCCAAAAATCGTAATTCCCACATTTAGTTTTCTATAATCTGAAGAAAATTTAGAATTGAGGTGGCTTAAAAATTTCTGATTCGCATTGTGAAAAATTGGATTAGGTTGAGATGGGCTTAATACAATTCGGCTTTTTCCTGATTTGCTCAACGCTTTAAATAATTTTGTTTCTTCGGGATTTAACGTCGTTTTATGAAATGAATTTCCGCGTAGAGTGATTATTGTTGCATTTTTTTCTACATCAATCTTTATTCTATCCTTTATGGCGAGACTCAATAGTGTTGAAATCAATGCCTGGTCGCCTTTTAGACCATTATAGAAAATTCGATGAGCTGCTGCCGCCGAGTAATTCTCGGGTGCTTCATAGCGCGCAAAGACAGGCGGCTTTGCTGGGTCTCGTCCAACGCGGGACCAGTGGAAAAAGAAAAAGCCAAATATAGCAGGTATTAAGCCGGCCAGGCCGGCAATTGCTCCATTGTGACGCCACCAGCGCGCCCGAACTTCTGCAGGCGAAAGTGGATCAAAAACACCTTTTTCTACGCCAACGCCTAATGTGATGGCTTCATTGGGTTGGATTGGACGCGTCGTTTCAAAACGGACGGTATTCCCAACAGAACTAATCTCTATGTCGCTGTCAGTTCTACCATAGCGGCCCGAATAGCCAGCAAATTGCTTGGCTGTGTTTCCATCTGGAAGGACAATTTTGCCGGTGACGGTCTTGATCGGGAAGGACCAATATTCGCCCAGAACATTCCACCTTATTTCATCAAAATCTTTATAGCGAACAACCCAGTCGTCAGATTCATATTCCAAAATATATCTGTGAATGCCCTCTTCAAGGAATATATTTGCTTGACCCAATCGCCATTGCACAATTTTAGAAGTTGTTGTTGTTTTAACAGCCTCAGCCTGACCATTTCGCGTTGCGCGTGTGAGGTTGAAAGGTTTTATGACTTTAAATTCGTCATCCAGAACTGTTCTTGGAAGCTCGCGAAAAATGCCACGCTTGGGGACAAGTTTCGGTTTGGCATAATCTATCTCTTCACGGATTTTTACACTGCCATCCTTTAGGATCGTCACAGTCACGTCCATGCGTTCTATATATTCACTCCCAGAGCTTTGTGCAGAAGCTAAGCCAGCCGCCAACCAGAGTGTGAAAGCCACGCACCAGCCGAAAAATATCCTGAGGTTCATATCAAATATACCTAAAAACTGACATCGGGCGCTTCACGATCGGCGGGTCTGATTTCAAAGAAATCGCGTTCATGAAAGCCAAAAGGGCCAGCGATGAAATTTGACGGAACGCTTTTGATTTTAATATTATATTCTCGAACCGCGCCATTGAAAAAACGACGCGCCATTTCAATTTTATCTTCTGTGTCGGACAGCTCTTCTTGAAGGTCTAGAAAGTTCTGATTGGATTTGAGATCGGGATAATCTTCTTTCAGCGCAATCAAACGTGAGGTGGGGGCTGATAAGCGGCTTTCGGCTTCGCCGCGCGCTTTGACATCTGAGCCTGCCGAGAAGGCCTGATTGCGGGCTTCGATGACGGAACTGAATACGTCCTTTTCATGGGCGGCATAGGCTTTCACGGTCTCAACAAGGCGTGGAATAAGGTCTGCTCGACGCTTAAGCTGGACTTCAATATCTGACCATCCATTTTCAGTCATTTGGCGTTTCTGGATCAGGGAGTTGTAAATCAATACGCCTCCAATAAGCAATCCAACAATGAGAATAGAGATAATGATTAAGCCTGTCATGAGACAGCCATAAATGTGTTAACCGCGCTCATCAAGCCTTAAGCAAAATTTGTCTTAAAACCCCTTAGCAGCCTTTTTGAAGATAGGCTTTACGGATATCCTGTTTTTCACCCAGAATCTTATTGTCATTCGCGGTTCGACCACGCCCAAACCAGGGCGAGCCTGATTCTAAACGTCTTTCTTCTTCTGCGCGTTCAAGGCCAAGGTCTGTTCCAGCATTAAAGGCTGCATAAGATTGTGCGTCCGATAAGGCCCGAAGCTCATCACAGTCTAGGGCAAGATAAGTTTCTGGAACAGTTGAGCTCGCACAGCTCGCAAGACATCCGGCAAATAGCGTGATTATGAAGGCGTTTCGCATCGGCTTTTTTAAGACCCAACTTTCTTTGATTGTTATGGGTCAAACTAAATGTAAAATGGTTGAGGTCAAATGAGAATTTGTTCAGGAGCAAGTTGTGAAACATCGAATCTTGATTACGGGCGCATCGGCGGGCCTTGGTGCCGCTCTGGCGCGTGAATATGCCGGGCGAGGTTGGAATTTAGCTTTAGTCGCCCGTCGCGAAGACAGGCTAATTGCGCTCGCAAGTGAGCTTGAAGCGGCATATGGAACCGAGTCTAAAATCATCGCAGCCGATCTATTTTCTGAAACCGCGGTGCCAGACCTCATGACAGCATTAGATGGTCTACAAATAGATGGTTTGATCAATAATGCGGGCTATGGACATCCAGGCACTTATCTGTCTTCGCCTTGGGAAGATCATTACCGGTTTAATCACCTTATGACAGTCGTGCCGATTGAGCTGACCTATGCGTTATTGCCTCAAATGGTAGAACGGGGCTTTGGCCGAGTCATGCAAGTCGCAAGCTTAGCCGGACATTTACCAGGATCGAAAGGCCATACGCTCTATGCGGCCGTCAAAGCCTATTTGATAAAATTTTCAGAAAGTTTGAATGCAGAAATGAAAGGAACAGGGGTTCATGTCTCCGCGCTTTGCCCGGGTTTTGTGTTCACAGAGTTTCATGACGTCAATGGCACGCGAGAAGGCGTCAGCCAGCTCCCAGGCTTTATGGTGATGCAGGCCGATAAATGTTCAAAACTGGCGGCGGACGCCCTTGAAGCGGATAAAGATGTCTTTATTTCAGGCCGCATTAATCGCAATCTGGCCAGACTTAACCGGCTCATGCCATGGCTTGGCAAATATTTGATGGGCCGGTCTGCGGCTCGCTATAGGAAACAAGACTAATGCCAAATCCTGACCCTCGCCTATTTGTGGCCTTAGATCTCCCAAGCGTGGGCGAAGCCGAGGCCATGGTAAAAACCTTGGGGGATGCAGTTCAGAGCTATAAAATCGGCCTTCAACTCTTGCCTGTTGGCGGGGTTGAATTTGGTCAACGCTTAAAGGCGCAAGGCAAAAATGTTTTTTATGATTTTAAGCTGCATGATATCGGCACCACGGTCGAAAAAGCGACACGCTCTATCGCCGGCTTGAATGCGGATTTGCTGACGGTACATGCGCGGCCAGATGTTATGCGGGCTGCCGTTGCAGGCAAGGGCAGCTCGCCTCTCAAAATTCTAGGCGTCACCGTTTTGACATCTCTTGACCGACAGGCCCTTCTCGATATTGGCTATAATGACAATGCGGAAAGTCTTGTTATGCGGCGTGTGGATCAGGCCTTAAAAGCGGGTATAGACGGCGTTGTATCTTCGCCT
This sequence comes from uncultured Algimonas sp., assembly GCA_964425355.1. Classification (GTDB taxonomy): domain Bacteria; phylum Pseudomonadota; class Alphaproteobacteria; order Caulobacterales; family Maricaulaceae; genus Litorimonas. The sequence continues at coordinate 12,132 of CAYRMO010000055.1, read as the reverse complement.
CTCGAAGCTGCAGCCATTCGCGCAAATGTGCCTAAGAGTTTTCTTGTCGTTACGCCGGGTGTCCGACCAGCCGGTTCAGATGTGGGCGATCAGAAACGCATCGCAACACCCACAAGCGCCCTTAGCGCAGGCGCAAGCCATCTTGTCATTGGTCGCCCGATTACCCAGGCTGATGACCCTCAGGCGGCCGCCATTAGAATTTGCCAGGAGATGAGCGGCCATTAAAAAACCCTCGCTTTTGAAACGTGGGTTTAATAGTCTTGTTGCTTGTCTTTAGCTTAACGACAAACAGGTCCATTTGCGAAATTCTGGAAACCGCCAAACCCTTGGTTTGCGAAACCTTGATTGCCAAATCCAAACCCACCATATCTTGACGCAGGACCCTGGATGACCTGCCCACAGCTTTGTGTGTAAACTGGCACGGGATAATGTACGGGATAGCGAACATAAATGACCGGACGCACAACACGGTAATAGGTTGTTTGTGGAACCTGCCTTACAACATTATAGCAGCCCACAACCTCGGAACCTTCTGAAACGCCATGAACATTAACGGGGCAATTCGTGGCTTGAAGCGATTCGCCATAGGCTAAGTCAGGACCGGATGAACCAGCAAAATATCGCGTGTCAAATGACTCGAACGTGTCGCTGATAGAGCCGGAACCATATTTTGCGGTCGCTTCTGACGCCGATAAAACTCCAGAATGGCTCGTCGTAAAATGAGATCCGCTATGTGACGTCCAGCTTCCCAAAGAGGGTAAAGTTGAATGATGGTTGCCACCCGCTGTGGCTGTCCCAGCTAATGCGATTGTCGCACCTAAAATGGCTGTCGTTTTGATAAATCGTGAGATCATGACCCACACCTTCCTGATTTTGTCACGGTATTTACCGTCTTACGTTAAGCACTATCCGTGCAAGACATATGCCAGTCGAGCGGATTCTCGCGTCAGGAGAATCAGTATTCCCGATGCAAAGCGCCGCCTTGAGAGGCGGAACTTAGTATTATTTTCATTTTATTTGACGCTATCGCGACCAGCGACCCGGCTCTGATGCGCCGTATTGGCCAACAGCCCCGTGCGGGGCCTGAACATGTCCAAAACCTTGAGGGCCAGAGACGCATCCGTGCGGTAATGGGGCTTGAACCCGAACCGGAACCGGATAGGGAACCGGCACGACAGGATTTACAACGCGCTGAGGCAATTGACGTTTACAAAGCACCTCTGAAGCCGTTGAATTTCCGATTGTCGTCGGACCAGAAACTTTTTCCCAATAGGTTCCATCAGATCCGACACGCGATCCATAGCTTCCGGCAAAAGGGCCTCTATTTTGTAAAACAGGGGCTCCCGCAGGGGCAAAACCAAGGGATGGTCCCCGGACAGGGGCAGCAATTTGTGGTCCAGCCACAGCAAAGCCCGGTTGCTGGACAACAGGAACAGGAACTGGGACTCGGATGATCGGACGTTGAATAACGTGTTGTTGAACCAAACCAGGGTTGGGGACTGTGCCGCCAAATGTATCACGACCTAAAACAGGTTGTGGAACGGTTCTGCCGCTGTCGAGCACTTGCTGTGCGCGAACAGGGTCACGGTCGACAATTGATGTCGGAACATGCGCGATTCCTGGGACAAATGTAGGGTCGCCATAGACGCGCGGTGTGAATTTTGAAGGATCATAACCACCACCAATAGCGACTGTACGCGGAGCGCTTATGACGGGCGCTGCGACAACGGGTTGTGGCGCCAATTCAACCTGAACCGGAACACCAGCATCTTGACGGCAATAAGTCACGCTTGTTGGATGACATCCGCCTGTAAAGCTTGACGGGGCATCAGACAGCGCAGCTGTTGGCCCAACGCCGTGGACGCGCGTTATTGAAACATTCGGCGCACGTTGGAAATCAACCGAACGCAAATGGCCAAGTGGATTTAGATTTCTAATGGTCATCGGACCAAATTGAGGCGTAGGACTGCCATAAACCTGGACTGGTACGGCACAATTTTGTCCACCACAGGCGCCGCCCGCATAGGCTGGCATGCCCAGTATTGCTGCGCCGAGCGCGCTCGATAATGCGATTGAAATAATTTTGGTCGGCATTAGCCACTCCCACCTATAATTAAGACGTGGGACCTGCTCCGACGTCGATCAAAACTTGTTCGATGTCGTTACGCAGGGCTGGACCTTAGAAATCATAAGCGATCCCGCCGCGTTCCCAATCGCCATAGCGTGTGGGTTCGACACCTTTCGGGCCGCCTTTTTCAGCTTTGCGGGAGTTCGAGGCCTGACGCGCCTGGCGCCTTTCCTCTGCTTCGGCTAAGGCTCGCTTTGCAGCAGGGCTTAGCTTTTTTTTCGGGGCGCTTGGTGTTTTGTCGTCAGATAAGCTCATGCAAATCCGATAAACCCCTAGGCCCTATCCCGTCAAACGCATAAAATGCGGCTCGATGGGTCAGGCTGATACAGGAATGCAGATAAGATTCCGTGAATCCCGTGTTTGTAGACTGTTTACCATAATTAACGCGCCTTAGCCGCCAATCCGGGCGTGTAAATGCGTTTTGCGAGTCATTGTGATGCTTTCCATTTACCCGCTTTGTAACTTCGCCTAAGCGCCGACCATGTCTGAAGAAATTCATAAATCCAGGGCTGAGGCCTCATCTCTAATCGCGCGCCGTTGCGCAGCCCTTGCTGTTCTGGACGTGACAGTCAATGAAAAGGCGCTCGAGCTTTCACTGGCGGCGACGCCGGGCTATCAAGAGCTTGATGCGCGAGACAGAGCGTTTTCACGCGCTATTACCGCGACAGTTTTTCGCCGATTTGGGCAAATTAAGGCTGTTTTAAAGCCATATATAAGGAAAAGACCGACAGCCTATGTTATGGCTGTTTTGCAAACCGCCGTGGCCCAAATTGTATTTATGGATGTCCCTCCCCACGCCGCTGTTGGAGAAACCGTCGAGGTTCTTAAGTCTCGTAAACAGACAATTGGCTTTGCAAATTTCGCCAATGCTGTCCTGCGTAAAGTGGTTGAAAATGGAAAAGGGATTGCAGCCGCGACCCCGCCCAAAGCCAATATTCCAGGTTGGATTAGAGGGGCCTGGGAACGCGAATATGGCCGTATTCCCATGACGAAAATTGCTGCCCAGCTTATGAAAACACCCATATTAGACCTGACTGTGACCAAAAACAGGGACGAATTGGCGGAAAATATGGGTGGCACAGTCCTTGGAACACAGTCTATCAGGCTTGGATCCATTGGCGATGTCACGCAATTACCCGAATTTGAAGCGGGTTCATGGTGGGCACAAGATATATCAGCCACGCAGCCTGCCCAGATCCTAATGGATCAATTTCCGGATATAAAAGGGCGTCGAGTCCTTGATATGTGCGCGGCTCCAGGGGGCAAAACCTTACAACTTGCCAGTTCTGGCGCAGATGTGACTGCGATTGATAAGTCAGCCGGGCGCCTAAAACGCCTAGAAGAAAATCTGGCGCGCACTGGGTTAAAAGCCGAGATTATTCATAAAGACGTGCTTGATTATGAGGCGCAGCCTTTTGACGCGGTTCTCTTGGATGCGCCCTGTTCGGCAACGGGCACATTTCGCCGTCATCCGGATGTACTTCATAACAGATCGCCTAAATCTGTTGCAGATTTGGTCCGCATTCAGGATAAATTACTCCCGAAAGCCGCCGCGTTAACAGCCCCTGGAGGTGTCTTAATATATGCGGTTTGTTCCTTGCAACCCGAAGAAGGTCTGCCGCGTATCGTTAAATTTTTACAAACTTTGCCCGATTTTAGCCTTATTCCGCTTTCAAAACTGCCTGGACTGGACCTCCCAGACGCTCGATTTGAGGGTGGGGTGGTGCGGACGTTACCATTCGATTTGTCTGATTCAGGCGGGATGGATGGTTTCTTTATCGCGGCGTTACGCAAGTCGGGCTGAAAAGAAAGGTGAGTTATAGTAATATGACGTTAACCTGATTGTGGTCCAAGCCTTGCAACACATCGTCGAAGCTGTTTCAAAATGGGAGGCTCACCAATGAGCACGACAAAAATTTTTCAAATTGGCCTAATTACAACTGTAGGTGTGGCTGGTTTGGCTATCACAGCCAATGCGCAAAGCCGCTATGGCAATATCTATGATTACGAAAGCGGTCACAATTGTGGTCAGTCATGTGTAGCACCTGCTGCACCAGCGACAACAGCGCGTTATGGTGCGCCAGTTACGCAAGCCCCGACCTATAACCCGGCTCCAGTCTATGTAGATTGTACGCAACTTGGTACATGCGCGCCGCAAACGGCTCCAGTTTATACCCAGCCTGCGCCAGTTTATACGCAACCAGCTCCAGTTTATACGCAAACCACCCAGAACTACAGCTCAGGCACGACTTACGCGTCAGAGCCAGTGAGCTGTCCTGCCGGTACAACGGCTCAATCAGATGGCACGTGTTTGCAGTCTGGTTCCAGCTATTCAACAGGCACAACCTATTCTGAACCAACGCCGAGCTATTCTTCAGGTACGACCTATGCGTCAGAGCCAGTGAGCTGCCCAGCCGGTACAACGGCGCAATCAGACGGCACGTGTTTGCAGTCTGGGTCCAGCTATTCAACAGGTACAACCTATTCTGAACCAACATCGAGCTATTCTTCAGGTACGACCTATGCGTCTGAGCCTGTAAATTGCCCAGCCGGCACAACGGCTCAGGCTGACGGTACATGTATGCAGTCTGGATCAGCCTTCACGGGATCAACGGTTGAGCTTTATCAAGGCGATGCCTCTTCTAATACCAATAGCTCAACGGGTTATGGTTATACAGGTGGAAGCTATAATGCCGGTGATTATCTGCCAGTTCGCAAATAATCAGTTTTGACAATGATATTTTACCCGCTTCCTTCATTTGAGGGGGGCGGGTTTTTTTATGGGCAGACTTACATGTCACTTGCTTGCGAGAGCGCTCCTAAAGCGTTAAGTGATGGTCATGCAAGATAACGTCCTGATTTCTCCGTCCATTCTTTCCGCGGATTTTGCCGCTCTAGGTCAAGCCGTAAGGGATATTGATGAAGCTGGTGCGGATATGATCCATATTGATGTTATGGATGGTCATTATGTTCCCAATCTCACAATTGGACCTGCTGTCGTGAAAGCGCTTCGTTCGCATTCAAAAAAACCTTTTGATGTTCACTTGATGATTTCTCCAACTGAAATTTTGGTGCCTATGTTTATTGAGGCGGGAGCCGATTTTATAACAGTTCATCCAGATGCTGGGCCGCATCTGCACCGCACTTTGCAAATGATACGGAATGCTGGCGTGAAATCAGGCATTGTTCTCAATCCGGGTGCGCCTGTTGAACAGGTCGACCCTGTCATCGATTTATGTGATCAGATCATGATTATGAGCGTGAACCCAGGCTTTGGCGGCCAATCCTTTATTCCGTCTCAACTCGAAAAAATTCGCGCTGTGCGTGAGAAAATAGATGCGTCTGGCCGAGATATTATTTTGCAGGTTGATGGGGGTGTAAACCCTAAAACGGCACCGCAATGTATTGCTGCAGGTGCGACCTCTCTTGTAGCGGGCTCCGCCGTCTTTAAAGGCACAGGCAGTTACGCGGAAAACATTGCCGCCCTTCGTGGTGATAAATCCATGACGCAGGCGGCGTGATTTCACCTGATGGGGACCGGAAACCCTAAATCTGCCGCATCGCGCGTGCCTGCATTCCCAACCTTTATAGTAGGGATGCGCCAATATATACAAAACTCTGCAAAAGGGTTTTTACCCGGACGCTCTGGTCGAAAATTGGCCTTACGCAAAACAAGCCCCTTTCACCCGGCCAAACCGACTTTGTCCCTAGGTCAGACCGAGAAAGCACAAGCTTTGCTAGAGGGACAATTTGAGTATTTGGGACAAATCCTAGATGTTGGTCCTTGGACAGAAGCGTCACCGTCTCGACAATTTGCGGATTGGCTTCATGGTTTTGATTGGTTGGCGGACTTGCTGTCTATTGATAGCGAAGCGCATTATGCCAAGGCGCAAGCCTATGTTGACGGGTGGATAGAGACATATGGCAAAGGCAATGTTTTTGCTTGGGACAGTGAACGTTTAGTGCGGCGCATGTTTAACTGGCTCTCGCTTTGGTCTCCCGCCTTGGCAAATGCTGAGCTAGACGGTCAATTAGATCGTCGGCGCGCCTCCGTTGTCAACCAACTTACCGTATTGCGAAGCTCTCTTAAATCACTCCCGCACGGCCTTGCCCGCCTTCAAGCGGGCTGTGCTCTGGCAATGGGTGGCGCCCGCATAACAGATAGTCAATCCCAATTCTTAGAACGCGGTTTGGATTTCTTGGATACGGAAATCTCATTGCAGATCCTGCCGGATGGCGGGCACATATCGCGCTCGCCAGCCCAGACCGCTGAAGCCTTACGTTTGCTGTTAACCCTTGACACATTATTGGCTGATCGGGGTGTTGAGGGATCGAAAGACCTGTCTCGTGCGATAGATAGATTGTCGCCTATGGTTGAGTTTTTTAGGCGCTCAAATGGGTCGCTCTGCCCCTTTCAAGGGGGTGGAGAATGGGACAGTGCTGAAGTTGCTAAACTTCTGTCAGTCGCCCCAGGCAGCCCAAAGGCCTTTGGATATGGTCCGCATACGGGATATCAACGTCTTTCTGCGGCCGGAACTATTGTCATTGTCGACACGGGTGGCGCCGCACCACGACCATTTGATAGCAAAAGCCATCTTGCCCCATTAGCGATTGATATTTCGACTAAGGACGGGAATATTTTCACCTCATGTGGCTTTAATCCCGAACAAGCTGATATGTGGCAACGCCCTGTGCGTGCGGCTGCTGCACATTCGACGTTAATTTTGGATAGCCGCTCGCCAGGTCGGCTCTTGGTCTCGGACTGGAAAAGACGGATTGTTGGTGACGTTGTCGAATATGATTGCGGGCCTGTTCGGGCGTCGCGTAAAGAGCAAGAAACAGGGATATGGCTCGAATCTCATCATGAGGGATATATGAGCGATTACGGTTTGGCCCATCGCCGACGGCTCTTTTTGCCAAAGGATGGGGATGATATCAGGGGTGAGGATGCGCTCTTTGTCCCAGTCGGCACAGCCCCACTTCGACGGGATGAAGTGCCATTTGCTATCCGCTTTCACTTACACCCGGATGTGAGAGTAAGCTTGTCACAAGACCAATCTTCAGCTTTACTCGTTGTCGGAGGGAAAGCCGGTTGGCGTTTCCGAACAGACGGAGGAGCTTTGGCTTTGGAAGATTCTGTATATCTTGGTCGTGGGCGCGCGCCCATTAAAACACAGCAAATTGTCATAACGGGTCAGGCTTTTTGTGATAGTGATGGTGAGTCACGTTCAAATCGTGTACGCTGGTCTTTGCGCCGCCTGAAAGCGGCAGAGCCAAATTCGTGACCGGGGCCGTTTAATGAATCAGCAAAGCGTACAGCCGTCTTTCCGAACCTTGCGTAGCATTGGGTTAATCGCAATAGACGTATTCTTTGCCCTATTTTCGATGATGGCAGTTATTCGGTGGCGTTATGACTTTTTGAATTTGCCTATTCAAAATGATATTGAACACAGAGCGGCTTGGTTGACGGCTGGTGTGACACTTGTTGCGTGGGTCATTATGCGACAGGACCGTGTGATCTGGCGCTTCACGACACTTCATGATTTCCGTAAACTTCTAATGGGGATCGTCGTTGTTATGTTCTCAGTGACGTTGTTGCTTTATTTCTTCTTTGATAGGGGCGCCAATTTTCCGAGATCGGCCCCGTTTTTAGCGGGAGGGTTGTTTTTAGGCCTCATTCTTGTTTCGCGGCTCGTCGCCATGATGGTTCAAAATGGAGACTTCAGAGCGCTTTTTCGGGCGAGGTCAACATATGGTCAGGATGCGATCCTTGTTGGACCTGCTCCGCATTTATATAATTATCTTAATGATAGGGTTCGAAAAAAAGAAGGCCGTTTGGGATTTAACCCGGTCGGGTTGATCGAAACGTCTGGTCAATATCAGGGACGATCGATCCGGTCTGTGCCCATTTTGGGAGATATTGATGATCTGCGCGAGACTTATAAAACCATTGCGGGTCGACAAGATCGCCCGTTACAAATTGTGTCTGTTGATCCTGCTCCTGACCGGGCCCAAACCGCAAATCTCATTAAAATCGCCTCAGATCTTGGTGCGCCTTTGGGACGGCGATCAACGGACCCAGGCCAAGGCCTGACGACATTTGAAGCGGCTGACTTAATCGGGCGAGAAATGCGACACCTAGACCTGACACCGGTCAAAGACATGTTTCAGGGCAAGCGCGTCCTTGTAACGGGGGCTGGGGGATCTATTGGGTCAGAGCTCTCGCAACAAATTGCCGTTCTTAACCCGGCGTCTCTTATTCTTGTCGACCACTCGGAATTACATCTTTACAATCTAGAGAAAAGACTAGCGCCTCTTGCGCCCAAAATGAAAAAGGCGCCTTGGAAAACCTTTTTGGGCGACATCCGAAACGCGCCGCGTATGCGAGAAATTTTCAAGGTTCAAAGACCTCAGATTGTTCTACATGCGGCAGCACTCAAACATGTTCCTATGGGCCAAAGAAACCCACTTGAAGTCTTGCGAACCAATGTCATGGGAACCTCCAATGTACTCGATATGTGCGAGGAAACCGGGGTTGAGCATTTTATTCTGATTTCAACGGATAAGGCTGTTGCTCCGGTCAATATGATGGGCGCCAGTAAGCGAATTGTCGAAATGCTGACATTGGCAAGGCAGGCCGTCAATCCGGGTCTTCAGGCATCCTGTGTCCGGTTCGGGAATGTGCTGGCGTCAAATGGGTCTGTTGTAAATTTATTCGAAGAACAGATTGCGATGGGCGGACCTGTGACTGTGACGCACCGGGAGGTTGATCGGTATTTTATGATGGTCGAAGAGGCATCCGCGCTCGTTTTACAATCAGCAGCTTTGGGCGCGAGGCGTCGTGAACAGGTAAATGGCGGCCATGATGATACAGCCTGTATTTATGTCCTGGAAATGGGAGAGCCCGTAAATATTGCCCGTCTCGCAAGGCAGCTTATCCGCTTGCGTGGCAAAGTACCTGATGTTGATATTGAGGTCAGATATACAGGCCTGCGCCCCGGAGAAAAACTAACAGAAGTCTTGTCATATGAAGATGAGGACCTGGTTCCCACAACTGTCGATGGTGTCCAACGTTATACGGGTTCAATGATTGACCCGCAATCCGTTCTCAAGCGCGTAAAGTCTTTGATTTCAGCGCTACAAACGCGGAACCGAAAAACTATTCGCGAAGCGATAGCACAGCTCGTCCCCACCTATGACCCCTCCGATGTTTTGGCGGAACCGGAATTGGCATTAGTTCCAAATCTTGCCGATAGTGATGTGGTTGCCAATGATGTGGATGATCGCACAGCCTAAGTAGAATTCCTAAAATGGGCGTGATAGATGGGCTCCATTCTAAATGGTTTTCACGGAAAAATTTGCATGCCTAGCCCCAATCCTGACCTTCCGGCTTTTGACCGCGCAGCCTTAAGGCCTGTCAAACGCGCCCTCATTTCTGTTTCGGACAAATCGCGCCTTTTGGATCAGGCCCGTGCTCTGCATGAGAGAGGTGTAAAGCTTGTCTCAACGGGCGGAACGCACAAAGCCATTGCCCGGGCGGGGATTCCCGTCAAAGACGTTGCTGAGCTCACACAATTTCCTGAAATGATGGATGGGCGGGTTAAAACCCTTCACCCCATGGTACATGGTGGGTTGCTTGGCGACCGAGACCTTGAGAGCCATCGCGACGCTATGCATGTACACGGCATTCTCTCTATCGATCTCCTCGTCGTCAATCTCTACCCATTCGAAGAGGCTGTCGCGCAAGGCGGATCTTATGAATTGTGCGTGGAAAATATTGATATTGGTGGGCCGGCTATGATCCGCGCTGCGGCGAAAAATCATGCGCATGTCGCTGTCTGTACAGATGCTCAAGACGTTGATGCTGTGCTTGCCGATATGGATGCAAATGGCGGGCAAACGACAGGTGCCTTGCGTCAGAGTTTAGCGGCTAAAACCTATGCGCGCTCTGCGGCTTATGATGCAGCGATAGCCAATTGGTTTGCGAAAAATGTTGAGGCCACGCCGGCTTACCGAGCGCAAGGTGGCAGCCTCAAACAAGAGCTCCGCTACGGCGAAAACCCACATCAGAGCGCGGCTTTTTATGCGGATGGCTCTAACCGACCAGGTGTTGCGACAGCCGAGCAATTACAGGGTAAAGCGCTGTCATATAATAATATCAATGATACCGATGCGGCCTATGAGCTTGTTGCCGAATTTGGCGATGCATCTGGTGAGGCCAAGCCCGCTGTGGCCATTATAAAACACGCAAATCCTTGCGGCGTGGCTGTGGCTGATGATTTTATCTCGGCCTATAAAAACGCGCTTGCCTGTGATCCGGTCTCGGCCTTTGGCGGCATTGTGGCCCTGAACGGAAATCTGGACGCTGCGACCGCCAAAGAGATCGTCAAGGTCTTTACCGAAGTTGTTATCGCGCCATCAGCAGATGAGGATGCGATAGAGGTTTTCCGGAAAAAGAAAAATCTACGCCTCTTGATTGCGGGCGGCTTGCCCGATGTTTCAGCCCCGTCATTGACCCAACGCAATGTCGCGGGCGGTATTCTGGTGCAAGACCGCGATAATGGCTATGTTGCGGATGCTGACCTTAAAGTTGTCACCAAGCGCAAACCTACAGACGCCGAGATGGCAGATCTACGCATGGCGTGGAAAGTTGCGAAACATGTCAAATCTAACGCCATTATTTATGTCAAAGATGGCTCGACAGCTGGCATTGGTGCGGGGCAAATGAGCCGTATCGACTCGGCCCGTATCGCCGCCCGCAAAGCCGAAGACGCGCAAAAAGCGGCCAAGTGGGATGAGCCCAGAACCAAAGGCTGCGCCTGTGCCTCCGACGCGTTTTTCCCATTCCCCGACGGCATGCTTGCGGCGGCCTCTGCCGGCGCGAGCTGTGTCATCCAACCGGGCGGCTCTATTCGCGATGATGAAGTCATTGCAGCGGCTGATGAGGCCGGCCTTGCCATGGTCTTCACCGGCATGCGGCATTTCCGTCACTGAGCAAAGTCACCACATCCACAAAACGGATCAAAGAAATCAAACTCGGCTTAGCTGAAAATCAACAAGTATTGGGCGGCACAAGCCGCCCAATAAATTATGCATACTGAACCAAGATCCAGTTTACTGCTTGACGCCTATAAGGCGGCATGCGGTTTCCTTTAGCAATCGGAGCGGTTTCTGAGTAACACTCAGCCCTCCATACGCCGGATTCGGGGCAAATACTCCCGGTTCGGATTTTTGTTCCAATTGGAGTTTTTCTTTTTTTAGTAACAACCATGGCTATTACCTTTCATTGGTAAGCCCTTGCCGCACTACGATCTTTATGGTTATAAAGAATCGTCGGTGCCTCAAGGGCATGGATATTAAGCGGCGGCTATCCCGAACTTTACACGGTGTAAGGATAGCCTCCGCCACTAAACAGGAATCTCTCCCTGCTTCTATATATAGTGTCGAGTCTACGTTAATCGTCAACACTTTGTGTTTGACTTAAAGACGAAAAAAGGTTTCTAGACCGTTATCTCATTGAAATTACTATGAATTTATTAGAGATAATTGTGAGTAAGACAGTCAGTTGGGTGGGTCTGATTACTGGTCATTTGGTCTTCTAATTAATTTGCGAATCGAAATTCGACTATTTATCGATAGAATTAAAACCAATTGGGTGAATTTAGACCTTACCAAAAATTCAATTTTTGACCATCCGGCATTCATCTCATTTATGCAATGTTCCAGACATTGTAGGGAAGGATATGACATGAAAACTGGACTAAAATTACTGGCTCTGGCCCTTGCAGGGCTTTCATTGAGTGCGTGTGCGACCCATAATCATGGTGGAGGCACAGACGGCGTCTTTAGTTCCAAATCCGGAGCGTCTCTCGATACATCGCGTCGCTATTATGATGATCTGGTAGATCGCTATTACTATTACGAAGTCGGAACGAACCGAACCTTTTTCGAAAATGGGGATCATCGATCAGGCTGATCTATCGCTATTTTGGTCCCAAATTTGG
>CAYRMO010000054.1:0-18032 GCA_964425355.1 uncultured Algimonas sp. | reverse complement strand
AAGGTTATCAGGTATTTGAACCTAATTTCCGTGGCTCTACCGGTAGAGGATTAGAATTTGCGGATAGGGGCCGTCGCCAATGGGGACGGAAGATGCAAAATGATGTCGATGATGCATTTTCATATCTTGTCTCCCAAGGGATAGCAGATGCAGATAAAGCCTGTATCATGGGTTTCTCATATGGTGGTTATTCCGCGTTAGCAGCGGCAACTTTAACGCCAAATAAATATCAATGTATTGTGGCAGGTGCCGCGCCTGCCGATCTATTTGAGATGCTAAACTTTGCCAAAGGCCAAGGCGAATTTGGTTATAATTATTGGACCAGACATATTGGGCACCGCGATAAAGACGCTCAAGAAATTGTTCAATATTCACCAGCTCAACTCGCTAATCGCATAGATGATCCCGTCCTTATCATGCACGGAGAAAGAGACAGGATTGTGCCCTATAAGCAAGGTGAAATCATGCGAGATGCGATGGAAGATGCTGGAAAAGAGGTCACTTTCATCAGAATGAATGATACAGGTCACTGGTTCCCAGCGGAGAAAGACGACGTCCGGAATACATTTTACGATGGCTTATTTGAATTCTTGGATGAACATCTTCCCGCAAAGTAAAATACAGAATAAGCCTGTCCGCTTAGTGAATTACGTGCAGGCTTATTTTTTATAGTTTATGATAATATCAAGTCTGATCTAGGGATTATGACGAAGCTATATGAAGCAAATTAATTTATTAAATCCTTTTCGGAATTTAGAGGCGCTTTTTAGCGTCTCTTTTTTAATGCGCTAGAGTGTTTTAATTGAACGAAGATTGAATTTTGGGATACCCTTTTTTGCTTGGATCTGCGTCTCACCGTCTTCAAGGTCGACGGATTTGTTCTTAAATATTAAATATAATTAAAAGGCACTAAACACGTCCGATGAACGCAGCTAAAAATGTGTCCAAAAAACTCTTGTTAAGTATTTTCCATTCTTTTCTCAACCTGCCAAGATCTACAGATCCGCGAGCACGCCGCTTCCCTTACTTTATTGCAAAATGCCTTGCACCTAAATTAGAAAACGAGGCGAGTGTTTAAATGCATCCTATCCTTCGCATCATATTTCGTGACATTAAAAAAGCCGCCCAATTGGACGGCTTTAATATTACGTACAATGTCTGAGTTTAACTAGAACTGTACATTCGCTCCAAGGAAGAAACGACGTCCAAAGAAGTCGAAGATATTGTTTTCAGCAAATCCTGGAGGCTCTTTGTCAAAGATATTCACGACACCGCCGCGTATCGTGACGGTATCTCTGATCGTGTAACGAACCGATAAATCGTGCTCGTCGAACGCGCCAGTAGTTCTGAATTCTTCTGGCGTATCAGCGAGGTCATCAAGGAGTCTTCCGCCAATATTATCCACTGGGTCAAACAGATTGTTGCGACGATCAAAGACATCCTGAGAATTAGTCCAATTCAACCCGTAGGTAAGGGCAAAGTCCTCATAAGCCCAAGTCGCGTTAAAGTTGAATCGAAGCTCTGGAAGACCAACGAAATTCCGATCTTCACTAAAGGTCGTAATATCATTAGGATCTGTTTGATCTGTTCGAGAAATCAAACGTGTTCCAGAAACATTTAGACGAAGATCACCGTAGTTATCGGACGTTCCAAATAACTCTCCGATATCCTTGATATAAGCCGCTTGGAAATCAACCCCTTCAGTCCCCAATAAACCAATATTAACCGGCGCGTTGAGGAAGTCGATAACTTCACCTGCAGCGTTTCGAGTAATCAAATTACAGAAATTTTCATCGGGGGCTACACCATCAACGCAATTGTTAAGAATATTATTGATACCTAAACCTGCAATGGCCCCTTCGATTTCAATATCGAAATAGTCCAAAGCGATAATAAATCCAGGCAAGAAATCTGGCGAGTAGGTAGCTCCGGCGAAGAAAGACGTAGATTCCTCTTGCAATACATTCGGATTGCCAGCGTTCGTTCCTGAAACCGATATATTCCGACCGTTTGGTGTCGCAATATCTCTGTCAAAACCAACCGGAACCCCAATTGCTGCACAATTTGCAGCTCGGGTTGCTGGCCCCAAATTAATGTTAATAATATCGCAAGGATCATTGATTTGCGCGAAAGTTTGAGATGGTGCCTGGAATAGTTCTCCTATATTTGGTGCCCTAATGGCTAAAGCATACCCGCCTCGAATAGCTAGATCATCGATCGGTTCCCATTCTCCGCGAATTGAATAAGTTTCAGTCGATCCAATCGTAGAATAATCAGATATTCTAAGTGACCCCGTTGCAGACAATTTTTCTGCAAAAGGTTGATCCGTCAAAAGAGGAAGCTCGACTTCGCCGTATACTTCGGAAACGTCGAAATCACCGACTGTTGGTTGGATAACATTTGCAAATGTATTACGTTGTAGAGGCAGTTCATCTGGGTTCGTTTCTGATCTCTCTTCTCGGTATTCAAACCCAGCAGCAAAAAGTACTGGACCTGCTCCCCATAAGTCGAAAAGGTCTCCGGATACGTTAGCCGTAATTTGAACTTGCTCTTGTCGGAAACGATCATTCAAATCAACGGCAATAAAGTCCAAAGCATCCGCAGAAATCGCTCCGTCACCAAAGATTGAAAATGGAACACATTCATCAATTGTTTGTTGTTGAACCGCGCCGATTCCACCTGTAAGTGTCGTTGGTAAGCCAGCTTCTTCCAAGAATTGAATCCGACAAACAATATCACCTACAGAAAATCGGCCAGGGTTTCCGTTTGCTGCGGTGATCTGATCCAGATCACCTTGTGTAATTTGAATAGCATCCGCACCAGCGGCAAAATTATCATTCAACCTCACATTAAGTTGTCGGTTCGTTGCCTCTGTGCGGCCAAAATTGAAATTTACATCCCAAAGCCAATTTTGGCTTTCGTCAAAGAAGGATGTAAATTCGCCCTCGAAACCGGTTACAACGCGGAACAACTCGCGTGTCGCGTCTTGGCTCCGATTGAATTCCGCTTGGAAACGCTGGACTAAGCCAATCCCAAAATTATTTTGGACAAGTGTCCCAAATTCATCCGAAAGAAAGACGTTATCAGTTGCCGTAAATGTGTCTATACCAAACGGGGAAGGAAGCGTACGGTCAGCGTTAGCAATGCCAATTCCGGTTGGAATTCCAGAGAAAAAACTCGGTTGGAATGATGTTTGCGAACGGCTTCGTGAATAACGACCTTCTAAGTAATAATTTACGTCATTAAAAATCTCATAATTCGCACGACCTAAAAAGTTAAGCGTGTCATTCGACGGAGTGAGCGATTGTGACAATCCATTGAGCGTCGTACCCGGGCCGCCTATACGCGTGTTACTACCGATAGAACCTCCTACACCCCCGGGACCATCCCCAAATCTAGGATTCTCACCCTGAACGAACGGAATCACATTCCCGTTTGCATCAAATGTGAATTGAGGCGTAAAGGCTCCAGCTGCAGGGTCGAAAAAGCTAACGACCCCCGCATCATTGATAATGTCTAACGTTCCATTCTCGAATAGCGCAAAATTCGGAATGCCATCAGCGACACGGAGGAGTTGATCTGCAACTCCATCACCGTCGACATCAAGCGGCGCGTCATTGTCGATCCTCGCCAAGAACCTACTCCGCTCGAGGAAGTCTACCTGACTGTTAAGTAGTTCCGCGGTATCACGATATTCGATCGCAAGGAATGCATTGCCTTTGTCGTCATTAAAATCGCTTCCGACTATACCAGATAATCGATAGGACTCATTAAAACCGTTTCGATCCTGCGCAAACTGCCCATCAACTTCAAGACCGTCGAAATCACGATGAGTAATAAAGTTGACAACACCTGAAACCGCATCAGCGCCGTATAATGATGACGCCCCACCCGTCACAACTTCTGTCCGATCAATTGCAATGAAAGGGATCGTACCGACGTCAACCGCTGCCGATCCATTTTGAGATGCCACTTGGCGCTTTCCATCGATGAGAACGAGCGTTCTGTTTGCCCCTAAATTTCGAAGATTGAGTAAGTTCAAGCCAGCCGCATTGAGAACGGCACCTGTGGTGTCGTCTGGGACCTGAGACCCTTGTAAGGCTGGAATATCGGACAAAAAGTCTGCGATATTGTTAAAGCCAGAAATATCAGCATCTTCCTGATCAATCACGGTCAAAGGCACGGGGGCATCGCCGATCGTTCTGCGGATGCGCGATCCTGTAACAACAATCAGATCACCTGATTCTTCTTCCTCGACTTCTTCAACAAGTTCAATTGGTGCATCATCTGCGACGTCTCCAGAATCCTGCGCATATGCAGGTGCTGAAAATCCTATGGCTGCTAGCCCAGCAATCACTGTAGATTGCAATAAGTACTTCTTTATCGTGTCATTCACGTTGGAACCCCTTCCGAACAAATTTCTAGAGACGGACTAATCCGTTATTGGCCTCCGTTAAAGAAGAGGTAACAACTCACTGCAAGTCACGACATGACCTAAATTTAACTTTTTGTCTGTTTCTCCGGCTTGTGTGACATTTTTGTCACCGAATTGTGTGATGATGTTGAAAAATAGGTCGTTTATGTCGCAGCTCTGATCTAGACTTCTCTAAAAAGTGAGTCGCCAACCCAAAAATTGCCAAATTAGGATTTCCTTTCGCTAAATGTCCGTTTTTTCAGATTTTGACTGGTCCTGGCGTGGTGTACGGGTGCGCGAAACAGGCGCTGAAATCCCATTTTCATTGGACCTCATCCGCGATATCTGGCGTGGAGGTCTGTATATTACCATCGAATCTTTGCGACCGCGTCCCAAAAAACTGTCCGGAATTAGCTTCGCGCAAAAAGCGCCGCGCGGATGGTACCTACTCTGGGGCGCACTCCGTCAGGCCGGTTTACGCGCGGAACAATCTGCACCCATTTGCCTTCATTTCTCGGATACGACCATTATGGCAGAAACCGGTTTAGATGACAGGCTTCATATTAATGGGCGATGCCTTGATATTTCGAAATCATATGTTGCAAAAACATTCGAGACTATTTTCGGATATAGTCTTGCGCTTGATCCCGCGACCGCAACTGAACCGTATCTGGAAAAGGGCGAAGAAAACGGCGTTCACGACGCAACTATAGAATCTGAACCCAAACCCGCAGAGCCAGGCCGGGTCTATCAACGTTTAATCGACAATAGTACCTCAGACGGAACCGTACTCGACTATCGTTCTCCGACTGTTTTTGGTCATATCCCTTTGATTTTCTTGAAAGAACGCCCAATCGATCAGCGCTTTGACAATCTGAACACGCGCGTAAGACTGGCAAAACCAGAAGACTGCTTTAGCCTCGATGAACGCGAGAAAATCAAATTATTCTGTGACGCCATGCAATTGGACTGGGGCGGGTTGGACATTTTAAGGCATTCCGGCGATGGACGCATATATATAGTGGACGTCAATAAGACCGATATGGGGCCACCGCTCTCACTTCCGATAAAAGATAAGTTATCAGCGGTGAAAAAGCTTGGCGTTAGCCTCAAAGACGCATTAAAGGAACGTCTGTAATGGGTATTCCTTTTGTTAAAACATTCGACTTCCAATATGGCGAGGTCACGCAGCTAAGCCCGATGGTTCAGCGCGTGGTAGCGGACAATCCGGGTCCGTTCACCTATACGGGAACGGGCGTCTATATTATTGGCGATAAAAATGTATGCGTAATCGACCCCGGGCCAACAACGGACAATCACAAGGCCGCGCTTGCGAAAGCCTTGGATGGCCGCATCGTTACCCATATTCTTGTCACCCATCATCATATTGACCACAGCCCGATGGCGCGACCATTAGCGGATCAATTTGGATGCCAAGTTTATGGTTATGGTGTGCAGCCTGTGCCCCCAAAAGGCGGGGAAGTGCGTCTTGAGGCCGGAGATGATCTATCTTTCAAACCTGATGTTGAAATCCGGAACGGTCATGTCGTTAATGGCGATGGCTGGACGATCGAAGCTATTCATACGCCAGGTCATACCTCGAACCACTTATGTTACGCCCTAAAAGAAGAAAATACACTCTTTTCCGGCGATCACATTATGGGCTGGTCGACCTCGGTTGTCTCGCCTCCGGATGGTCATATGGGCGATTATCTCCGGAGCCTTGAAACCATTCTCGATCGGGATTTCGATATAATCCGTCCAACTCACGGCCCGGCAATCACAGAGGTTCGTCCCTTTGTTCAGGCCTATCTGGACCATCGCTTGGAACGCGAGCGTCAAATTTTGGACGTATTGGGGCGCGGCATTGAAAAAATCGCGGATATTGTGATAGAACTATACCAACATGTTGATAAGCGCCTTTATCCGGCGGCCGCACATTCCGTCCTCGCCCATATAATACATTTACGTGAGACAGGACGCGTGACAGCTGACGGAATTGATGGCCTAAGACAAAGCTACCGACTCGTTTAAGCACAGTAGCTACAAATTATTTGGCGATATCCGCCTTTGACATTGCGTCTAAGAACGCGCCGACACGTTCAGCATTTTTGCCAATATCTGACCCACCCACACGTGATAAGGACCGAACATCCAAAACGACACCTCCGCCATTGGCGTCTTTCAACCGGATCGTTACATCATCCTTGAACCCATACCAAAAGGTTGTGTCTGTCGCGTCAATACGGCCAGATTCGAGATCTTCTTCTTTGATATCCCATCCCATTGATGTGGCCGTCATCACGGCTTGATCAAATACGGCCTTGCGCGACCCGTCCAAGACAAGTGTTCGAATCTCGGGGAACGATCGACTTTGTAAAGCTGAAACAAGGGCCTCGCCTGTCGGCTCTTTATTCGCATTAAAGGTTGGAGCTTTTTTACCGACATAATCGGCTGTATTCACATCTTGTGTGGCGTCGCGTTCCCCCATGATAACGGACCCAAAGACAGGCGGATCTTGCGTGTCAGTCGTGACATCATGGATAAATGGATATTTTTCATAGACCGCCTTTTGCGTTGCCCCAAGTTTCATAATGGCCAGAAGGGGTACAACCACGCCCAAAATTCCAATGACCAGACCTTTGCGCGGTTTAACGACAAAGGCCAAAGCAAGGCTTGCAAGACCAAAGATACCGCATAGCAATAATAAGAGTGGGCCCAGCTTGGTATTTAACACGCCAAAAGAAACCCCAAGACCAAAAAGCCCGAGCTTATATCCAAGGGCGGCAATTCCAAAAACCAGCGGCGCTAAAATCAATAATATCCAGCCCAGCTTATTGACCCATTTTCGGATCCGCCGGCGCTTCGCGCCCGATTCTTTAGGTGCAGTCTCACTTATGTCATCCGTTCGGTCATTTGCGGGTGTTGGGGTTAGGTCTGCCATGTCACACTCTTACGGGAAAAGACGGGTGCGCGTCCAGTCGTCACCGCCTAGCCTTTCAAACAGAATACGATCATGCAATCGAAATGCCCCGTCCTGCCAGAATTCAATGGTATTGGGCTTGACCCGCCAGCCACGCCAATGGGGCGGACGTGGCACATCCTCTCCGTCATATTTAGCTTCAGTCTCTTTAACCGCATCAATCAAGGCCTCTCGCGATCCAACTGGCCTGGATTGCTGGGAGGCCCAAGCGCCTATTTGAGAGCCGCGCGCACGGCTTGAAAAATAAGCATCAGATTCTGCATCTGAAACTGGCTCCGCCTCGCCTCTGACCCGAACTTGCCGTCGCAAGCTTTTCCAATAAAAACACAAAGCCGCGTTTGATACCGGTTTGAGCTGCTCACCCTTTGCGCTTTGGGCATTTGAGTAAAAAACAAAGCCGCGTTCGTCCAAGCCTTTAAGCAAGACAATGCGCACATCCGCTTGTCCCAACTCATCGACGGTCGCCAAGCTCATTGCATTGGGATCATTGGGTTCAGTTTTCCCAGCTTGAGCTAACCAGTCCTCAAAAAGCGGAATGGGGTCGCGCGCCTCCAACCAACTCAGGTCTCTATCGCCTTGATCCAGATAGTCTTCTCTGCTCGGCGTATTGGGAATTGCATTTTTTGTCATGGACAAGCCCTAGTGATAAAAAAGGAAAAAAACGCGGCGTTAACCATAGTCCTTTGTACGGTATTAAGACTCTATCTGTTTGATAGGGAAAAATTAAGCACGAATTTTAACATTCGGATTAAGGGACCTAGAAATGACGCGCCAAAACGCTCTCCTGACACTTGGCCTATCAATGTCAGCTCGTGAAAACGAGATCCGCTCGGCATGGCGCAAGAAAGCCAAGTTCTTCCACCCGGACAGCCCTTACGGCAATGTCACGGCTTTTCTCCAAGCCAAAGCCGCTTTCGAGACCTTAATCCCCCCAGCTCCACAAGCTATTCGAGTTAAGGCTGGCGGTCGTGCGTTTTAATCCCGAGATCTAAAACCACCGCAATTCTTTCCATTCTTGGCAGATTCTGCTAAGAATTTCATATGGACGATAAAGATCGACAAATCTTACGCGCATTGCAACGTAATGGGCGGATGACCAATCAGGAACTGTCTGAACACGTCAACCTATCGCCCTCGCCTTGCCTCCGGCGGTTAAGAGTCTTGGAAAAATCAGGCGTTATTAGCGGCTATAATGTCGATGTTGACGCCACAGCTTATGGTCTGCCCGTAACCGTATTTATCCGGATCAGCCTGGATCGGCACACCGAGGAAGTCGTCCAAGATTTCGAGGACCACATTAAACGTATGGATAATGTGCTGGAATGCCATGTTATGACGGGCCAATCCGATTATTTATTAAAGGTCGTCGTCGAAGATCTTCAAAGCTATGAGACCTTTGTTCGTCAGCGCCTCCACCCCATTGGCAATATTGCCTCAATTGATACAAGCTTTGCCTATGGCGTGGTCAAGAAAACAGCGGTCTTCCCAAAATTAGCTTAACTTATTTTCGATCAAACAAACTGCATGGTCAACCAGTCTGCGATCAAGGCTGGTTTGTCTTCACCCTCAATCTCAACCGTGACTTCATAGGTCAAAAGAAATTGTCCAGGACGCTTCTCGTCATAGGATTTAAGTTTGAACACACCGCGAACTTTTTTACCCACTTTTACAGGTGCAAGGAAACGAACCCGATCAAGCCCGTAATTCAAACCCATTTTTATACCTTCAATCGTGACACTCCCACCTTCGGCAAATTTCGATAAGAGTGAGAGTGATAAAAACCCATGAGCGATCGGACCACCAAACGGTGTCATCTTTGCCATTTCCGGATTAACATGGATGAATTGGTGATCCTCTGTCACATCGGCAAATTGATTGACCCGGTCTTGTTCAATTGAAATCCAGTCTGATGTCCCGGTTTCCGTGCCAATAAGACTCTCTAAATCTGTGGTTTTTACGGTTTTCATGTTCTTTCCCCATTATTTTAATATTGGTTCGTCTCTGCGAAATTATTCATATGATAATGTGCATCTCCCATGAGTTCTTGCAAGACACGAATGCGTTTCATGAAAAGCCCAATATCATATTCATCTGTCATCCCGACGCCGCCAAACATCTGTACGCCTTCTTGAGATGCCAATTTAGCGACGGATCCGAGCTTAGCTTTTGCCATAGCGCAATAAAGCGACGCTTTTTCATCATCTGCATCAAGCGCACTCAATGCCCCAACGACGGCAGATCGGGCAATTTCCAGCTCCGAGTAAAGATGCGAGGCTCGATGCTGCAAAGCTTGGAACTCACCAATGATCTGTCCAAATTGCTTTCGCTCTTTAATATAAGCCACAGTGTCTTCAAACGCCTGAGCGCCAGCTCCCAAAAGTTCCGCAGACGCGATCCCACGACCTGCAGATAGGACGGAGTTCAAGACATCCATACCGCCATCCAAAGTTCCTAATAAAGCGTCGCCGTCAACTTCAACTGCGTCAAATTCAATCCGCGCTGCATTGCGACTATCCACCATAATTGTGCGTTCAGTCGAAACGCCCTTTGACTTTGGATCAACAATAAAAAGCGAAATCCCGTCTATGTCACCCGGTTCGCCCGATGTGCGCGCCGCGACAATCATCATATCAGAGACGTGACCATCGACGACCATGGCCTTTGATCCACTTATTTTAAATCCATTTCCAGACGGATCCGCCAAAGTCGACGTCCCCTGCGGATTATGTTTCGGTCCTTCATCTAAAGCCAAAGATATAATCGCATCACCTGCAGCGATCTTGGTCAACCAAATTGATTTTTGATCATCCGTGCCATGTTTTAGCGCGGTCGCCGCCAAGATTGCAGTCGAGAAAAACGGAGCCGCCGTTAGGTTTCGTCCCATTTGTTCAGCCACCAGACCCGCTGCGAGATAGCCCATATCCACCCCGCCATGCTCTTCTGAGATCACAATGCCTGCAAACCCCATCTCGGCCATTTTGGACCAGAGCTCACGATCAAAACCCGTCTCATCACTTTCATCACGTAACTTACGCAAAGCGCTAATAGGCGCTTTTTCCGCAAAGAAATTTTGCGCCATATCGCGCATCATCACTTCATCTTCATTTAAAACTAAAGCCATGTTTTATCCTTCCCTTTTCGGACTAAGCGCCCGGCAATTGGAGAATATGTTTGGAAATAATATTGAGCTGCACTTCAGAGGTGCCGCCCTCAATTGAATTGCCTTTGGTTCTGAGCCAGCTGCGTGCCATTTTCCCGCCATCAGAACGCTCGCTCTCCCATTCAAGCCCATCATGACCCGTAGCATCCATCATCAACTCAAAGCGGCGCTTATTCAGCTCAGTCCCATAATATTTTAACATGGAACTATCCGCGCCTAAAGACGCCCCCGCTTTGGCTTCGGCAAGCTTTCGCTTCAGGGTTAGATTAAACGCCCATTCATCGATCTCAGCTTCAGCAATTTTTGCCCGCAACATAGGGTCCGAGAGACGCCCATCCTCAAGCCCAAGCGACGCTGCCGCGATTTCGTGTAATGGTCGCGTTAGCCCCTCACCCTGCCCTCCAATCATTTCGCGCTCATGCGACAAAAGATATTTGGCAATTGACCAACCCTTATGTTCTTCGCCAACAAGATTTTCTTTTGGAACTTTCACATCTTCGAGGAAGGTTTCACAAAATGGAGATTTCCCAGAGATTAATTTAATCGGACGCGCTTCGACGCCGTCGCTCTCCATATCAAAGAGTACAAATGAAATACCGTGATGTTTTTTCCCAGAATTATCGGTACGCACAAGACAGAATATCCAATCAGCCTTGTCGGCATAAGAGGTCCAGACCTTCTGACCATTTACCAGATAATGATCACCTTTATCTTCAGCCTTAGTCTTAAGCGAGGCCAGATCAGACCCCGCGCCAGGTTCGGAATAGCCCTGACACCAACGAATTTCACCTCGTGCAATTTTTGGAAGATGTTCAGCTTTTTGCCCCGCATTCCCAAATTTCAAAAGTGCAGGTCCCAACATCCATATCCCAAAAGATGAAAGCGGAGATCTGGCATTGATCCGTTTCATTTCTTGTAAAAGGACAATTTCTTCCTGCCGTGACAAGCCAGCGCCACCATATTCCTTTGGCCAAGTCGGAACCGTCCAACCTTTCGCGGACATAAGGTCGAGCCAGGTTTTCTGAGCCTCATTTTGAAAATCAAAATTTCGACCACCCCAACATAGATCATCATCGCCTTTGACCGGCGCCCGCATCTCTTCGGGGCAATTGGCCTCTAGCCAATCACGGGTTTCGGATCTGAAAATATCGAGCTCTGACATATTTTTTCCTATGCTTTGAAGTCGCCGGATTGAATCCGGCCTAGGAATTTCGCACCTTGCTGGCCGCCATTTGTAAATTCCTCTATGCCGTCTGTGGACCGGATTTGATCAATAAATTTCGCGACATTTTCGGCCGTTTGCGCGTCTTCCGAAAGATTAATGCCTTTGGTCTCAAAGACTTTAGTTTCTGAATATCCGCCGGCGCCCGCACACAGGATCATACGGTTTGGCGCGTCATCACAGACCAGATAAACAAGCCCCGCAGACACGGATTCAACTGTGAGTTTTTCAAGAATTTCTTCAGGCATAAGATTTTCAGTCATGCGCGACCGCGCTGTGGGCGATAGCGTATTCACTCGAATATCATATTTTGCCCCTTCAAGGCAGAGCGTACGCATTAATCCGGACAGGCCTGCTTTGGCAGCGCCGTAATTCGCCTGACCAAAATTCCCATACATGCCAGACGAACTCGTCGTCATGACAATTCGTCCAAATGCATTTTCTTTCATGTGGTTCCAAACCGCCTTGGTACAATTCGCCGAGCCTTGCAGGTGCACATCCAAAACCAATTTAAAATCAGCCATCTCCATTTTTGAAAAGGACTTGTCGCGTAAAATCCCGGCATTATTGACAAGGATATCTATCTTACCAAAATGCTCAATCGCTTGCGCAACCATGGCTTCAACTTCATCCATTTTAGTGACATTGGCGCCATTGGCTATGGCTTCACCGCCGAGGGATTCGATCTCTTTGACGACCTGTTGCGCCATGGTTTCTGACCCGCCAGTACCATCAACGGCCCCACCCAAATCATTGACGACCACTTTTACGCCACGCGCCGCCAAGGCCAGCGCATGAGACCGACCCAATCCGCCGCCAGCGCCCGTTATGATGGCGACGCGGTTTTCAAACTTAATATCAGACATTTATCTGTTTCCTGTAATTTCAGTTAGGCGACTTCAAACAATCCGGCCGCGCCCATTCCGCCGCCAACACACATGGTACTGACAACATATTTCGCGCCGCGCTTTTTTCCTTCAATCAAAGCATGGGCTGACATGCGCGCACCGCTCATACCGTAAGGATGACCAACCGAAATTGCGCCGCCATTAACGTTCATTTTTTCAATTGGAATACCCAGCTTATCTGCGCAATAAATGACCTGTACGGCAAAGGCTTCATTGAGTTCCCAAAGATCAATATCCTCTATAGTCAGGCCGTGGCGCTTGAGGAGTTTTGGCACGGCAAAGATCGGACCAATCCCCATTTCTTCAGGTTCTAACCCAGCAACGGCCATGCCGCGGTAATATCCAAGCGGCTCTAATCCGCGTTTTTCGGCAGTCTTAGCATCCATCAAAACAGATACAGACGCGCCATCAGAAAGTTGCGATGCATTGCCCGCCGTGATTGTTTTGCCCGGACCCCGAACGGGCTTAAGGCCAGCCAAGCCATCCAGATTTGTTGATGGCCGATTGCCTTCGTCTTTTTCCAATGTGACCTCATGTTCTGAAATCTCTTTGGTTTCTTTATCCATAACTTTCATGACGGATTTAAGCGGTACAATTTCTTGATCAAAGGCCCTCGCCTCTTGCGCCGCATGTGTACGTTGCTGCGAGATCAAGGCATATTCATCCATACGCTCGCGTGAGATACCATAACGTTCGGCCACGATCTCGGCTGTATCGATCATTTGGATATAGGCTTTGGGATGTTTTTTGATGACATTCATATCAGGCGCGACCCGCATTTCAGGGGTCTGGACCATAGAAATACTATCGACCCCGCCACCAATGGCGATATCGGCTTCGCCGGCCATAATTTTACGGGCTGCAATCCCGATAGCAACCATCCCAGACGAACATTGGCGGTCCACACTCATAGCCGCGACTGTCACAGGTAGATCGGAGGCCAATACAGCGTTCCGACCAATCGTCACAGAAACGCCTTGTTGCAAGGCACATCCCATGACCACATCTTCGACCTCGGCCCCATCGATTCCAGCTCGTTTCACCGCATGATCAATACAATGGCCCGCTAAAGTCGGAGATGGCGTGTTATTAAAGGCGCCGCGATAAGCGCGACCAATCGGCGTACGGGCTGTAGAAACAAGGACGGCTTCACGCATAATAGGCTCCTAAATTGCGACGAGACGAATTAACGAATGCATGTGTTAGGTTCCGTGTCGTGTTAAATCAAATGACGAATTTGAATTTTGTCATGCAGAAATTATCTGTCGCTACGAATTTACTTATCAGTTTTATTGCGCTTTGCTAATTATTGCGAATGATCAAGACAAGATTGGAGCCTCTGATGAAAGCCCTGCAGCTTCATTGTTTTCAAGACTACCATAAACATAAGGTCGAAGAGATTGACCCCTCTCCAATGAAAGCTGGCCATGTCCGGATTGAGCTAAAGGCCGCTGGCGTAAATTTTCCGGACATTTTGATATGCGAAGGAAAATATCAAGCTAAACCACCCTTCCCTTTTATTCCGGGTGGTGAAGCGGCCGGTGTCATCAGCGAAGTTGCTGATGATGTAAAACACCTAAAGGTGGGAGACCGCGTGGCCTATCTGGGTCAAATCGGCGCGTTTGCCACCCAAGTCCTTGCGCCTGCCCAATTTGTTGGACCGATAGGCGATCTTCCTTTTGATATCGCAGCGGGCCTCGTTTTGGTATATGGGACGTCATATTACGCGCTGAAACAACGTGCGAATTTAAAGGCCGGCGAAACATTAGTCGTCTTGGGCGCCGCCGGAGGTGTGGGTCTTGCTGCTGTTGAATTGGGTAAAGCCATGGGCGCGAGAGTGATTGCCTGTGCCAGTACAGATGTAAAATTAGATATATGCAAGAAACATGGCGCAGATGAGCTTTTAAATTATACAGGCAATATTGATCTTAAGCAAGCAATCAAAGACTTGGGTGGCGCGGATGTTCTTTATGATCCGGTCGGAGATAAATTCGCAGAACCCTGCGTGCGTGCGATGAATTGGGGTGGACGATATTTGGTGATCGGATTTGCAGCAGGCGACATCCCCAAAATACCGCTTAATCTGGCTCTGTTAAAATCCATTGATATTCGAGGCGTTTTTTGGGGCGCTTGGACCCAGCGAGACCCCAAAGCCCATATGGGCAATATCGCTGAAATCATGCAAATGCTTCAATCCGGTCAGATCAAACCTCGTATTAGCAATCACTACCCACTTGAAAAATTTGCAGATGCCTTTGATGAACTCACAAGCCGCAAAGCGATGGGCAAGGTCATATTGACGATGGAGTAACCTTCAATTGTCACCGGTCATCACCTAGTCCGCTTATAAAGATTGAAACAAGATCGTCGATCCTAAGGTGACTTTGCTAAAAAACTCGATTATCTTTTCGTCATGCATATTTTTAAAACCGTCTCAGATATTCGAATTTCACCCGGTGGAACGGACAAGCTCGATGAAATCATCGAGGGATTGGGATTAAATAAAAAAATTTCTATCGTCACAGATAAGGGCGTTAAAGCCCTCGGCCTTATGGACTCTGGAATATCGGCCTTAAAATCTGCGGGTTATAATGTTCTTATTCATGATCAAGTCGTAGCCGATCCACCTGATCACATTGTTCAATCCATTGCAGACGACATGCGAAAATTCGGAGCGGGTCTTGTGATCGGGTTTGGCGGTGGCTCACCCATGGATAGCGCCAAGGTTGCGGCCTGTCTGGCGGGATCTGATCAACCTCTTGAAACTATGTATGGAGTCGGACAGGTCAAAGGCCCACGCCTGCCTCTATGTTTGATCCCAACGACGTCGGGGACAGGCAGTGAAGTCACAAATGTTGCCATTTTGACAACGGGTAAAACCGCCAAAAAAGGTGTTGTCTCAGACCCGCTTTATGCTGACCGCGTTTTATTGGATGCTGAGTTAACTCTAGGATTACCTGCCTCCATCACGGCTAGTACGGGTATCGATGCCATGGTACACGCCATTGAAGCCTATACCTCTATTCGTCTTAAAAACCCGATCTCGGATGCACTAGCCCTGACGGCTCTCAGGAAGCTTAGGAATAATATTGTTCACGCTGTCAATGAGCCGGATAATGTCGAGGCGCGAAATGAAATGTTGATGGGCGCCATGATTGCCGGGCAAGCGTTTTCTAATGCACCCTGCGCCGCCGTTCATGCCCTCGCCTATCCATTGGGTGGCTTTTTTCATGTTCCGCATGGACTATCAAATGCCTTAGTCCTGACAGAAGTCATGAAATATAATCAGACCAAGGCCGATCATTGGTACGGCGAAATCGCAATCGATCTCGGTATTGGTCAAACAGGGAGTGCTTTGATTGATGAAATGCTCCGGATTAAATCAGAAACCCGGGTGCCAACCACCTTAACGGAGGTCAATATTCCTGGAGACGCAATAGAGATGATGGCCGATGACGCCATGACGAAAGACCGACTTTTAATTAATAATGCGCGGGAAATGACACATAGAGCTGTCGTCAAAATTTACGAAACGATCTTATGACCCGCCCTATCCCCAGGCCTCATGATAGTTATAAATATCACCTCATTATTCCAACCCGTTGGGCGGATAATGACGTTTATGGGCACGTCAATAATTCGGTCTATTATTTCTTTTTCGACACGGTTGTGAACCGGTGGTTGATCGAAAACGATCTACTCGACATTGGTCAAAGCGAGACGATCGGATTGGTCGTTAGCACGTCCTGTGATTTCTTTGCGCCACTCAGTTTTCCCGAGCTCATTTCTGCAGGACTTCGCGTTTCACAAATCGGAAATTCTAGTGTGACCTATGAGATTGGATTATTCCGAGAGGATACAATGGACCCCGCTGCCCAAGGCCATTTCACCCATGTCTATGTTGATGAGGCCTCGAGACAATCCAAATCTATATCCTCCGAAATGCGAGGAAAATTAAAAACGCTTGAGCTATAAGCCCAAAGCTTCCGGGACAGATTTTCGTAATTCGAATTTCAAAACTTTTCCGGTGCCGCCCCGTGGTAGAACGGGTAGGATATGTAAATAGCCGGGTTGTTTATATTTGGCGAGACGGCCTTCCAAATGGGTGAGGATATCATCTAGCGACAGACTTTCACCCTCTTTGACAACTGCACAAACACATCCAATCTCGCCCCATTTCGGATCAGATACGCCTATCACGGCAACCTCGGTGATTTGCGGCATTTCATATAAAAGCCCTTCAATCTCCGCCGGATAAACATTTTCACCGCCAGAAATATACATATCTTTGACCCGGTCTTCGATAGAAATATAACCGTCTTTATCCATGATCCCGATATCACCGGAATGGAACCACCCATCGGTAAAGCTCTTTTTATTAGCCTCGGGATTTCGCCAATAACCCGGCGTTATAGATAGGCCCTTAAACCAAATTTCGCCAGCTGTACCGCGTGGCACCTCCTCACCAGTCTCATCGACAATTTTTATCTGAGAATGGATAAGCGGCCGTCCAGCCGACCCAATTCTGTGAGGGAGATCGGATTTCAACAACATCGTGCCGGATGCCGCTGTTTCCGTCATACCATAGCCTTCTTGAATGGTAATGCCACGTTCCATCCACCAATGGATCAAGGCTTCGGGGACTGTTTCAGCCCCGCATAAAGCCAGCTTAATCCGTGAAAAATCGGTCTTGTCTATCTCAGGACTGGCGCGCATGGCATTATAGGCAGCAGGCACCAAAAATATGGTGGTTATGCCCAGCTCTGGATTTGATATCGCCTTAAGCGTCCCATCAGGATCAAACATCCGCATAATGACTGCACTTGCACCGCCCCACATCGAAGGCAAAGCCGTCACATTTAACCCGCCAATATGAAAGAGCGGCATATTATTTAGGGACACATCATTTGGCCCTGACACGCCCAGGCGTGCAGCCGCCGAGGCCGTAAAATCGAGCATAGCATGAGTAATAATGACGCCCTTAGGTGAGCCCGTCGTCCCCGAGGAATACATAAGTAAACATTGATCTTCCATGGATTGAAGGTGGTAATCATAAATCGGTGTCGCATTTGCCAGACCCGTTTCAAAATCACTCTCTCCACCAACCCCGTCTGTCATGACCCAATGCTCAACCTTGCAAAGTGATTTCGTCGCTTCTGCCACGGGCTTAAACGGGGCATCAACCAGAACCATAGATGCTTCTGAATCGTTCAAGATAAAGGCAAGTTCCGGCGGCGTCAGACGGAAATTCAGCGCCAAACAGACGGCACCAATTCGCCAGCACCCGAAAACAAGTTCCATCACATCGGTTGTATTTAAACACAGAAACCCAACTCGGTCTCCGG
>CAYRMO010000053.1:0-18040 GCA_964425355.1 uncultured Algimonas sp. | reverse complement strand
TTCAATCTCTTTGACAAATAAATGTCCCTTGCCGCTATCCGTGAGAGCTTTAGCAAGACGGACCATATAGGGAGCTGCCGCAGGTGCATAAAGAGATGTTTTTAATATGATACGATGTCTTGGTTTCATATATTTCAAATGATCCATATGCCAAACGGGCACGCTTCCCGTTTGTAATATCCCTATAACGCGTTCGGGAAGTCTATTCGCAAAACAATGAGAGAAACACCCCGCCCAACCACTCATAATGTGAACCTTATGGATCTTGAGATGGTCTAGGAGGTCACGAAAATCTTTGGCTGCAGATTTTACATTATCTTGAGGGGTTTTTTGGGGATTTGGATCGGAATTTCCATAACCGGCTCTTGACGGTGTAATAATCCGCCATCCCCTTAGGACAGCTTTTTTAGCTGCGCCATCCGTCAACCTAACTCCACTAGTTACAGAGTGCATTTGTAGAACCGGTTTACCCTTGGGATGTCCTTGTTCAACATATTCCATATATCGGCCATCCGGCAGAATAACGTTGTAAATACGTGTTAAATTCTGGTCAGAGTGAATTTTCTCGAAACGTGCCGATTGCGATGTAGCTGATTGAAATTTTCCTCCAAGTGACAGGAAGAGATTTACCAATTGTGCAATATCACGGGATTGGGTTTTGAATAGTATATTCTTGATTTGTGTCCGAACGGTTTGTTCGCTCCTAGCACGAAAGGATGAAATTTCTTTCACAGACTTTCCATTCGCCAGATACATCCCGATCTTGGCTTCTGCAGAGGTTAGACCGTAACGTTCTTGGATAATGGGTAAAACTGAGTCAGAAACCTCTAGATCAATACGGGAAATCAGGCAATATCGCTCATCATTTTTAGTAGAATTAGAATTTGGTCCCGAAGGGTTAATAAGCGCCAGTAACAATGTTGTCTGCGTACCATTCCCCCAACTTACATCTTTAAAAGCGTAACGGTGATTATTCTTAGCTTGTACATCCCCTTGGTTTTGGATCCATAGTAAAATATCTTCACAGTTGTGTTTCTCCATCGGAAAATGATGCAAGGTAATTTTATTGTCCAAATACTGATCGGCATCCGGATTACTTGCGACAAGTCTCCCAGCTTTATCAATAATAAGGGCCATACCGGGATGACTCATAACAAGCCGGTGGAAATAGTCTTCTTCATCTTTTTCGTGGCGTATGCGTTCTACAATATTGAGAGCCATAGAAAAATGAGACTGCAGAAACCTCTCATCAATTTTTTGTAGGTCTTCATTATTTAAACGTGAGTCTAAATAAGCTTCCCAGAAATCTTCGAAGGCCGCCAAGCGCTCTGGTTGGAGACTGGCCGCATAGGTCTCCTTGATTAAGTCCTTATCATTAATATTTTGCCCCATTGCCCCGGTTCCGAATTATAGCAACGTAATTTTATTATACGAGAATTTTAATCCGTTGTCTCGTATTGATTTGAGTTATTAGCGAATTATAATTCTCTTTCATACCCAAATTTAGGTATGAAAGAGAATTTGCGCTCTTTTTGGGGAAGAGGCAGGCTTCTAGGCGATGATATTGTCATCACTCTTTAAAAAAAGGCCAAGGGAGTCATATTAAAACATGCCCTTTCACGTGAGAACGGTGAGCCAAGTTGAAATTAATATATTCGTTTAGTGCCCTTTACGGCGCATACAGGCGTCCACTTCCTTACGCTCTGTGCCGTTTAGGTTGTCATATGTGTTTATGGCACGATTGGTCGTATCGAGGATATCGGCAGCAGTTCCAGCTCCGGCCAAACGGGCAATACCTGACAGGACATTACCCGTGGTCTGATCGGACCGCAGCGAATTGCGTACTTCGACAATGCAGCGCTGCACGTCGCCAGCATAACGGGAGTCGGAGGCGTAATTCTTTGGACCAATATCGGAATCCTTTAAGAGACCTAGCTTGCTGACCTCTAATTGCGCCCTCGCACCGTCAATTATTTCAAATCCATAATCATGAGAAGACGTATTTACACGCCCTTTAAGGGTATAACTATTAACTTTGACCTCGGAGGTGTCACCGCGAGCAAAACGTATCGCAGGTTCTTTATGTAACTCCCCATTAATAGTATCTAAAGAGTCGAAAAAAGGAGCAAATATTGATGGCGAGTGGGCAAATAGACCATTAGCGGTGTGATAAGCATTATCCTCAAAATATTCTTCTTTTGATAAGCTAGCTACCCATATTGACGCGTCATAGCGCTCTTTGCATTTTCGAAGGTGTTTCTTTTTTGTAACAGGCGAGCAATCTCGCATATTAGCTACATATATTGGAAATTCTACAGTCGTATCAATAAGAGTTACCCCATTCTTCTTGGCTGTGTATCTGATGACTTCATCGGCAATCAAACTTGAAGACAATCCGTATTTATTATCCCCACTGGGCGAGGTGAAATACGTTTCCCAAGCGATCGTTTCTAGCGAAATTGAAACTTGGTCGAGAGCCTCGTAATTTAGTTTTTTATTTTGTTTTGTCATAAATCTTGAGTCTAAAAGACCATATATACCAGAAATGGCTGAACTATTTCCAAACCCAGTTTGGATTAAGTGTCTTGGAACTTTGTCTTCAAAGATTTGGCTGTTTTTATCTGCGCTCGCTATAATCTTATAAATGCGGTCAGGAGTGACCTTATGCCTAACACGATTGTATTTTTCTAGTTGAGTCCTTTTTTCCTCACATATTTTTTCAGAAACATTCTTCTCACTATTGTTTTGAAGAGCAGAGATGCAGGCTCCATAAAATAAATCTGCGGACTTTTCTGCATTACCTTCTAAAAATTCAAATGAAAATTTATGATTGCTCTTTATGGGAACAAATTGTGTAGACTTAGAAGCAATACCCGACAATGGTTCGGCGACAGTGATGGGCTCTGCAAGCGGTGAAAACACTTCGCCGCGCGGAGGGTAGTAAAGTGTGTCATTCCCACCAAGTACTCTGTTCCCATCAGCGTTAAAATAACTAAATTCAACGGGTTTTATCATTTGGCGCCGTATGGTGGGCGTGCCCCCTTGAGTCGCGGGCGTGAATGTGGTGGCTTGCAAACTACGAATAGATGGCAGGTAAAAAATTTCATTTGTGCAGGATTTGGCCTCGATGTTTTTGGCTCTTCCATCTATGTCCACATCAAAGGAAATATCGCATTTACCACTGGAGGTCGCCCCAGCTGGCGTGGTTATCGACGGCGCGGACTTTATCTTTGCGTCTATATCAAAGGCTTGCCCATAGGCCGCATTCGAAAGACTCAGGGAAAGACTTGTCAGGAGTAAAATTTTACGTTTCATATCATGCTCTTTTTGTCTACTGCGTTCTCTAACTAAAATTTCCACAGTCATGGCGATCAGATTTGTAAATAGGCTTTTCCTAATCAAGGATGGAAACCCGGCACCTCAATCAATTTGTAGCTCGGGTAGCGTTCGAAATATTCTGACTTTGTATCATCTGCGAATTTTTTTGCTCTTTGAGCACTATTATTGCGTCTATCTGAACCTCTGCATTCACAGTAAGTGCGGCTCGATTTGTTATCCAACTCCCCGCGCCATATTCCATATTTTTCTTCGATAAATGGCGCCCAGCTATTCACTCTATCTCGCACAAAGTCGGTACTTCTTGGGCATTGACCAGGGGCCTTATAAGAGCGTACTGGTGAATAATAGCCCGTTTTATTCTTATGATCAAAAATACCAGGGAACATGTAACATGTGGCTTGACCAATTGAAACGTCCGACCCGCTAACTAGGTCGCTAGTTCCACTGGTTTGCGCATAGGACTGATTCGGGGAGACAAATGCAACTCCCACACATACGGCAATAAGGCACCAGCCTTTTTTAGAAAATTTATCTGTCTTAATTTTCATAACCTATCTAGCCCCGGATTTTCTTTCACGTTTAAATATTTTCAAACGGATTATGATTTGAACAAAATCTGCGCATGCCCAAATTTGGGTATAAAGCGATTTTCGCCTATTTTTTGTGGAATAGAAGATTACATGAGCACAAATTCCGACAAAATAGGTTGACGTATAAATGAAGTGTAGTCTCGTTTTAAGCTAGTTGCATAGTCAGAGAATTTAGAGAGAGGCTACAATTGTACCATTGTTTTCTGTTTCGGTATTTTGGACGTATCGAGTGATTTTTCGAAAGTTTTGGACAATGACGGTTAGGAAAATCTCATCATTCGAACCTGTATCCTATTGGACTACACAACTACAGTACCCACGACACAGCTTTGGCTTTAGAACACTTTATCCAAATTAGGATAAAAGGCTCTAATAGATGCAATCGGAATAACTGCGCGAAATATCCCCATCCCAGTCACCTTTAAACATGTCGATCAATCGATCTGCATTGGACTTCCCATCTGCAACCATCCGATCCAGTTCTTGTAAGAAAATGGTTTCATTTTCGCCATGGGCATTTAGTTTTGCTCGGGCATTTAATCCCGTTCTAGAAATTTCGAGAACCTGGCGGGCTAATTCATTGACCGTCGTGTTTCTAAATTTTGTTTGCAAACCTTGCGCGGGCACACCGTCTCTTAAGGCCTGCCTTTCCTCTTCCGTCCAGTCTTTGACAAAATCCCAGGCTGCATCCAACGCGGTCTGGTCATAAAGCAGGCCAACCCAAAACGCAGGTAAGGCGCAAAGCTCACCCCAAGGACCCGTATCGGCGCCGCGCATTTCAAGGAAAGTTTTGAGACGGACTTCCGGGAAAATCGTCGACAGGTGATCTTCGAAGTCCGCCATTGTTGCAATTTGGCCGGGAACAACATCCAATCGACCGTCTAGGAAGTGACGGAAATCCTGTCCCGAAGCATCCAGATAGTCCCCACCCCGATAGACAAAATACATGGGTACAGTCAGGGCATAATCGACATATTGCTCAAACCCAAAGCCTTCATCGAAGACAAAAGGCAACATGCCTGTCCGGTCTGCATCTGTATCTAGCCAAACGCGTGAGCGGAAAGATTTATACCCATTTAGCTTTCCCTCAGTAAATGGTGAATTGGCAAACAGGGCCGTCGCGATCGGCTGCAGCGCAAGGGAAACCCGAAACTTTTTGACCATGTCAGCTTCAGAAGAAAAATCGAGGTTTGTCTGGACGGTACAAGTCCGAAACATCATTTCGCGTCCCATGGTTCCGACCTTTTGCATATAGGCGCGCATGATCTTATACCGCCCTTTAGGCATGATCGGTACATCCCCCAATTTCGTATCAGGGCGGAACCCGAGGGATAAAAACCCTGCTCCCATTTCATCGGCCACTTCCTGGACTTCGCGCAAATGACGTGAGACTTCAGAACAGGTTTGATGCACATGCTCTAATGGGGCTCCCGAGAGCTCTAATTGTCCGCCGGGCTCCAAAGAAACTGAGGCCCCCTCGCGTTTGAGCGCAATAAGATATCCATTTTCCTCAACAGGCGCCCAGTCAAAACGCTGTAACCCGTCAAGCATAGTTTTAATTGAGCACGCACCGTCATATGGGAGCGGAAGGCGTTTGGCTTTGCAAAAGCCAATTTTCTCATGCTCGGTCCCAATGCGCCAATCCGATTTTGGCTTAGACCCAGAAGCCAGATGATCAATCATCTGTGCCTTTGATGTTATGGGCGACGTTTTGGATATTGATGTTCCTGACATGACGCGCCTTTAAGCCCAAGAGCGAAACGCGGCAAGTCGGAAAACCGTAGATATGTCAAACGAATTTGTGAGGACTCTAACTGTGAATTCACTACTTTGCCTTGCAGCGCCCGCATGATAGGGGGCGCTCATGTCGAAGACGACCCTCATAAACCGTGCGCCAGACGCAAAATCGCAACCCAAAGGTAAGATCTCGCTTGTCGGATTGGGACGTAAGGAAATCGCTGTAGAACTCGAAAAGATCGGAATAGAGCCTAGAAAAATCAGGATGCGAACCAAACAGATCTTTCACTGGATCTATAATTTCGGGGTAAGGTCCTTCGACGACATGACGAATATCGCCAAACCTTTGCGACAAAACCTGGATCAAGCTTTCAGCCTTGAAAGACCGGAAGTCGTCGAAAGACTGATTTCCGTTGATGGCACCCGAAAATATCTCATCCGAATGGCACCAGGCATAGAAGTCGAAAGCGTATTTATTCCTGACGTCTCAAAAACAGGCGCCCTTTGTGTCAGTTCCCAAGTTGGTTGCACGTTGAACTGCAAATTTTGCCATACAGGCACCCAACCGCTGGTACGGAATCTTACGGCGCGTGAGATCGTTCTACAAGTCATCATTGCTCGCGATGATCTGGGAGAATGGCCGTCAACCCAGGACCGACGAAAGCTCACAAACATTGTATTTATGGGAATGGGTGAACCGCTATATAATACGGATAATGTCGGCGATGCTCTAGACGTAATCTGTGATCCCGAGGGATTGGGGATTGGCAGACGACGCATAACAGTTTCAACGAGCGGGGTCGTCCCGGAAATCGGACCTATGGGCGAACGTACATCGGCTCAACTGGCGATTTCACTCCATGCCGCCAATGATGAATTGCGCACGCAAATCATGCCAATTAATAAGAAATATCCCTTAAAAGAGCTGATGCAGGCTTGTCGTGACTATCCAGGTCTTTCCAATTCGCGCCGGATAACATTTGAATATGTGATGCTCAAAGGTGTAAATGATCAACCTTGGCATGCCAAACAATTGATAAAATTACTCCGCGGTATTCCGTCAAAGGTCAATTTGATTCCGTTCAATCCTTGGCCAGGAACAGAATATGAAGTCTCAGATCCAGAGACCATTCAATCCTTTGCCGACCTTGTAAACAAAGCCGGATATGCCAGCCCTATTCGAAAAACCCGGGGGCAGGATATTTTCGCGGCCTGCGGACAATTGAAAAGCGAGAGTGAAAAAATTCGCGCAAGCGCCAGAAAGGCTGCAGAACAAACGTAAAGTTCATCAAAAGACTGGGTTAACTCCGGATGCATCCAAATCAGCTGTAAGTTTCAATCTATATCTTAACAAAAGACTTGAACCTTTAGTTCAATCCGTCAAAAGACCATTTGGTTTTCCTGGGTGGGATTTGAAAATCAGGGGGTGTGAAACACTTAACAGGGACCCGGTTTATGCAACCCGCCTTTGACAATCTTGCTGCTGGATTTCCGTGGCTAATTTTTTATCTTGTAACAGTCGCAATCATCTTTGTGATTGGAATAGTCATTTATACCAAGTTGACCCCACATCGGGAGCTTGAACTGGTTCAAACGGGAAATATCTCAGCCGCCATCCATTTCTCCGCGCTTGTTATTAGCCTTGCCCTTCCAATAGCGGCTTGTTTGATCAATAAATTTTCGCTTATTGATACCGGGATTTGGGCGGGCTTCTCACTTTTTTTACAACTCTTCCTATTCAGAATGACGGACTTCATTGTTTTCAGAGGCATGCCTGAGCGGATTGAACGCGACGAAATTGGGCCTACATTGGTTTTGGCCTCCTTTAAACTTTCGGGTTCGCTTATACTCGCCTTCGCTATTGCGGGTTAGGACAGGCGTCCGGTGAGCTATCGCGCACATAAAAAGAAAACCTTTCCAGACTGGATCATTTACGGCCTCGTCTTAATGATGTTCGTTTGGACAGCCTATGGTACACGAACAGAGGTGATCGTGCCCGAACCCCTATCTTCGCCAGAGCTAGGCCCTCTCCTCCCCAGCGAGTCTCCACGTGATGAATTAGTTACGGTAGAAACCGCCCCGGCCGAAGATGGAACAGGAACTGCCTTTGCGATAAATAATACTGGACGGTGGATGACGGCACGTCATGTGGTGGATGGATGTGAAGAGGTTGGCCTTAGGGTCAATCGCGGCCGGTTTATGCGCGCGAGCGTCCAGATTTTTGAAAACTCGGACCTCGCCATTTTGCAAACAAACTGGAACCGTAATACCCTCCCGGCCGATTTAGATACACAGCGCCAGATAGGCGAAATAGGATATTTCTTCGGGTTTCCACAGGGTGAACCCGGGGAAGTCGTTGGATCACTGATTGGCCGAAACCGGATGAAAGTTAGAGGCCGATATACAAATCAAGAAGCGATACTCGCCTGGTCAGAACTTGGTCGTTCACGTCATCTGATCGGATCTCTAGGCGGCATGTCAGGTGCACCCGTTCTGGATAAAGATGGTGAAATTATTGGCGTCGTAACAGCGGAAGCCCCCCGGCGCGGTCGTATATATAGCGTGGCGCCAAAATATTTGCGCGGCATTATTACTCAACCTGTTTCTGGGACAGAGCCTTTATCATTGGACAATTATAGTCAATCAGCTGATAAACTGAGGCGTGATAGGCGAGTCGCAAAAATAATATGTTTGGTCGATTAACATCGAAAACTGGCTACCGCATTTGGAAGGTTTTTGTAATTTTCCTATTCTCTTTAATTATTGCAGGCCTGTTTTGGACAATCGATAAATTTGTCCCGGCGCAACATCTACCGTGGAAATCCCTGGATACATCTCGTCCATTGGGTCGGGCTACAAAACATCAACTTTTTAGACTGAGTCTATCTCCGTCTGAGACCTGTATGTCCTTGGCCCGAGATAGTAACGGATTTAAAAGCCAGCTCGCTGACCCCAAGCGACCAAAGACAGGAGCCGGCGCTGGGGTTTGCGGTTGGGACAAAGCTAGGCTTGTCTATGGTACAAACGATGTGAAATTTGCGCCGGGCGAGAGCCATATGCAGTGCCCCCTCTCAGTCGCAGCCTATATTTGGCAAAAAGAAGTCGACAATCTCGCACAAAAACGGTTTGGGCAATCGATCAAAACCATCCATCATATGGGAACCTATTCTTGCCGAAAACAGGTCGGGAATAGTTCCGGAAAATGGTCTGAACATGCCTTTGCAAATGCGTGGGATGTTGCCGCATTTGAGTTGGAAGATGGAAAACTCATTCGGGTCTTAACCGGTTGGGATGGTGAGCGCGATGAGGCGAACTTCCTGCGCGAAGTCCGAACCATATCTTGCGGTATTTTCCGCGTGACGCTCTCACCCGATTTCAACGACGCCCATGCCGACCACTTTCATTTTGACATGGGACCCGGTAAGGCCTGCCGTTAGATAATTATTTAAAGTTCGGGGGTACTAAACAGCATGCATATTTTGGTGATTATTTTTGGCATTCTGATTACAGCGTTCATCTGGACCATGCGGATTATGAATAACCGCAAAAATATAGGCGATGCCGCAAATACAGTTCATGGCTTGGCCGTTCAGGCTAAAAACTTGCCGCGTCAGCGCCGCTTTAAAAAAGCACATAATCGACGGGGGTTAGACCTTGTTGAAACACCCGTCGAAGCGGCAACCGTTTTAATGATCATGATCGCAAAATCCGGCCAAACACGACGTATAGAACCCATTGAGCGCAATGTTATGGAGACGCTTCTGCAAAATGATATGCAACTCTCAGAAGACGACGCTGATGGCATGATCTTACAAATGGACAGCCTGATACATGATATTGTTCTGCCAGAGTCTTCAATCGCGCCGATGACGAATTTATTGCGTGACCACCTGACAAAATCACATGCACAAGACCTCGCTAAAATGCTCGAACAGGTTGCACGAGCAGATAGCAATATCTCGGCTGAGCAGACAGAGTTTTTAAGGCGGTTCCGTGAACCCTTTGATCTAAACTAAGGTAGATTTAACCTAGGTCATTTCAATCGTAATCTGATTTATCGAATAGGTCTCGGCTAAGTAAGCTCTGATTTGATCGCTTGTGGCAGTACCCCCTTTGGTGCCGGCTTTATGAATTTTCAGGGTCATGACGAATTCATCATGTGACATTGACCAAATATGCAGGTCCGAAATTGCGCTTATTGACGGGAATCTATCTAATAAATTTTTTTGAATAGCCTCGGTATCCAATTTTCTAGGTACAGCTTGAATAAGGACTTGTGCGGTTTCTTTGATCAAGAGATAGGCAGATCTAAGAATAAGGCCCGCAACGAGAATGGATAAAAGCGGATCTGCGAGGGTCCAATTTGTTAAAAGAATTATTATGGCCGCTAATATGGCTCCAATTGATCCTAGCAAATCACCCAAAACGTGGAGCATGGCGCCGCGAACGTTAAAGTTGTTTTGGTCTGCCCCTGACAATATTTTAAAGACGACGATGTTAACAACCAAGCCAAGTACCGCGATGACCAACATTGGTGTTGCGAGAATTTCGCCTGGCTCTATAAATCGGTGAATGGCCTCTTTAACGATCCAAATTGAGACCAGACACAAGGTCAGGCCGTTCACAAAAGCAATCAAAACCGGAACTCGATCATAGCCGAAACTATATTTCTTATTGGGCGGGCGGGCAGAAATCTTAAACGCGACCCAAGCCAGAGCCAAAGCTACAAAATCCATCAACATGTGACCCGCATCGGCGAGCAAAGCGAGTGAGCCCGAAATAAAACCGCCGATAATCTCGGCAATCATGAAAAGACCCGTTAAACCCGCTGCAAGACCAACACGTCGGAGATTATTTCGAGTTACTTTGGGGGTATGCGAATGAACATGCCCATCTCCGCCGCAATGTGAATGCCCATCTGGATGATGATCATGTGAATGAGAACTCATATGTTGATATTGAATGTGAAATTTGTGCGGTCAAGCCCCAAGCTCTTAAGTTAGCTTTAGCCAATTTATGTTAAAACGCGCTGTGAAAACGTTACAAAGACATAAAATCCAGCCCGTAGAGAGCTTAAATGATACGGATTGGTCTGCTTGGCATAGGATGCGGTCGGAAAACCCCGCATTGATTTCACCTTATTTTCATCCCGATTATACGCGGCTTTTATCTGAATTGCGCCCCGATGTGAGCATCGTTAGCGTGTATGATGAGGCAGGTAACGCCAAAGCATTTTTACCGGTACAGGGTAAGCGATTTGCGCGTCCAGTTGGGGCGCCGATGAGCGACTATCATGGGTTGATCACATCTGATCCTGAGATCAGCTATAGGGATAGCCTTAGTCCAACCACGATCGGTGCCCTACATTTTTCCCATGCGATCGACACAAAAAGACTACAAACCACACAAATATTGTCACGAGGTGAGACGGCCTGTTTTGAGATAGAAACCGACGCCCAGGGCTGGCGCGACACAAAAGATAGCTCTTACCGCAGACATTTAAAGTCTAATCGACGCCGTATAAGAAAAGCCTCTGAAGCTTTTGGAGAACCACGCCTCGAAATATTCTGTCGTGACATTGATGTTTATCAATCCCTGCTTGGCTGGAAGCGCGCTAAATTTGCACAAACTGGTAAATATGATGTGCTCTCTGCGGATTGGACACAAAACCTTATCCGCACGCTTTGGGAACGCGGACAAAATGCCGAGTTACGCTGTGACATGCATGCCTTGTTTTTCGGGGATCGCCTTGCTGCAATTGATCTAGGCCTAACAGATGGCGTTACATTTCATAGCTGGATGGTCGCTTATGATGATGCGCTATCAGAATATGGACCCGGCATTCAACTCTTAGAAAAAATGATCGATGCGACATCAGTGACGGGGTATAAACGATATGATCTCGGTGCCGGGCTCGATGGGTATAAACGCCATTATGCCACCCATAGTTCAAGTGTTGTCGGCGGATTTGTGCCTCTAACTGGCGCTGCCGGCCGTCTCTCACGCGTCTATGCGGCAACTGAACGCTGGGGCGAAAAATCCCTTCGCGATATTCCTGGAAAATTACGCCGGCGATATTCTCAAATTGCGGCGTGTGAAGACGGGTTTTCAGGACGTACACGGCATATGTTAGCCGCAGTCGGGTACGCTCTGCGGAAGTAACCGGCGATGAACCTGCATTGACACGGGTAAATCCGCAATCACAACCGCATATAACATCAACATATTAGACGGGTTACCTGCGCCATGATTTAAGCTATAAATAAAGAAAAAATCATTGGGGAGATCAAAAATGGTCCGTATCAATCCAGAAGGCCGTGAAGCGCGTCACGCAACTTTACCCTCTGAACTAAGCGATATTATTGCACGTCAAAAAACAGCGTTTAACGCAAATCCTAACCCAAGCTGGGCGATACGAAAGGCAAATCTAAAAAAGCTAGGAGAGCTTATCTTATCTCACCAGGATGAATTTGCTCAGGCCATTAGTGAAGATTTTGGCAACCGTTCAATAGAAGAAACAATCCTTGCGGAAATACTCATCATTCAAACCGGCATACATCACGCCATCAAACATACCCCAAAATGGATGAAATCACGCAAAGCCCCTGTCGCCTTGCAATTCAAACCCGCCAAGAATGTAATCATCCCTCAGCCGCTTGGCGTGATCGGAATCATCAGCCCGTGGAATTACCCCTTACAACTCGCGATCATGCCGTTAATTGGCGCAATTGGCGCTGGGAATCGCGCCATGATTAAACCCAGCGAATATACACCTAAACTTAGCCTTCTCTTGAAAGAGGTCCTGGCCAAGGGGTTTGATGATGAAGAGATATTTGTTGCGACAGGCGGCGTGGATGTGGCGTCCGCCTTTTCTAACCTGCCATTTGACCACCTTGTTTTCACAGGCTCGACCAATGTTGGCCGTATCGTTGGCGCGGCGGCGGGTAAGAACCTTGTCCCTGTCACCCTCGAATTAGGAGGAAAGTCCCCGACCATTATCGACGACAGTGCAAATATGGCCTTGACCGTTCCGCGTATCGTAAATGGGAAACTTCTCAATGCGGGGCAGACTTGTGTTGCACCAGATTATGTCCTGATGCCTCAAGCCAAGATCAATTCATTTTCAGACGCCTTGATCAAACAAGCAGAAACTTTTTATCCAAAATTTGCCGACAATAAGGACTATACCTCTATTATTGCTGACTCGCATTACGCGCGTCTGCAAGACTTATTAGAAGACGCTGAGAATAAAGGTGCAAAGATCCAAGTCGCTGGCCAAGATGATAAACAACAACTCGCCAAAGAACGTCGGGTTCCCCTAACGGTCGTCTCAAATACG
Source organism: uncultured Algimonas sp. (assembly GCA_964425355.1). GTDB lineage: Bacteria > Pseudomonadota > Alphaproteobacteria > Caulobacterales > Maricaulaceae > Litorimonas. The sequence goes on along the minus strand of CAYRMO010000053.1, from coordinate 5,035 downwards.
ACGCCCGAAATGCGGATTATGCAGGAAGAAATATTTGGCCCGCTTCTTCCAATCGTCGCCTCAGAAAATTTGGATGATGCCTTGAGCTATGTTCAATCAAAGGAACGCCCCCTAGCGCTTTATTGGTTCGGCGAAAATAAAGCCCGACAGGACAAAGTCCTTAGTCAGTCAATTTCTGGCGGTGTGTCGATAAATGAAACAGCGTGGCATGTCGTCCAAGAAGATATGCCATTTGGAGGTGTAGGCCCATCAGGGATGGGCGCTTATCACGGAGAGGCCGGGTTTAATTCATTCTCCCATCTCAAAGGCGTATTTATTCAATCCCGTTTTAGTCAGGGTAAAAACCTTTTCCCGCCCTATACGGAAAAGACAAAAAAAATGATGGCTCTGATGCAAAAATTTCTTTGATGCGTCCTGAATTTGATTTCATCATTATCGGGGCCGGCAGCGCAGGCTGTACGCTTGCAAATCGCCTGAGTGAAAATCCCGACATATCTGTTTGCCTCATCGAAGCTGGCCCAACACACAGACATTGGAGTGTATCTACGCCCGGCTTGTCACTTTTAAATATCGTAGGCAAAAAACGAAATTGGGGTTATGAAACGGTCCCGCAATCCGCCTTGAATGGCCGTCAATGCTATCAACCGCGCGGCAAAGTTTTAGGCGGATCCTCGAGTATTAATGCCATGATTTATATTCGGGGCCATAAGGCTGATTATGATTATTGGGCGGCGTTGGGTAATGAAGGTTGGTCTTTTGAAGATGTGCTCCCTTATTTCAAAAAATCCGAAGACTCGGAGCGCGGCGAAGATGATTTTCATGCCGTAGACGGACCATTGCGTGTGGAGCGCAGGCGTGATGCCGTCTCTCCATTAAATGACGCATTTCTTGAATCGGGTCGGCAATTACAGCATCCCATCAATGAAGATTTTAATAGCGATACGCAAATCGGCTTTGGCTATTATGACGTTACACAAAAAAATGGCATAAGGTGGTCCACAGCCAAAGCCTTTCTGGAAACCGCAGAAGACAGATCTAATCTTCACGTCTTATCCGGCGTTCTTGCGGAGAAAATCATATTCAAAGACGGTATGGCAACCGGGGTGACGCTTAGGCAGAAAGGACGATCCTTTGACCTAAATGCGAAAAAAGAAGTTATCCTTTCCGCCGGAGCGTTTGGGTCCCCTCACCTCTTACTTTTATCTGGAGTCGGCGCAAATGAAGATCTTGCCCCGCACGGTATTTCTCAAACTCACGAGCTTCCCGGTGTTGGTGAAAACCTCCATGACCACGTAGACTGGATTTCGGCCTATGAGGGAAAAGGCAAAGATCTGCACAAACACTCACTCGGGTTTTCGATCAAAGCTACGCTGAATATGATCCCAGAGATTTTTAAATATAGGAAACACAAGACAGGAAGTTTATCCTCAAATCTGGCCGAAAGTGGCGCCTTTCTTTATATCGACCGGGAGGAACCCTCACCTGACATCCAGCTCCATTTCGTCATTGCCAAAGTGGATGACCATGGACGGAATTTAAGTTGGGGACATGGATTTTCGACCCATGTTTGCCTCTTAAGGCCCAAGAGCCGGGGAACGTTAAAACTCAATTCAGCTGACCCAACAGCGCCGCCCGCGATAGACCCAGCCTTTCTCGAAGACCCTGAAGATATGGAAAAACTCTATAAGGCAGCCCGGCTCACCCAACAAATTATGCAAAGTAAGGCTTTTGAACCGGTTAGAGGAAAACCACTTCACGGCTCAGATGCGATCAGCGAGGAGGCTCTTCGGGCCGATATTATTGCGCGCGCGGATACGGTTTATCATCCGGTCGGGACCTGTAAAATGGGGTCTGATAATATGGCCGTCGTGGATGACCGTTTGAGGGTGCATGGTCTCAAGGGCTTGCGCGTCGTTGATGCCTCAATAATGCCGCAAGTCATTTCAGGAAATACAAATGCGCCGACTATAATGATTGCGGAAAAAGCTTCGGATATGATCAAGGAAGATTGGGCACTCGCTACCCACCTCTAAGCGAAAGCGCAATCAATCCGCGATAAATTCAATCATATCACGAATTTTGTCTTTGCCAAAAAACATCTCATCACCGACAAAAAATGTCGGCAAACCAAATACACCGCGATCCACACAATCAGATGTAAGCTGGATCAACTCAGCCTTAATATTCATATCTTGAGTTGCTTCAAAAATAGCTGAACCGTCCAACCCACTATCCTTTAGCTGAGCGGTAAATACCTCAGGATCGGACATATTCAGTCCCTTTTCCCACATGGCTCGCATACCCGCATCGATATAAAGATTCAAAATATCCATTTTAATAGCCGCAACAGCACCTCGCATCAGCAGGAGTGTGTTGACAGGAAAATAAGGGTTAAATCGGAAATTTTTAATATCGTGTTTGTCAAGAAAACGGTTCATCTCGACGCGTTCATAATCGAGTTTTCCCTTAACCCCACTATAGGCCATCATAGGCGGTTGATTATTCGTCGCCTTGAAAATTCCCCCGAGTAAGGCCGGGTGATAGTTTAAATCTACGCCCATTGCTCTCGCAGCCTCAGGCAGGACACGCCATGCGAAATATGCGTTGGGACTCCCAAAATCAAAATAGAAATCGATTGTTTTGGTCATGACCAAGTCTCACAATACGGTCTTAAATCGAGCTCAAACGTCCAAGCTGTACGAGGCTGATGATAAAGCGAAACATAGGATTGCGCAATATGGTTCGGGTTTAAAATTGCGTCACGATCTCGACGCTCATCGACATCCGGCACTATTTCACGAATAAAAGGCGAGTCGATCATACCATCAATGACGCTATGCGCGACGTGAATACCTTGTGGCCCCAATTCTTTAGCCATGGATTGCGCAAGAGCCCGCAACCCATGTTTCGCCGACGCAAAGGCGGAAAAACCTGCTGACCCTCTTATGCTTGCAGTAGCCCCCGTAAAAATGATTGTGCCCTGACCGCGCGGCGCCATGTGTTTTGCGGCCTCACGTCCCGTGAGAAACCCTGCAAAACAAGCCATTTCCCAAACTTTGCGAAAGACACGCTCTGTCGTTTCCCGGATACCGAAGCGAACATTTGCACCAATATTAAAAACGACCACATCGAGCGGGCCGATGGCTTCAACGCGCTCAAACAATTTGATCATTGCGTCTTCGTCTCGTGCGTCGCACGGCATGGACAGTGCTTTTCCGCCAGTGCTTTCAATGTTTTTAACCAGTTGCTCTAATTTGTCTGTATGCCGCGGACGACGTGTCACGCAAGTGATCAAACCTTCTTTTGCAAAGGCCTGAGCAATCGCCGCCCCTGTCGCATCGCCAGCCCCAATAATAAGCGCCGTCTTTCTTTCTGACATGGTCGATCCTCAAGAGATTTCACGAACAATCTAATCGTTGAATATTCAAGCAAGTCGGTCAAGTAAGATAGACCGGCACCTAAGAAACATTTTTGCATAAAAAATCCGCTGCAGCAGGGCTGTAGCGGATCGTTACTTATATTTACTCTGATTTGATTTACCAGATTTTGACCCGCTTCTGAGGTGGAATATACATGGCATGGTCTTCAGTAACGCCAAAGGCATCATACCAAGGCTGGAAATTGCGTACGATACCATTGGCCCTAAATTCACCAGGACTATGCGGACCATTTTTGATTTGCTGAGACAGAGCTTCTTCTTTCCATTTGATCGCCCAAACTTGAGCCCAAGCCATAAAGAAGCGTTGATCACCGGTAAATCCGTCAATCACGGGCGCTTCCTTGCCATTCAGAGACTTCCTATAGGCATTATAGGCCATGGTGACCCCTGTCAGATCTCCAATATTTTCTCCGAGACCCAAACGACCATTTAAAAACTCGCCCGGCAAAGGTTCAAACTCTGAATATTGATCCGCAAGTTTTGACGCGCGAACCTCATAGGCCTTAGCGTCGGCGTCGGTCCACCAATCACGTTGTACACCATCGCCATCAGACTTACGTCCTTGATCATCAAAACCATGACCCATTTCGTGACCAATCACAGCACCAATACCGCCATAATTAACGGCTGGGTCGGCGGCCGGATCAAAAAATGGCGCGTCTAGAATAGCCGCAGGGAATACAATCTCATTTAAAACTGAGTTGTAATATGCATTTACGGTTTGCGGCGTCATGCCCCACTCATCTCGATCAATCGGTGCACCAAGTTGTGACAATTGGTCATTCCATTCCCAAGCTCTAGCGGATTTAATTGTACCAATTAGGTCATTCGAGTTTACCTTTAAACCCTTATACCGTTCCCATTTAACAGGATATCCAATTTTTGGATTAAACTTCGCCAATTTATATTGCGCTTGTTCTTTGGTTTCGTCTCCCATCCACTCAAGACCCTCAATACCCACTTTGAATGCAGCCCGGAGGTTTTCAACCAGTGCGTCCATTTTAGCTTTCGAGTCCTCAGGAAAATGTTTCTCAACGTAAACCTTCCCGACAACTTCACCCAGCGTCCCATTGACCGCTTGCACGCCCCGTTTCCATCTCGGTCGTTGTTCTTCTTGACCACGTAATGTCTTGCCATAGAAATCAAATGTCGCGTCATCTATTCGTTTAGGGAGAAATGCAGAATGATTATTAAGTAAGCTGACAAGAAGATAATCTTTTATCACATTCAATTTCGCATCTGCAAAAACTTGCCCTGCATTTTCAACAGCCGATTTTTCCCGGACGATTACGTTTTGCTGTTCGCCCAAACCTAGACTTTCAAATACCAGGTCAAGATGTAGCCCTGGTGCAAGATCATTAAGCTCTGCGCGTGTCATTTTGTTATAGGTCAGATCACGATCACGTCGTTTGACCGGCTCCCAGTGCCCTTTGGCTAATTTTTTTTCAAACGCCAAAACTGCTTTCGCCCGTCTTTCGGGATTATTCCGGCCCGCTTCTGCAAGCATAGACGCAATATAGGCTTCGTATGCTGTTCGAATACCTTTCGCTTTCGGCCCTTTTTCGAAATAAGCATTGCGGTTTGGAAGCCCCAAGC
>CAYRMO010000052.1:0-18643 GCA_964425355.1 uncultured Algimonas sp. | reverse complement strand
CTTATGGCCATGGCAAAAAAATCGGGTCATCTTTTCATTGGCTTTGATCAGGTCATGGCAGCCGCGCGTTCCGATGTTCTGGCCTGGCGCATTGAAGCCTCAGATGGGGCCGAAGGCTCAAGAGGAAAAATTCGGGCGCTCTCAAAAGCCATAGCTCATGAATTAGAAATGCCTTTACCGCGTGTCATTGGGTGTTTTGACAGTCAGGAACTTGGTCACATTTTGGGCCGAGACAAGATCATTCATTGTGCCCTTCCAACGAGCCGACTGGCCCGGTCCATGGGACAAAATGTGAATCGTTTGGCAGGATTTATCCCGCTATTTCCGGAGGGCTGGGCGGATGCTCAGCATGAAGCTTTCTAATGCGCCTATAGGACCCGTTACCGGGGCGGTTAGCCCGGCCGACAGATTTTAAACGCGTACAGCGATTCTAGGTTGCCAAATGCGCCAATTCCCTTAAATTGCGCCAACTTTCCGCGCAAGCAAGGAACAGAAGATGTGATACGGATCCGTGGCGTTATGACCCGCGCCCATATCACCAGAGAAACGATATGACTGACAATAATGAAAAAAAACCCGGTGCTCGTCGCCCCTTGACGCTTGGTGGCGCTGGCAGAACGCCGACACGGCGCTCAGGCCAAACATCGGCTGTCGTGGTTGAGAAAAAGAAAAAAGTAATAATGCGTCCGGGCACCAAGGCACCAGGGGCACGCAAAACAGCTGCGCCGGTCTCACCGCCCAAAACACCATCCGCGACAACGGCTGCGCCCGTGGCCTCGCCGATTAAGAAACCTGAGAAGCCTCAGACCAAAGATCAACAATTAACGGATGCGGCGCGCAAACTTGGCTTGTCCAAGGATGAATATCTTAAGCGCCAGAAAGCGCTGAATTCAGCACAAAAACAACAAGAAGAAAGAGCCGCACAACGTAAAGCCGAAGAAGCCGCCCGTCTTGCGCGCGTCGAGGAAGAGCGAAAGCTCCTCGAGCAAAAACGTCGTGAAGCCGAAGAAGCCGAGATGAAACGTCTTGAGGCCGCAGAGGCAGAGCGAAAGAAGAAAGACGCGGAAGAAGCCGAAAAACTTCAAAAGAAATCTGTTGGGTCTCCGCTGAACCGCAAAAAAGAAGGTGAAAATGTTGATGCCCGCACGGAGCTTGAAAAAGCCGGCGGACGCGTCAAAAAGAAACGCAATACACCACCCCCTACGCGCTCTAAAGGCGAAACGAAACGCCGTCGCGGTAAATTGACAATCGTATCAGCCCTTTCGGGCGATGATGAACGTCAACGCTCGCTCGCCTCGATGAAGCGTGCGCGCGAAAAAGAAAAGCAGCGCCAGCGCGGCGGCGGACGCAGCGCGGATAAAGTACAACGTGAAGTCACTGTGCCAGAAGCCATTTCAATTGCTGATTTGGCCAACCGTATGTCAGAACGCGGCGCAGCCGTCGTGAAATATCTGATGCAACAAGGCATGATGCACACGGTTAATGATGTGATTGATGCGGATACGGCGCAATTAATCGTCGAAGATTTTGGCCATATCGTCAAACGCGTTTCAGATGCGGATGTCGAAGATGATTTCATCATTGATGACACACCATCAGATGAAAAAGATCGTAAGCCACGTGCTCCGGTTATTGCCGTTATGGGTCACGTCGATCATGGTAAAACGTCATTATTAGATGCGCTGCGCACGACAGATATAGCTGGCGGAGAAGCGGGCGGGATCACGCAACATATTGGTGCCTATCAGATTACACTAAAATCCGGCGACAAGATTACGGTCTTGGACACGCCGGGTCACGCCGCTTTCTCTGAAATGCGGACACGCGGTGCCGAGGCCGTCGACATTGTTGTCTTGGTGGTCGCGGCCGATGATGGCGTCATGCCACAAACAGTCGAGTCGATTAAATATGCGCATACGGCCGAAAAGCCCATTATCGTCGCGATCAACAAAATGGACGCCTATGAGGCTAATCCGCAAAAAGTTGAAACCGACCTCTTGCAACATAATGTCATTACAGAAAGCATGTCAGGCGAAACGCAAGCCATACAGGTTTCCGCGAAAGAAAAGACCGGCTTGCAAGATCTAGCCGAAGCGATTGTCAACCAAGCTGAATTGATGGAGCTAAAAGCCAACCCAACCCGCAATTCCGATGGGCTGGTCATTGAATCAAAGATTGAAAAAGGCCGAGGCGCCGTTGCGACACTCCTCGTCAAACGCGGAACCTTAAAACGCGGCGCCGTTGTCGTTGCCGGCGAACATTGGGGTAAAGTCAAAGCCATGATGGACGAAAAAGGCAAGCCGTTAAAAGAAGCTGGCCCGTCTACGGCGATTGAAATGATGGGCCTTGACGGCGCCCCTATGCCGGGCGAGCCCTTTGCGGTTGTCTCGGACGAACAAAAAGCGAGAGAAATCACGGAATACCGGGTTGAGAAGCGCAAAAAATCTGAACTGACGTCAACATCTGCCATGGCCTCCATGGAACAGATGATGGCGAAATTGCAGAATAAGGAAGTCAATGAAATGACCCTTTTGGTCAAAGCGGATGTCGAAGGCTCGGCACAAGCGATCAAAAGTTCAATTGAAGGCCTTGGCAATGACGAAGTGCGCGCACGTGTCGTCTATTCTGCGGCCGGTGGTATTTCTGAAAGCGATGTCATGCAGGCCAAAACGGCAGGTGCGCCGATCATTGCCTTTAATGTTCGGGCCAATCGTCAAGCCAAAGATCTGGCCGAGCGTGAAGGTGTCGAAATTCGCTATTACTCCATCATTTATGAACTTCTCGAAGAGATCAAAGGTGCGCTTGAAGGCATGCTCAAACCCGAGCGTCGTGAGACCTTTATCGGCTACGCTGAAATTCTTGAAACCTTCAATATTTCGAAACTCGGTCGCGTGGCAGGTTGTAAGGTCACAGAAGGTCGCGTCGAACGCGGCGCGGGAGTTCGCCTCCTCAGAGACGATGTCGTCATTCATGAGGGTGAGCTCTCAACGCTCAAGCGCTTCAAGGATGAAGTTCCAAAAGTGCAAGCCGGTATGGAATGCGGTATGGGCTTTGAAGGCTATCATGATCTCCATAAAGGCGACCAGATTGAATGTTTCACCGTAGAGATGCTGGATCGCAAACTCGAAAGCGCCTAAGTTTTAATCAGAGCTAATAATTTACAAGGCTCTCCAGTGGGGAGCCTTTTATATTTTGAGGTGAAAAGTGGATTTTAAAACGACTCATCAATCTACGGTCGGAGAATTTCAAAAGGCGTCCATCCAACTTTCTCAATATGCTTACCCCAAATGGGTCCCTTGGATTATCACCGTTTTTTCCGCTTCAAGTGTATTTATTGTGACACTCTTGATCATAATTCTTTTACGCATGCTTCCATTTGATGTGCTCTCCTACATTTCAAAAACGTTCCTGTATGTAATTACCGTGTCGATTGGTTTGTTTCTGACCCTTAATTTTGTAATACCTCACATCAACAAATATTTTCTCCAGTTCGCGCGATTTGATCCAGATTTTGAAACTTTAACGCACTACCATATTGATGCGTCAGGAATTAGAATTGATGACGCGGATCGCGCAATGAAAATTGGTTGGGCCGCAATTTCAGGTGTCTTTGAAACCAAAGACCTGATTGCTTTTTATTGTCGTGGTATAAACTATTACATTCCTAAGGATTTGATTGGCGATAGAGAGACACAGAAACAAATGATAGAGCTCTGGTCGAATTGGCAAAAAGCCGCAGAAACCAGCCCTATTGCAAAGAATTTTGCGTAATTGAGATTATTAAATCATGCCAAAAAATAGACCCCCATCACAAAGACAACTCAAGGCCGGTGAGCTGATCCGCCGCGCTCTCGCTGACATTTTGGCGCGCGAGCATTTGCGCGATCCTGATCTGCAAGGCGTATCTGTGACAATCTCCGAAGTGCGCGCCTCGCCTGATCTTAAACATGCGATTGTTTATGCAGCTCCGCTTGGGTCAGACCATGACGCTGACAAAGTTATCAAAGCGCTTCAGCGCTGCGGGTCTTTCCTGCGCGGACGCCTGGGTCGTGAGATGGAAATGAAATCCACGCCCCGTCTGCGCTTTATGAAAGATGAGAGTTTTGATACGGCCGATGATATGGCGCGGCTGTTAAACGATCCAAAAGTCAGACAAGATATCTCTAAACCCTGATGGATCCCAATGCGCGCAAACGTAAAAAGGGAAATCCGGTACATGGATGGGTTGTCCTGGATAAGGCGATTGGTGTGGGCTCAACCCCAATGGTCGGGAAAATCCGCTGGTTATATCAGGCCCAAAAAGCTGGGCATGCTGGCACACTTGACCCGCTCGCTAGTGGAATTTTACCCATTGCCCTGGGAGAAGCGACAAAAACCGTCCCCTTTATGATGGATGCCGCAAAGTCCTATATATTTGAAATCAGCTGGGGGGAGAGCCGGAGCACGCAAGATGCTGAGGGCGAGATCACGGCCAGCTCAGACATCCGCCCGACCAAAACACAGATTTTAGAGGCCTTAAGCGAATTCAGAGGCCTAATTGATCAGGTTCCTCCGAAATATTCCGCCATCAAGATCGATGGAAAACGGGCTTATGATCTGGCTCGCGCCGGAGAGGCGGTAAAGATTAAGTCTCGGCAGGTGCGGATTGACCGCTTTGATCTGGTCGACTGCTCTAGCGATAAAGCGCGTTTTGAAGTCGATTGTGGCAAAGGCACATATATAAGGTCTCTCGCCCGTGACCTTGCGGATCGGTTGGATGCATGTGGTTATGTCTCATTACTGCGCCGAACACGCGTCGGACCGTTTTCTTTGGAACAGTCAATAAGACTAGACGAGCTTGAAAAGATGTGTGATAGGGCGCGCGTCTCAGAGGGGCTACATCCCGTCTCGACCGTACTGGACGACATCCCGGTGCTGGCCGTGACAGAAAATGATGTGATCCATCTGAAACAAGGACGGTCTATCACCGCGCCAATTACGCTCAAGGGATCGGATATCATCCGAGCCGAGCAAAACGGCACATTGATAGCCCTATGCGAGCCGCGAGATGGAGAGCTTTTTCCAAAACGCGTCTTTAATATGTAATATACGGAGAAATGCGATGTCGATCACACAAGAGCGTAAAGCCGCTTTGATCAAAGAATACGCCACGAAACCTGGCGATACAGGTTCACCAGAAGTGCAGGTTGCGATCCTGTCTGAACGGATTACCAATCTAACTGAGCACTTCAAAACCAATAAGAAAGACAACCATTCGCGTCGCGGTCTCTTGGCCATGGTGACGCAACGTCGTCGTCTTCTGGATTATGTAAAAAGTAAAGATGAGGCCCGCTATCAGGATCTCATTAAAAGACTGGGATTACGCCGCTAGGCTTTGCCCAATTGATAGAAATCAAGGTCGCTCCAAAAAGGAGCGGCCTTTCGCGCATTTGGCGCACGGCTCTATCCCTTGAGAAAACACCGATAGAGCTTCGTAAGTACGATGAAAGAAAGAAACTGTACGTATGTTTGATAAACACAAAGTAGAAATTGAATGGGCCGACCGGACGTTGACCCTAGAAACCGGCGGGATGGCTCGCCAAGCTGATGGGTCCGTTTTTGCGACCTATGGAGATACAAAACTTCTGGCAACGGTTTGCTTTGCCAAAGAAGCCAAGCCGGGTCAGGGCTTTTTCCCCCTGACCGTCAACTATATGGAAAAATTCTATGCGGCCGGTAAAGTCCCCGGTGGCTATTTTAAACGCGAAGGTCGCCCGACAGAACGTGAGACATTGATCTCTCGCCTAACAGACCGTCCGATCCGTCCGCTTTTCCCAAAAGGGTTTAAGCACGAAGTCCAGGTTGTGATCACGGTCTTGCAACATGACCTTGAAAATGAACCAGATATCATCGGTATGATCGCAGCCTCTGCGGCTCTGACACTGTCAGGTGCGCCGTTCATGGGTCCTATCGCAGCCTCACGTATCGGCCTAATCGATGGTGATTATGTCCTCAACCCAACCCTTCAAGAGCTCGAAGAATCTGAACTTGATCTGGTTGTTGCCGGTACAGAGGACGCCGTCATGATGGTTGAAAGCCAAGCTGACGAATTAACCGAAGAGCAAATGCTCGCCGCGGTCATGTATGCACATGAAAGCTGTCAAGACGTGATCGAAGCTATCATTGAGCTGGCGGAAAAAGCCGCTAAAGAGCCTTTCGAATTTATCGCGCCTGACGTCGAAGCTGAGAAGAAGCTGGTTAAAAAGGCCGCTGAAAAAGGCATTAAGGCTGCTTATAAGTTGAAAGACAAGCTAGAGCGTCAAACGGCGCTTCGTGAAGCCAAATCTGCGGCCAAGGAAAAACTGGTTGCCTCTGAAGAAAATCCAGATGGCATGTCAGAATCCGTCTTTAATGACGTCTTTAAATCTGTCGAAAGTACTGTTGTTAGATCATCCGTCATCAAGACAAAGAAACGCATTGATGGGCGTAAACTCGATCAAGTCCGACCGATTGAGAGCCAAGTTGGCTTGCTTGAGCGCACACATGGCTCTGCTCTCTTTACGCGCGGCGAGACACAAGCGCTTTGCGTCGCCACATTGGGCACATCTGATGATGAGCAATATGTCGACCAGCTAACAGGCACGATTAAGAACAAGTTCTTATTGCACTATAATTTCCCACCTTACTCCGTTGGTGAAACGGGTCGTATGGGCGGAACATCACGTCGTGAACATGGTCATGGTAAGCTCGCCTGGCGCGCGCTTCAGGCCGTTCTGCCAAGCGCGGACGACTTCCCATACACAATCCGTCTGGTCTCTGAGATCATGGAATCAAATGGGTCTTCTTCTATGGCGACAGTCTGTGGCTGTGCGCTCGCCATGATGGATGCTGGTGTTCCAATCAAGCGTCCGGTTTCCGGTATCGCTATGGGTCTGATCAAAGATGATGACGGCATTGCTGTTTTGTCTGATATTCTGGGTGACGAAGATCACCTGGGTGATATGGACTTTAAAGTTGCCGGCACATCAGAAGGTATCACATCCCTACAGATGGATATTAAAATTGCGGGTATCTCTGAAGAGATCATGACAACTGCTTTGGAGCAAGCCAAAGATGGTCGTGAGCACATCTTAAAAGAGATGAATAAAGCTCTGACAGAATCTCGTGATGAAGTCGGTGAATTTGCACCGCGCATTGAGACGATGAAAATACCTGTCGACAAGATTCGTGACGTTATCGGTACAGGCGGTAAGGTTATCCGTGAGATCGTTGATACAACAGGGGCCCGCGTCTCTGTCGAAGATGATGGTACAATAAAGATAGCCTCAAGCGACAAAGCCTCAATCGATGCGGCGCGCGAATGGATTCACGGCCTAACGGCTGATCCAGAAGTTGGCGCCATCTATAAAGGTAAAGTTGTCAAAGTTGTCGATTTCGGTGCTTTCGTAAACTTCTTCGGCAAGAAAGACGGTCTGGTCCATGTGTCTCAGATCAAACCTGAACGCGTCAATCATCCATCTGATTTCCTGGAAGAAGGCCAAGAAGTCTATGTGAAGCTTATGGGCTTTGATGATCGGGGTAAGGTTCGCTTAGCCATGAAATATGTCAACCAAGAGACGGGCGAGGAAATTCCGCGTGAGCCTCGTGAAGAGAGCGACGAAGGCAAAGGCAGTGAAGACAAGCCACGTCGTCGGCGTCGCCCCCGTAAGAAGTCAGAAGACTAATTGACAACATTAGATAATAAAATTCCTGGCCCTTATCAGGGTCAGGCTTTTTGCGATTTCTAGCTTAACTTACCTGATTTTTGCATGATGATTGTAAGGCTTGATTTCTCAAGAGGAAGACCCGATATAGCGGCGTCTTTGCAACCCAAACAAACTAAGGTTTTTTTATGATTCCCGGCCAAAATTTCAACGACCGCTTAAAGGCGCAGAAAGAGGCAAAACTTGCCATGCTCAAGCGGGCAAAAGAGAAACAGCTTGATCCGGAAGAAAAGAAGCGGATCATGGAGGAACGTGCCAAGCGAAATGCGGCGCGCGAGGAGCGTGAAACGAAAAAGCGCGAAGATCGTAAACGCAAAGAGGCTGAAGAAGCCGCAGCCAAAGCCGAGGAAGCGCGTAAGAAGCATCTCGCGGTCGAAGCCAAAAAGAAAGCTGATTCAGATTTGAAACGTGCGCAAAAAGCCCGCCGCGATGCAAAATATGCGGCCCGTAAAGCCCGTAATCGCCGATAGACAGATGACCTCGCTCTAGAGCGCGGACCCAAGCCAAATCAGTCGCATACGACAGATGCCGCATCTTCAACCCATGACTATCGTCATGCGCTTTCGTGCGGGACGACATTAGGTGTTCATCCAAAAGAAGCATTTGACGAAACGTTTGAATATAATTTTCACCCCGGACTCGTGCATTTTGCGTTAAAATAGACCAGGAAAGCTCTCAGAAAATGGGCGAGAAAAGCCCAATTTCTGAGTCCAAAAAAACGCAAATTGCACCAAATCCGGGGCCTATCGCATGCGGGCCTAAGCAGGCTCAATAGCGTTAAAGCTTCCAGCCGGTATGGAGCGCGGCAATGCCTGCGCTATAGTCCTGATAGGTGACATTGGCGAAACCTGCTTCCCGGACCATCTCGGCAAATTGTTCCTGTTTCGGGAATTTTCGGATTGACTCGACAAGATATTGATAGCTGTCGCGATCACCCGCCAGGGCCTGCCCCAGACGCGGAATGACGGCAAAAGAATAGGCGTCATAAAAGGCGCGAATGACGTTAGCCGGTGGCGTTGAAAATTCGAGCACGGCCAAGCGTCCTCCAGGCTTTAAGACCCGTCTGAATTCTTTTAGGGCGGCCATACGGTCGGTAACATTTCGAATACCAAAGGCAATCGTCACCGCATCAAACTTGCCATCCTTAAACGGAAGACATTCCGCATTGCCGCAAATTCGTGTGAGGTCGAGCTCCTCATCTTTCTTTGGGTCAATACCCGCCAAAAGCATTTGATCATTAATATCGCAAATCACGGCTGATGCAGACTCACCACCGCGGCGCATTCGAACGTCGTCCGCCGCGCGAATGAACCGCCGCGCAAGATCGCCTGTTCCGCCCGCAACATCGAGTAATCTTTCGCCCGGTTGTGGGTTTAGACGCGTAATCGTCATATTTTTCCAGACGCGATGAATACCCACACTCATGGCGTCATTCATCAGATCATAATTTGAGGCAACAGAGTCGAAGACGCCTTTGACGCGCCCGACTTTCTCTGTTTCGGGAATGGTTTCAAAACCAAAATCAATTGTCTTCTCAGACATGGTTTTCGCCCCTATTCGGCGGCCTGCAAGTGATTTGTCTTACTTAGGCCAGCCGGCTTTATATTCATACCGGCAATATTGGTGCCTGTCTGACACATGGTACAATCAAATGTAGATACATTTTCACCCGAGAAGAAAGCCGTGTCTTGTTTGAAAGCCCCAACAAGGAAGTCAAAGACGGCGCGTATGCGAAGACTTCTTTTGAGATCTTGATGCGCCACAAGGTAAAGATTTTCGACTTGTGTAACCTCGGGCAAGACCCGCACCAGACCCAGATCTTTGCTCATGACACCACACATAGCGAGCACGCCTATGCCATAACCATGGACAAGCGCTTGATCATAAGCCCAAATCGAATTGGTATTAAACGTAATACGCTTTGGAGAATGTCTCATTTCACCATTCTCATTCATGAGCCAAAGCGATTTCCCATCCATAATTTGTGCGTTTACACCATCATGTTCCGTCAGATCTTCCAAGGTTTGCGGCGTGCCATTGGCTTCCAGATAATCCGGCGATGCAAAGAGGCCAAAGCCAACTTCGGCAACTTTCCGGCCGATCAAAGAGTTTTGCTCACCCGGGCTTCGCCAGCGCAGGGCAATATCGGCCTCTCTTTGCGCCAAATTATAGCTCTGAAACCCGATGCCAATATCAATCAAGACGTCAGGGTGCTCGGCTCTGAAGGCTTTCATGACGCCCGGGAGCCACCCTGTTCCGACCCCTTCTGTCGCTGACAAACGGACGACGCCAGATAGTGAATCTTCCAAAGTTGCAGAGGATCGATCAATCGCCGAGGCCTCTTCCTGCATGCGGCGGATATGATCCAGCATGGATTGCCCGAAACTGGTCGGGATCAAATGTCCATTTTCTCGCTTCAATAAAGCCGTGCCAAAATGATCTTCGAGCGCGCGGATACGTCGGCCCACAGTGGGCTGGCTCATGCCAAGCACCTTTCCAGCTGCCGTGAGAGAACCTGCTTGTGCGACAGCGAGGAATATAGGATAGTCTGACCAGTTTTTCATACATAACTGTATAAACACCCTGCCATAAATGTCAATTCCATTCGAAAATGTTTAGTGTAAAAAGAAATCGTCAATTCAATGGAGACGAAAATGACGATTATCAAACGACCTATCGCCCTTTCCGGGGCGGCCCTTACCCTATGCGCAATCGGCGCTATTGCGATCCTCCCTGCCAGTGCCATGGCAGATGAGACAAAGCGCAATGACTCGATTGAATATACGGATTTCAATGTCACAAAAGCAACCAATGGCGCAGTGAGATTAGGTATCAAGGCCTATTCTAAAGGCGATTATGCGCGCTCTGTTGCCCTGCATAAATCCGCGCTTCGCCAAGGGCTTTCAAGCCGTAAAGCCGCGATTGTACAATCCAATCTTTGCGCGAGTTGGGCCAAGCTGGGCGATTATGTTCAGGCCGAAATCGCCTGTGAGAAAGCCCTGGAATTACGCCCGGGTTACGAGCCCGCAAAAGCCAATATGGAAAGGCTGACGATAAAGCTGGCGCAAAATTAAGCCAGTCCTTCGCCGAGACGTTCATTCCCCCGAGCCCGCGCTGGAAACAGCGCGGGTTTTTTATTTAGAGCACTCTAGCCTTGTTCAATCTCAAACGTAAGACCTGCGTGGTCTTGCAGCCGCGCTAATAAAGCCTCACCCATAGCCGGTGCCGGCGTCATCACACCGCCCTCGCCTTGAACATCTTTGACAAGCGCTATGGCTGCCTCCGAAATCATTTTTGACGTCGAGCCATACCCTGGATCCTTATCGCCTTTGACTGAACTTATAAGCCGCGTGCCATCCGCTGTGTCGCCAATAAACATGACGTCATAAGACCCATTTTCACGCTCTTCCTTTGACGGACCTTCACCGGGCTTGGGCGGATTATCGCCAAAGGCATTTGATGTTGCCATGCCTTTGGCCATGGCTTCGCCTTTATCGCCGGGGCCGGTTAGAACCATCTCACCATATTGGAAATCCTTGCCATAACGGTAATCCAGGAGCGCATTAGAGCGGTGGACATTTTTAGTATTAATGCTCGCCATAATAAAAGGGGTCGACCAACTGCCCAGATCAGGCTCTTCAATCGGCTTGTGAATAGCAGGTTGCGCCGGTCCAGCTTTGGGAGAAAGCGAAAACGGATCTTTCAACCAACCTAATATTTCAGGCTGTTTTTGCGCGCGTTTCATTGTTTCCATAAAGCTCGCGGCTGTCCCACCCGAAAACGTCCCTTTCATCCCTCTGACCCGACAGCGCACGCGAGATAGAGCACCGTCATGTTCGCTGATCGCATGGTTTTGAAGATGTAATACGCCCAGATCGAACGGAATTGAATCAAAGCCGCAAGACAAGACAATCCGCGCACCAGAGGCTTTGGCGGTCTCGTCATAGCGCGAAATCATATCTTTCATCCAAGCGGGCTCACCGCAAAGATCGACATAGTCGGTTCCGTTTTCCGCACAAGCATTCAAAAGCGGCTCGCCATATAATTGATAAGGGCCGACCGTTGTGATGATGGCTTTGGTCCGCTTGGCCAAATCCGTGAGCGTCTCTGGCTTATCCGAATTGGCGGTGACAATCTCAACGGAGTCTGAGACCCCCATTTCTGCTCTGACATCCGCAAGCTTGGTCGCGTTCCGCCCAGCCATGGCCCATTTAAGGTCAGCGCCCCCATATTCAGCCTGAAGATATTCTGCGACCAACCGGCCTGTAAAACCGGATGCCCCATAGACAATAATATCAAATTCACGTTTGCTCATTTTCGGTCTCTCTTTATATTTTCTAGCTTAGGCTTACGAAGCTTCATACGGATTGTTCACGTAAATCAAGCTGCATGAATGTGCAGAACGTCTATCCATATTTAAACTGGGCGTGTTTAGGGCCAATTTGATCCACCTTAAGGCACAACAGGGCCGACTGAACGCGCGAGCGCTCTTTGCCAGACAATCAAAATTGGCGCGCCTAGCTCTAATATCATGCCGACCATCTGGGTCCCTTCGGCCGGTCCAACCGTGAGGTGACTATAGAGGCGCGCAAGACCACCGATGAAAATCGCGGCGACACATAAGGCCATAACCGTTCCGCGACGATCAATATCACGCAAAACCCACCAGATCAGCAAAAACAAAGCGATATAAAAGGCCGATAAATAGCGAAATTGATTATCGAGGCTGGTCGCAACCGCCTCGCCGCCATTTAAGGGCACAGGTCCACCAAACATGCCACTTATCCCGAAATAAAGCGGAATGAGGGATAGGATCACGAGAATAATTTTAAACCCAATACGCATAATATCTCTCTCTTTTAACTTACGGAAAAGCCTGTCTCGCCAGCGCCGTTTCAAAAAGGCTGGTCACATATATATAGCTATCATGGACGATGGCACCCGTGGCGTGATGATAGGCACCTTTGGGGTCTTGTAAGCTCTGAAGCACCTGCCCGTTTTGATCGAGTTGCACGATATGAACATAATCTTCGGCTTGTGGTCGCAGGGACGCCGGCAGCCGCATAGCGAGTTTTCGCATAGAAGGCTTGGATGCATTCTGATCCAGCCAATCAGAACGCGGTGAGATAATGCCTAATAAGAATGTGCCATCTGGCCCGGGATTTATATTATCCGGAAACCCCGGCAGGTTGCCAATAAATTCGACTGAGGCCCCCGTCTTGGGATTAATCTTTAAAACACGATAGCGCCCCGTCTCATTGACCAGAATATCACCGTCCGGATGTATCGCCACACCATTTGGAAAAACCAGACCATCCTTAACCACCGATGTGGTTTTATCGAGAAGATTATAAGCCAGTACACGACCCGTCCCAACACTCTCCATAATTTCAAGCAAAGACGCATCCATTGTGGACCCAATATTTTCCGCGCCAAATTTGGTCGAGGCATCGGAAAAATAAATTATGCCCTCAGGGGCAATATCCAGATCATCAGCGTAGAGGATGGGTGTGTCATCAACGCGGTCAGTCAGGAGGCTCAACGCCCCATCTGTGGTCAAGGCAAATAGGCCCTTATAGGCATCAGCAATATAAAGCGTACCACCAGACGCTTCGATACCCAGCGGCACGCCTCCCGTATTGGCGAGAATTTCAACGTCCCCGCTTTGCGGGTCTATTTTTGTAATATCTCCAGTCTGGGAGGTCGCATAGATAAATCCGTTTAAGGCCGTGACATCCTCTGGTCCGGGGCTTTTAGACAAATCTATACGCTCAAGATTTGAAAGTTTATCATTGGCGGCAAACACGCCGCTATAGCCTTTATTTTCGGGCACGTCCCAAGGCTCTGGATCAATGGGCACAGGTGCAAAGGCCAAATAAAGGACTAAAATTCCGAAGACCGCTAAAGCTGTAAAAATTAGCTTTTTCATCTTAACCCCACCAATTCATCACATTACGCTAGTTTTTCATTTTAGATGGCCAAAAACAAGCAGATATAACTTTATCGACTTATCCCGCCAAATGTGAGCGATTTGATTTCCAAATAATCATCAAGACCATATTTCGATCCTTCTCGCCCCTGACCAGATTCTTTTATTCCGCCAAAGGGTGCCATCTCATTGGAAATCGACCCTGCATTAATACCCAACATGCCATATTCGAGCTTTTCGCTGACTCGCCAGATACGCCCAATATCGCGCGAATAGAAATATGCAGCCAAGCCATATGGGGTATTATTAGCCATTTCGATCACATCATTTTCGTCTGAAAATTTAAAAATCGGTGCGACTGGCCCGAAGATCTCTTCGTTAAAGACCCGCATTGTCTCATTCACATCCGTCAAGATCGTAGGGTGCATAAAAGCTGGTCCGGCGACTGGAACATCCGCTCCCCCCGCCACCACTTTGGCGCCGTTTTCAACCGCATCCTCTATAATTGACCGTATATTCTGCACCGCGCGATCCGTGATCAGAGGACCGATTGTAACATCTTCATCCTGACCATTTCCGATTTTGAGATTTGAAAGGGCTTTTTTAAGCGCAGACACAAAGGGATCATATATGCTGGATTGAACAAAAATCCGATTGGCACAGACACAAGTCTGTCCCGCATTTCTGAACTTTGATAGCATGAGACCTGAAACCGCCTCTGGGATATCCGCATCATCAAAAACAATAAACGGGGCATTGCCGCCCAATTCCATTGAGGTCCGTTTCATTGTTCCAGAACATTGCGCCATGAGCAATTTTCCAACAGAGGTCGATCCCGTAAAAGAGAGTTTTCTAACGATCGGGTTAGACGTCAATTCTGCTCCAATCTCTTGGGTATGCCCACAGAGAATATTGATAACCCCCGCCGGAATTCCGGCCTGTATTGCGAGTTGGCCCAGCGCCAGGGCAGATAGAGGCGTTTCATTGGCTGGCTTACATACCACCGTATTTCCCGCTGCCAGAGCTGGCGCGATCTTACGGGCCAACATGGCATTTGGAAAATTCCATGGCGTGATACAGGCGACAACCCCAATGGGCTGCTTGATCACAACAACACGCTGATCGGATGTCGGCGATGGAATTGTATCGCCGTAAACGCGTTTGGCCTCTTCGGCGAACCATTTGACGTAATTGGCCCCATAGGCAATTTCACCTCGCGCCTCGGAGAGGGGCTTTCCCATCTCAGCGGTCAGGATCAAAGCCAGATCCTCAATGTTATCCATGATTTTATCATGCCAAGCCATCAACATATCAGAGCGGGTTTTGGGCGAGACCTCTCGCCAGGATTTCAAAGCCTTACTTGCCGCCTCAATCGCCCATTTTGTTTGTGCAAGGCCGCATTCCGCGACCTGTGCAATTTCTTCACCTGTTGCCGGATTGAAAACCGGAAAGGTTCCGGATGATGAACTAGCGTGCCATCCCCCATCGATAAAAGCCTGGCTACATAACAGGCTGGGATCATTCAACATGTCGAGAATATTCATGGTCTATCTATATCTTAAGCCTTATTCATCCGGTTTTTTATCAAATCATCGACCACACTTGGATCCGCCAATGTTGAGGTGTCACCCAAATTGCCGAAATCATCCGCCGCGATTTTACGCAATATGCGACGCATGATTTTGCCGGATCGTGTTTTGGGAAGACCCGGTGCAAATTGGATCAGATCAGGCGTCGCGATGGGCCCGATTTCCGTTCTGACATGTTTCGTCAAATCTTTGCGCAAGGCATCAGTAATTTTTGTGCCTGCCGTCACGGTGACATAGGCGTAAATCCCCTGGCCTTTAATTTCATGTGGATAGCCAACCACGGCCGACTCGGCGACCGCCTTGTGGCTGACGAGCGCGCTTTCAACTTCGGCAGTTCCCATACGGTGACCCGATACATTGATGACGTCATCTACGCGGCCGGTAATCCAGTAAAAACCATCTGCATCTCGCTTACAGCCATCTCCGGTAAAATAGGTTCCGGGATAGGCGCTGAAATAGGTCTCAACGAAACGCTGATGATCGCCGTAAACCGTGCGCATCTGACCGGGCCAGGAATTTTTAATAATTAGATTGCCCTCAGTCTCACCCTCCAGCTCATTGCCGTCGGCATCTACCAAAGCGGGTTCAATGCCAAAGAATGGATGTGACCCCGCACCCGGTTTCATATCGGTCGCGCCGGGCAGTGGCACGATCATGGCGCCGCCTGTCTCGGTTTGCCACCAGGTGTCGACGATCGGGCAACGTCCCTCACCCACGACGTGGAAATACCATTCCCAAGCTTCGGGATTAATTGGTTCGCCCACGGTTCCTAAAATCCGCAAGGAGGACCGGTCTGTCGCTTTGACCGGACCATCGCCTTCTCGCATCAAAGCGCGAATGGCGGTGGGTGCCGTATAGAACAGGCTAACGTTATGTTTGTCACAGACCTGCCAGAAACGTGAGGCATCCGGCCAGGTCGGTACGCCTTCAAACATGAGGGTTGTCGCGCCATTGGCGAGCGGGCCGTAAACAATATAGGTATGACCCGTCACCCAACCGACATCGGCCGAACACCAATAGACGTCGTCTTCTTTAAGGTCGAAAACAAATTCATGGGTGGTCGACGCCCAAACCAGATACCCCCCTGTTGTATGTAAAACCCCTTTGGGTTTGCCGGTTGAGCCAGAGGTATAAAGAATAAAGAGCGGGTCTTCGGCGCTCATCGGTTCCGCCGGACAGGTAGAGGAAACTCCCATGAGCGCATCATGATACCAGACATCACGCCCGGTTTTCATGGTCACATCACCGCCTGTATGACCGATCACCAAAACGGTCTTCACAATACCCGCTATGTCACAAGCCGCGTCACACGCAGCTTTGAGGGGAACAGACTTCGCCCCGCGCAACCCTTCATCAGCCGTAATGACAAATGTACTATCGCAATCCGCGATACGGCCTGCCAAAGCTTCGGGCGAAAAGCCGCCAAAGACAACAGAATGTACCGCACCAATCCGCGCACAGGCCAGCATAGACAATGCCGCCTCGACGATCATCGGCATGTAAATGGTGACGCGGTCGCCCTTTTTCACACCGAGTTTTTTGAGCACATTGGCAAAGCGACACACCTCGCCATGTAACTCGCGATAGGTCAGGACCCGATGATCATCCGGATGATTGCCTTCAAATATAATCGCAGGCTTATCCCCGCGTGTTTCAAGGTGGCGATCAATACAGTTCTCCGTGACATTCAGGATTCCATCAGAATACCATTTGACCGAAAGATTTGATTTATCCCAGCTGACATCTTTGACGGATGTATATTCCCGCATCCAATTCAGCCTCTTGCCTTGCTCACCCCAAAAACCCTCAGGATCCGCAATCGAAGCCTGATACATCTCTTGATAGCCCGCGGGCGAGAGATTGGCCGAGGCCGCAAAGGCCTTGGGTACGGGATAGGTTTTTTCAGACTCTGACATAATTTTCCGCCGTGATTATTTACTTAGCTTGAAGCCGGAATTTTATCCGAGTTCAAGAGCGGTTTCAGATTCTGTCACTTCATCCGGCAGTCCTATTCACTTGGCGCCATCTCCGCATCCGCAATGCCGTGGGCGCGGCGCTGGCCAGGAATGCGGATATCTTCGACCAGATTTTGAATGTCCTGCGGCGGCGCTTTAGTGACCAGAGCCACCCCCCGCGACCACCAGGCCGACAACCCAGCTCGGAAGTTTAGCAATTTGCGGATTGGCGAATACGAGCCAATCCTTTCCAGTCTGACCGGCCCATAACGATAACAAAAGAACAGGAACCATGAGCAAAACCCCATCTTATATCGGGCGATGTGGGCACTCAGATTCATATTTCAGGCTTTCGAGATTACGATATTTGAGCAAAGATAAGTATTGATAACAGGCTTTCCCTTCAAAATTCAACCAAATATGGACACTCCTGTTCATCGTCTGACTCGGATAAAACTTCTGGTCATTTAGCTGTTTAACAGCATCATAGAAATAAACACATGACTATCGCGCAAATCAGCTTATGTGCCCCTATGGGTTTTCGTGATTTCAGTCTTATTTTTGTCGTTTGCTTTGTTTGGGGACTAAACATTGTTGTGACGCGTTGGGTCGTATTTGATGCGGCGGTGCCGCCAATCTTTTTTGCGGCGATCCGGTTTTTGGGGGTTGCAGTGATACTGATCCCTTTTTTGCGTCCCATTCCCAAAGATTTGAAAACCTTATTCCTGATTTCCTTTTTCATTGGGTCGGGACATTTCGCCTTACTTTTTGTCGGTCTCGCCAATGCGGAAGCCTCGGCCGCCTCCGTGGTCGGGCAATTGGGTGTTCCGTTCGCGACCTTGATGAGCATGGCCTTTTTGGGTGAAAAAATTGGCTGGCGTCGTGGTCTGGGGATTATGCTGGCCTTTGCAGGGGTTATGCTCATTGCCGTGGATCCGGATGGCTTTAGCGTATCCATAGGCTTGCTCTATATTATTGCAGGGGCCTTTATCGGGGCCGTGGGCACGATATTGATGAAGCGTATGTCCCCAATTTCAGCGTTGCAAAGCCAAGCCTGGATTGGCCTATTTTCTTTCGCGCCGCTTTTTGCCGTTTCCGCTTTGCTAGAAGGCGGTCAGGTCGAGAGCTATATGGCTGGCGGTTGGTGGGTTTGGATCGCGACGGCTTTTGCGATTTTTGGCGTGTCTATTTTTGGCCATGGCGCGTTTTACCATCTTATAAAACGCTATGATATTTCCTTATTATCCCCGCTTACGCTTATGACGCCGATCTGGGGCATTGTGCTCAGTATCCTATTGTTAAATGAATCTATCACGGCACAGCTCGTCCTAGGTGCCGTGATTTCGCTTGGCGGTGTGTTCATCATTGCGATCCGTCCAAACAAAGTCATGCCCGAAGCCAGAATGGGCAAGAAACTCGGAAGTGGTG
>CAYRMO010000051.1:0-18824 GCA_964425355.1 uncultured Algimonas sp. | reverse complement strand
TCCGGCCACTGATCTAGACGTTTTGAATGCGTTGACTTCCGCTTGTGGTGCCAGCACCACTTCGCAAAACTCGCCTGTTCAAAACGCCAATCTCAGCGGTCAAAGCGACTATAAATTAGGGTCCGACGCTCTCGCAATATTTTCGCCTTAATCCTATCTTAGTCATATTTTTAAGTGGCGCGTGACGCGGGTCACGGTGATGTGACGCCGTATTGATTAGCTATTCTAATAGCGGCTCTGTTATTAGGGGTGTGAGAGAGACGATGATATGACACGGATTATTGATAATTATCTTCTGAAGCATGGTATGCCAAAAGAAGAACTTTGCGCGATCAAACAGCGCCAATATTATTATTTGGGAATTGCCACATTTTCGGTATTAGCGCTGACCTTCATCACAATGATAATATTAGGTATTGAAGCGCCTATCTAGAGCATTTTTAGATAGGTTAAGTCCAAGAATAGCTTAGAGAATGGGCAAATAGGGCCCAATTTCTGAGTCTATATTATCTCAAATTGCACACGCCTGTTCCATCAGTTTTATACGGCTCTGCTTGATCTCGTTTTATAGGTAAATTGACCAGCATCATTTAGGCGCCGAGACACGATGCCCCGACCCTTTAAGCAATTTAAATGCGCGACACTCTCGCCAACCGCCATAAGTCTGTTGCGATCATTAATTTCGCGTCTGAAAAGAACGGAATAGACTCCGGTTGCGAGACGGGGTTCACGACAGAACTCGGTTAGGCGCGTCAGAGCTTTCTCATGATGTTCGATCAACTTACCCAGTCTTTTATGGGCGCCGCGAAACGGAATCCCATGTGCTGGACACACAAGTACATCTTCAGGCAAATTGGTTCTTAATTTGTGACATGAGTTTATCCAATCTTCGAGCGGATTGCTTTCTGGTTCTGTCGGCCAAACAGAAACATTTGAGCTTATATTTGGAAGCAGTTGGTCTCCAGACAAGATAATATTGAGTTCGGGGCAATACAGGCAAGCGTGTTCAGGCGAATGACCTGATCCAATAATGACGCGCCACTCCCGGCCACCGATTTGCCCCAACTCTCCATCAACTAGCCTGTCATAGCTCTGGGGTAAGGGGCTTATGGCCTTTCCAAATCCGCCAAACCGCATTTTGTAAAGTTCGATTTGATCATCCGTGAATCCACATTTTTGATAGAACCGAATACCTTCTTGCGGCGCGGCCCGTCCGGTATCTGCCGCCATTAATCGACATAAAAAATACTCACCCCGTGTCATCAATAAAGGCGCACCGAAACGTCGGCATATCCATCCTGCTAGTCCAGTATGGTCTGGATGAAGATGGGTGCAAATCACGCGGTTGATCGGCCGATCACCCAAGAGATTTGTAAAATGATCCTCCCAGATATCCCGGCTCGTTTGATCGGCAATACCGGTATCAACGACTACCCACCCATCTCCGTCTTTCAGTGCCCAAAGATTGATGTGATCCAGGCCTGACATGGGTAAGGCAAATCTGAGCCAGAAAATGCCGGGCGCAATTTTAGTCGCCGCACCAGCATCGGGCGCGTCTTCAAACAAGTAGTCCAGACCACGTCCTTCATATCCCTGTGTACGTTGTAAGGATTGATCAGGAGGTGTTTTCTTATCTGAACCGCTCATAGGCTATAGATAGACAAGTTTCGTAAAAAAACCAGACAACATTTACGTATGGCTGTTCCCAGGATTTTTAAAAGACAGGTAATTTGGAAGGTGCACACAATCAGCGTGACAAAATGAGGAGATAACGCATTGGCCGGATGTAATTTTAGGGGATAAAGTCACTCCCGGTCACACGGGGCGCAATGGTGACCGGGAGCTAAGTCAGACATAAAAGTTTGACTTAGTTGTGTATAATCGTCTCTTACCTCAATGTCACCTTATCTTGCAGTGAAACACAGTGAAATTGCGTTAATCTACCTAAATATAGGGTCATTTTTCCCATTTTGAGGCGAGACTTGCCATATCCGGACGCGGTCTTGGTAAAGATGGGGTTAGCGGCGTCCCAATATAAATATACCCACTTACCCGTTCTGCCTGTGTTAACCCTAAAACACCATTTACGCTATCATTATAGCTATACCACTCGGTGAGCCATTGTGCCCCAAATCCATGTGCTTGGGCCGCAAGGCATAGATTATAACAAACCGCTCCAGATGAAAGCCTTTGCTCCCATTCGGGTGTGCCACGCGGACAGGCGACAGGGGAAGAAATAACGGCGACAACCAAAGGCGCGCGCATAAGTCGCTCAGCTTCAAATGTGACTCGGTCTTCTGGGAGCTCAGGGTTGTCGGCCTTAAAGGCTTGCGCGATATGATCTCCGAAATCCGAACGCGCCTCACCTTCAAACAGGACAAATCGCCAAGGTGTTAGTTTCCGGTGATCTGGAACACGTGCGGCAATTTCCAATAGTCGATCCCGGGTGGTTTCATCTGGGCCCGGTCCAGACATCACCTTTGCGAGATTTGAGCGCCGAGTGGATAAAAACTCAATAAGCTCTGGGCGATGTGTTGGAAGTGGAAAGGGTGTTGGCATATCAGTCATGTCTGCGCATATAGGGGAACGAAACCGAATAAGAAAGTCTCACTCATGTCTTCACCTGAAACCAAGCTCACAGACCTTGGATTAGAATTGCCAGTTCCTGCCGCGCCCGTCGCGAATTATGTACCATATGTCATTAGCGGTAATCTCGTTTTTATTTCGGGCCAGATTTCAAAAATAGGCGATGAGGCGGTTAAAGGACGTTTGGGCGAAGACCTGACAATTGAACAAGGTCAAGCCGCAGCACAAGTTTCTGGTCTAAACCTTATTGCGCAAATGAAGGCGGCTTGTGACGGTGATTTGTCACGCGTGAAACGTATCGTAAAGCTTGGCGGATTTGTTCAGGCGACAGCGGATGCGACCCGGGGCAATATCCCGCAAGTCATTAATGGATGTTCCGATCTTATGGTGGCTGTGTTTGGCGATGCAGGACGCCATGCGCGTTTCGCTGTCTCTGCGCCGAGCCTACCGCTTGATGTTGCAGTTGAGATTGATGCGATTGTGGAGATTGAAGCCTAAGCCCGAAAATGCAGGAGACGTCCCCGCAATATACAGCCCGTATCCTGGCTAAAGTTTCGGATGTTTCCGAGACGGATTGGGATGGGCTTATCCCTGGTGGACAACATCCATTTCTATCCCATCGCTTTTTAAGGGCGCTCGAAGTATCAGCTTGCGCCTCGGCTAAGACCGGTTGGATGCCGCGTCATATTTGGGTCGAAGACGAAGCGGGTCAATGTGTTGGCGCCGCCCCGCTTTATGTGAAATCCCATAGCCGTGGAGAATATGTTTTCGATCATAGCTGGGCCGATGCGCTCATGCGGGCCGGGTTGGAATATTATCCCAAATTGCAATGTTCTGTTCCGTTCACCCCAGCGACCGGACCGCGCTTATTGGCGCATAGTGATGCGGCGCGTCAGGCGGTGGCGGGCGCGATGATGCAAGCCTGCGCGCAATGGGAGATGTCTGGGGTACATCTTACATTTCTGACGGAGGCTGATCGCAAGGTCCTGCAACAGCTTGGTTTTGCGGCGCGAAAAGATCGTCAATTTCATTTTATCAATCGGGATTATGAAAATTTCGATGCCTTTCTTGCAAGCCTTGCCTCACGCAAGCGCAAGAATATTCGCAAAGAAAGACAGGCGGCCGGGGAAGACGTGAAGATCCGTCGGTTGAGCGGCGATGATCTAAAGGACGAGCATTGGGACGTGTTTTATCAATGCTATCTCGATACGGGCGCGCGGAAATGGGGCCAGCCCTATCTCAACCGCGAATTTTTCGATTTGATGCAACAAACCATGCGAGATGATATTGTCCTCGTTATGGCATGGATGGATGATACGCCGATTGCGGCGGCTCTAAACTTTATTGGAAGCGAAGCGCTTTACGGGCGCAATTGGGGTGCCTTGATCCATAAACCCTTTTTGCATTTTGAACTTTGTTATTACCAAGCCATCGAGGCCGGATTAGAACATGGCCTAGCGCGTGTGGAGGCGGGGGCGCAGGGCGAGCACAAATTATCGCGTGGCTATGAGCCAGTCCTTACGCATTCCGCCCATTGGCTTGCGCATTCTGGATTTCGGCACGCTATAGAAGATTATCTTGACCGCGAGCGCGAAGCTGTCGAACATGAAGCTAGGATCTTGTCAAAACATACGCCTTTTAAGAAAGTGAATGAATGAGCCTAACAACCCCGTATGATGATCAAAATATTTTTGCGAAAATTCTTCGTGGTGAAATGCCATGCGCCAAGGTTTATGAAGATGACGACACGCTGGTTTTTATGGATGTGTTTCCGCAATCGCGTGGTCACGTCTTGATTATTCCAAAAAATCCATCGGTGAACCTATTGGGCGTGGATTCGGATGATCTCGAGCCCCTATTCAAAACCGTCCAAGCCGTCGCAAAGGCCGTAAACAAGGCCTTCAAACCGGACGGGATTGTCATGACTCAATTTAACGGCGCACCCGCAGGCCAAACAGTTTTTCATACCCATGTCCATATTATTCCGCGTTATGCGCCCGATGGGATGCGATCTCACGCATCGGGAAAAATGGCAGACATGGATACGCTAAATATGCTAGCGGCAAAAATCCGTACAGAAATGGAGACTTAAACCATGCGTAAATATTTCGTCACGATTGCAATTGCGGCGCTAATCGCAGGATGCTCAGAAGCCAATAAAGGCGACACGACGGTATCAGACGGTAGCGTCAAGATTGAAAATAAGACGGGCGCCGCGGCAACGGGGCCTGATGTTAAGCCTGATTCCAGGTCAAAAATTGAACGTCAATATTCCAAATTTGCTGAAGTTGGGATGAAGCCAGATACAAGCTTTCTGTCGGGTTCTGAGCGGGCCGTCGTCAATAAATTAATCGAGGCGAGTGATTACCTTTCCCAAATTTACCTCCGGCAACTTGGCGTCGACAATCCGGCTTTGCGTATGCAAATCAAAGAAAATGGCACCCCCATAGAACTGGCCATGTTTGATTTGCATTTTGGTCCCTGTGACGGACTTGAACCTGATTATGTGTTTGTCGAGGGGTCGTCTTGTCCCCCGGGTGCGGGGTTTTATCCCAAGGATATGACCAAGGCAGAATTTGAAAATTGGATTGAGGTTCATCCCGAAGACCGTGAGGCGTTTACCTCAGGCTATACAGTAATCAGGCGTTCTGAGGATGGCGGGCTAGTGGCGGTCCCATATCACGTGGAATATAAGGAATTTCTTGAACCTGCTGCCAAACTTATGCGAGAAGCCGCAGCCCTATCTGAGAATGAAAACCTCAAGACATTTTTGAATTTGCGGGCTGAGGCCTTTTTGACAGATGATTATTTCACCTCTGAAATGGCTTGGATGGACCTTAACGGAAATATCGAGATCGCTATTGGACCCTATGAGGTTTATGACGATCAAATCTTTGGGTATAAAACCGCTTATGAGAGTTTTGTGACGATTAAAAATCCCGAAGAAAGTGCGGCCCTAGCAAAGTATAAGGATTTTTTACGGGATATGGAAAAAAACCTACCTGTACCAGAAAGCTATAAAAACTTTTCACGTGGCTTTGAATCCCCCATTGCGGTGACCTATCAAGTGCATGGCGGGGGAGACAATGAAAACGGTGTTCAAACCATCGCTTTCAACCTGCCCAATGATGAGCGTGTTCGCGAAGCCAAAGGGGCAAAAAAGGTCATTTTAAATAATGTGCTTGGGGCGAAATATGATCGTATATTAGACCCGATTGGACAGCGCGTTCTCGTGTCAGACCAAGCTGAATTGACGGCTAAAACATGGATGAGCAATAATACGCTGTTTCACGAATTATCTCATTCCCTAGGCCCTGGAACGATCACGGTTGATGGACAAGAGACGACCGTTAGCGCCCAGCTCAAAGACCTTTATTCTGGTCTTGAAGAAGGCAAAGCCGATGTAATGGGCGCCTATAATATCCTTTATATGATGGAACGCGGTGAACTGAACCCGGATGACCGCAACGCCTTTTTGGCCACCTATTTTACGGGCAAGTTCCGGTCAATGCGGTTTGGGACGGGCGCAGCCCATGCTAAAGGTGCAGCGTTTCAATATAACTATTACCGTGAAGTTGGAGCCGCAAAATGGCTGGCCGATGAGAAAAGATATGAGTTGGATTTTGACAAACTTGCTCAGGCTATTTCTGATCTGACTGGAAAGGTCATCATGATACAAGGCGATGGAGATTATGATCAGGCCAAGGCGTTTTTAGATAAATATCTAACCCTGGATGAGGCAGCTGTAACGGTTCTGAGTAACCTTGATGATATCCCTTACGACATCAGACCCGTCTATCCGGATAAGATCTAAAACATTTTATTGAATACGCGTTTTATTCGCTCTTATTAAAACGCATATGATCGCCATCGACGAATATCAGGTTGTCCAAGCAGCTTTCGCCTGCGCTGCTGCAATTATGATCATTCACGGTGACGGTGTCATAGGCATCGCAGCCTTGTCCGCCTAATATGACCCGAGCTTCTGAGCTATCACCCGGATTAGCCGTTGGGGCAAACATATTTCCTTTCGTCTCACCACCAGGCCCCGTGACATCAAAACCGATCATGACGACATTGACGTCAGCGCTTAGACCATTTTCAACGCGAATTGGAAGAATACAGGCATGCGCTTCTGAAACAGGTTCGAGTAGGACTAATTTTATTTTTCCGCTTTCAATCTTTGGAGCTTCAACGGATTCAACGACCTCTTCAATTTGTGTATCGTCGGTAATCACATCGGGATTGTCCGGCTGGCAAGCGAGAAGTAGGCAAGCCGTCAATGGCCATAAATAAAATTTGGTCATAACATGGGTCCTAAACAGGGATAGCGTTGCGCGTGCAGTAATCTTGGACAAATTCACGCAAGGAGGAAATCCGTGATCCCACTCGAATTTGCGGTTGAATTTTGGCCCAAAGATCGTCCGCATCTAATTTTAATAGCGCGGCTTTAACGGGGCCAATGCCTGTCACGGGCATGGATAAGGTTCTATAGCCAAGCGCTGTCAAGGTAATGGCTTCGAGTGGGCGTCCTGCAATTTCGCCACAAACAGATACGGGCGTATTATTTTTCTCACACTGATTGGCGATAAAATGTAAAACAGAAAGCGCTGCGGGATGTAATGGATCATACCGGTCAGAGACACGCGCATTATCTCGATCGGCGGCAAAGAAAAATTGCATCAAGTCATTGGCCCCAACACTCACGAAATCTGCATGATCGCAAACGGCTGCGACTTGCCAGGCGAGTGATGGCGTCTCCAACATGACGCCGACTTCAATTTTTTCGGGTAATTTTAACCCGAGTTTTTCGGCGCGTTGAACCTCGTGGTCAAATAGGGCGCGGGCCTCAATCATCTCATCCACGGTTGTCACCATTGGAAACATAATACGCAAATGTTGACCTGCTCCAGCTGCAACGAGGGCACGTAATTGGTAGCGCATAAGGCCTGGGCGATCGAGCGCAATGCGTATGGCGCGCCACCCAATGGCCGGGTTTTCCTCCGGTACGGGGTCGACATAAGGCAGGATTTTATCACCACCTAAATCAAGCGTCCTGAAGGTAACAGGGCGGTTTCCGGCGGCCTCTATGGCGCCGCGATAAAGCGCGGTTTGTTCTTTCAACTTTGGCATGAAATCAGACACCATGAACTGGAACTCGGTCCGAAACAATCCAATGCCGTCTGCACCCGCTTGATCGAGTTGAGGCAGATCGACCAATAGCCCTGCATTTAATTGCAATGAGATTTCACGCCCGTCCCTGGTGACCGCAGCTTTGTCTTTGAGGGCGTCATAAGCGCGAGCAAGCTCGCCTTTGACGTTCATCCGGAGTTTAAATCCGTCAATAATACTTTCAACCGGGCGAATATGCACGGTACCTGACTCTCCATCCACCAGGACTTCATCCCCAGTTTCGATCATGTCTAAGACCCCATCGCAGCGACCAACAAGTGGAATGCCCAGAGCTCTACATATGATAGAGGCATGTGAACTTGCAGACCCTTCTTCAAGCACAATAGCGCCTATGCGTTTGCGGTCATAATCCAAGAGTTCTGCGGGCCCTAATTCACGGGCGAATATGATTGCGTCATCAGCAATAATTCGATTTCCGGGTCCAAGTTTTTCACCCAGTAAAGCGCGAATTAGTCGATTAGCGAGATCTTCCAGATCATGGAGCCGTGCCCGCAAATAAGGATCCTTGGCCTTCATAAGACGTGCGCGATGTTCATTGCGGACACGTTCAACAGCCGCTTCAGATGTCAGACCTGATGAAACGGCCTCGCGTAACCGACCGACCCATTTCCGGTCATAGGCAAACATCCGGTAGGTTTCATAAATTTCCTTAGAGGCCCGCGAGAGGGATGCCGCCTCACCACTGACCATAGAATCGACACTGGCGCGCAAGATTTTAATCCCGTCCTCTAGCCGGGCCTGTTCTTCGGCAATATTTTCGGCCAGCAAATTTGAGGGGGCCACAGGCGGTAGGTGAAGATGGGCGGATCCTTTGGTCAGACCAGGCGCAAAGGCCTTCCCTTCCATTGTTTCAGGTTTGAAAGGTACAAGGGTAATGCCTTTAAGCTTGCCCTTTTTGCCACCCAGGCGCTCATCATCTATAATGATCTCAGCCAATACCATGGCGACGGTAAGCAGATCTTCAACCTCGATTTCATTGAAAGTTCTGGTTTGTTCTGACTGCACAACAAGGACGCCCAATGTCCGACCGCCGCGCAGGATCGGGACCCCCAGAAAGGAGTGGAGCGGGTCTTCACCCGTTTCGGGCCGATATGAGAAAAGCGGATGGGCGGGTGCGTCCGCCAAATTTAGGGGGCGGGCTGTCAGTGCGACATGACCCACGAGGCCTTCGCCAGGTTTCATCCGTGTTTTATGGACAGCTGATTTTTTAAGGCCTTCAGTGGCCGAAAGCTCCAATTCAGCGCCAGGCCTTAAGAGATAGATGGAAGCCACATCGACCCGCATAGCAGATTGAATGGCGTGAACAAAAAGGTCCAAGCGTTCTTGAACGGACTCGGTGCCTGCCATCGCCTTGCGAATCGCGCGCATAAGGGGCGGTGGCCGGGTCGGGTTTTTAATGTCGGGTCTTTCACTCACGTCAAAACGTCTAACAGCAAAGAATAGAAAAAGCTCGCAAAATTTTGTTTAAGGGTCACCGGTTTCGTCGTGGTCTGTGCCTGTATCAGTCTCTCGATTAGGTTCCGGGTTCTTGCCCATAATGGCTTCCTCAATATGTATGACGACTCGACCCGCTTTCAGGTCGACTTTGGGGACCGCGATTTTCGTGAAAGGGTGAAACCAGCTCTTTTCACCTTGTTCTGATTTACCAGGCTGGATTTCCAGCATGTCTCCAGCGCCGAATGTATGCACGGCCTTTATCGTTCCAGCCCGACGGCCATCCGTGGTTTTGACGTCCAGTCCGATCAAATCGCTATAATAAAACTCATCTTCATTCTCGGTTTCAGGCAGCGCCTCGCGGGGCACATAGAGCATAAGCCCTTTTAAAGCTTCAGCCGCTTCGCGTGTTTTGATCTCTAAGGACCTAAAGGCGAAATGCTTTCCGACAGGTCTCGGGTTTTTTGGCGTGAAGACGATTTTACCTGTCTCGTCAAGCAACGGACCGTAGGTCGAGAAATCGGATGGGTTAGACGTAAAGGATTTAACTTTAACGGCCCCATGAACACCGTGACCACCCAATACGCTCGCAACACAGGTCAATTTTAAAGGTTTTGATTTTTCTGACATGACTGTGCCCTAGTCTCGAAATTAGCAATAGCAAAGACTTAAATCTATCTTGCCAATTAAATTCCAGCAAAAACAAAAAACCGAATCCAATTCTGGACCCGGTTTTTAAAACTTTACGAGAGCTTTCGCTCTCCTTGGGCGTACCAAGTTAGAGGCGCGCTTTAATCTCATCGACGAGATCAATTTTTTCCCAGCTAAATTCTCCATTCGCACCTGGAACACGACCAAAGTGGCCATAGGCGGCACTTGGCGCATAAATCGGCTTGTTCAGGTCTAGGTGAGAGCGAATGCCGCGCGGTGTAAGGTCCATGACCTGACGAATAATCTTTTCAATTTTATCGCCTTTGATCGGGTTATTATCATCGACATTGACATAGATCGATGTCGGCGAG
This sequence comes from uncultured Algimonas sp., assembly GCA_964425355.1. Classification (GTDB taxonomy): domain Bacteria; phylum Pseudomonadota; class Alphaproteobacteria; order Caulobacterales; family Maricaulaceae; genus Litorimonas. The sequence goes on along the minus strand of CAYRMO010000051.1, from coordinate 8,589 downwards.
GCCACACCGATTGCGTAAGAGACCTGGATTTCAACCCATGGCGCAACACCGGCCGCGACCAAGTTTTTGGCGAGGTAACGCGTGGCATAAGCGGCTGAGCGGTCAACCTTTGTCGGATCTTTACCAGAAAACGCGCCGCCGCCATGTGGGGCCATGCCGCCATATGTATCAACAATGATCTTACGACCTGTCAGCCCGGCATCTCCGTCGGGGCCACCAATGACAAATTTACCGGTTGGGTTGATGTGATAGATCGTATTATCTGTGAGCCAGCCAGCCGGGAGAACTTCCTCGATATAAGGTTTGACGCGTTCAGAAATGGCGCGGCTGTCAAGAGATGCATCAAGATGCTGTGTTGAAAGAACAACCGCCGTCGCTTCAACGGGACGTCCATTATGATAGCGAACGGTCACTTGAGATTTGCTGTCTGGACCCAACCAGTCTTGGCCTTCTTCTTTGCGCGCCTTTGCCAAACGCTCAAGAATTTTGTGCGAATAGTGAACGGGCGCTGGCATATAGTGATCCGCCACATCAAGTGAGGCATAGCCAAACATTATACCCTGATCCCCTGCGCCTTCGTCAGCGTGAAGGCCAGTGCCAGAGTCAACGCCCTGGGCGATATCTGCAGATTGCGAATGGAGGCAAACATCAATATCGGCTGTCTTCCAATGGAAGCCGTCTTGCTCATAGCCGATATCTTTGATGGCCTCGCGGGCCAGAGCTTCGATCTGATCTTTTGTAATTGTATCGGGACCGCGCGTTTCACCAGCAATAACAACCTTATTGGTTGTTGTTAGGGTTTCTGCGGCAACCCGAACCTGCCATGGGTCCATACCCGTCTTGATGGCTTCGCGGAAAAACAGATCGACGATTTCATCAGAAATGCGGTCAGACACCTTATCTGGATGTCCTTCAGACACAGACTCAGATGTAAATTCGTAAGATTGGCGGCTCATTTATGATCTCCAGAATTTCAAGAGGTGGCGGCAACCCGGGTTTTTAACGGGAAACTTTATGGTCATTAGGGGCCCGACATGGGCGAAAGGCGGACCATTTGGACCGCCGATTAAATTAATAGCGGTAATGCTCAGGCTTATATGGGCCTTCGGCTTTCACACCGATATATTCGGCTTGTTCTTTTGTCATCTCGGTCAGCTTGACACCGATTTTCTCGAGATGAAGACGGGCGACTTTTTCATCTAGATGTTTTGGCAACATATAGACTTCATTTTCATATTTCTTACTAGACGCCTTTGAGTCATTCCAAAGTTCGATTTGTGCTAGAACTTGGTTCGTAAAGGACGCAGACATCACGAAGGACGGATGACCTGTTGCATTGCCCAAGTTCAAAAGACGACCTTCAGATAAAAGGATCATGCGATTGCCAGCAGGGAAGGTAACCATATCAACTTGGTCTTTGATGTTGGTCCATTCGTGATTTTTGAGGGCCGCAACTTGGATCTCATTGTCAAAGTGACCAATATTTCCAACGATGGCCATGTCTTTCATATCGCGCATATGTTCGATGCGGATGACGTCTTTATTGCCAGTTGTCGTGATAAAGATATCAGCATCTGAGACTGTGTCTTCCAAAGTTGTGACTTCAAATCCGTCCATGGCGGCTTGAAGCGCACAAATAGGATCAACTTCAGTAACTTTGACACGCGCGCCAGCCCCACGAAGAGAGGCGGCTGAGCCTTTACCGACGTCGCCATACCCGAGAACAACGGCTGTCTTACCGGCCATCATTGTGTCTGTTGCGCGGCGAATGCCGTCAACAAGGGATTCTTTACAGCCATATTTATTGTCAAATTTTGACTTCGTAACCGAGTCGTTCACATTGATGGCTGGGAAAGGAAGAAGACCATCTTCTTGTAATTGATACAGGCGGTGAACCCCTGTTGTTGTTTCTTCGGAAACGCCAACAATGTCATTTTTTGTTTTTGTGAACCAGCCTGGCGTTTCCGCCATACGCTTTTTGATTTGCGCAAAAATCACTTCTTCTTCTTCTGATCCGGGCTCACCTTCGATGAGGTGGGTTTCGCCGGCTTCAACACGCGCACCCAGAAGCACGTAAAGTGTGGCATCTCCGCCGTCATCAAGAATGATGTTTGCACCTTCTGGGAAAGCGAAGGATTTGTCGAGGTAATCCCAATGTTCTTCGAGCGTTTGTCCTTTAACCGCGAAGACAGGAATACCAGCTGCCGCAATGGCTGAGGCAGCATGGTCTTGGGTTGAGAAAATATTACAAGAGGCCCAACGGACATCTGCGCCTAAGGCCGTGAGGGTTTCAATCAAAACGGCGGTTTGGATTGTCATATGGAGCGAGCCTACAACGCGCGCACCTTTAAGGGGTTTTTCTTCGCCAAATTCTTCGCGCAGGGCCATAAGACCTGGCATTTCTGTTTCAGCAATATCAAGTTCCTTGCGACCGAACTCTGCAAGGGAGATATCTTTAACGGCGTAATCGTGTTCACTCATGAGACTGTTTATCCTGTATCGGGCCGTTTCACCGTTGAAAGGGCCTGTCCAAATTTGGGCGTCCCATAGATGGGTTATTGCATCTCGTCAACCGATATAACGATTTCTTTATATCGCCATTTAAAAATTGAATTTATTGACGGCATCTCGCTCAATTCCTAACGCTGTCCTCCAAAGAACACTTAATGAGCGGGCATATGAAAAACTCACCAACGTCGAAAGCCGAGGTCGATATTCGTCACAAAGAGTTGAATCAACTAACCCGTCTAGCAAAAAAATATATGTGGGACCTGCCTGCGCAGCGAGTATTGCAGGATAGAGGCGTTATGACTGAGCCCAATCGTTTTTATTCTCAATTGCCAAGCTTGAAGGATATTGAAACGAGTTTCGAACATGATCCAGCCCATTCGGATCAGGGTGTTTGGTGGACCGACAACCTGTTTGATTTGGATCGTTTTCGTGCAGAGATTAAAACACTAACACCTTATGGTGCTGATTTTGATCCACCTCTCACGGGCGATTCTATAAATCCAACCCAGTATTTTTGGAATAACCCTGCCTTCAACAAATGTGACGCGATGGCCTATTGGTGTTATATCCGGCGCTATAGACCCGAAAATGTCGTCGAAATCGGATCAGGGTTTTCAAGTTTCATCGCAGCCGCAGCCTTAAAGGCGAATGGCAAAGGTCGACTGACATGTATTGAACCCTACCCACCGAAATGGCTGGAAGAGAACCTTACGGATATAGATCTTATCAAGCGCCCTATACAGGATTTTCCGACCACAGAATTTGACGCCCTGTTTGAGGATGGCGATATTATTATGATTGATTCCACCCATACGGTTAAATTGGGGTCAGATTGTCTCTGGATTTACCTCAAACTCCTGCCGAGCTTGAGCCAGGATCTATATATTCACGTCCATGATATTAGCCGTCCTTTTGCAATGTCTGCAGAGAGAGCCACGGAGAAACGTATTCATTGGACTGAAATGTATCTCCTGATGGCATATCTTTTAGAAAACCCGCGAGTGGAAACCTTGTTTTCCTCAAGGGTTTGTAAGCGCGTTCTCAAAGCCGAAGGGTTAGAGCTTATGGGGAATAAAATACCTCCCGGTGGGGGAAGTTTCTGGTTTCGTCAGGCAGGACGTGTGACAAAGGGTGACAGTTTCAAATCCTTGCGATAAGAGGCTCCCAAATCGAAATCATCGGATCCCACAACATTCCTACCGTCTCCGTCATCATCGTCAACTATAATGCAGGCGACTATATCGCGCCTTGCGTCGAGTCTGTTGTGAAACAGAGCTTAGCAGATTTCGAATGTTTCATCGTCGATAATGGGTCAAGTGACGGATCGCTCGCAACCCTGCCTGAGCTAGACCCACGTTTTAAAATCCTGAAAATGGACGAAAACCTTGGCTTTGCGGCCGCCAATAATCATGCGGCGCGTCTGGCAAAGTCTGATTGGTTGGCTCTTTTGAACCCCGACGCCTTTGCTCACCCTGACTGGCTTGAAACAGGCCTTGCTGCCCAAGACAGGCTTCCCAATACAGCTATGATTGGAAGCACCCAATATATGGCAGATAGTCCTGAGCTTTTTGATGGGCTTGGGGATGAATATCACGCTTTTGGCCTGGCTTGGCGTGCCGGGCACTTACATCCCGTTGCGCCCATTGTGACACGTGAAGCCTTTGGGCCTTGCGGGGCAGGTGCGTTTTACCGCCGGGAAATATTTCTTGAACTAGGCGGATTTGACGAAGCTTTTTTCTGCTACCACGAGGATGTCGATTTGGCTTACCGGATGAGGCGTGCAGGCTATGTCTGCGTCCAAAGTGCTGAGGCTAAGATTGACCATGTCAGTTCTGGCATTGCGGGCCGCGCCTCAGACTTTGCGGTTTATCACGGTGTAAGGAACCGGATTTGGACCTTTTTTAAAAACACGCCAAGGCCTCTCTTGCCGCTTTTAATTCTGCCCCATATCGCGACCTGTCTGGCCTTATTACTTTGGAGCTATGTCCGAACGGGACGGTTTAAGCCGACTTGGCGCGGAACATGGGCGGGCTTTTTTACCCGTCCAAAAACAAACACGCCGCGCCTTAAAAGACAGGTTTCATGTCTTACGCTTTTAAAAGCCTTTGGATGGGATCCGAGAAAGGTAATCCGGCGAGACATTGTTAAGACAAATGCTATAGACGCACTTACAAACTCATCATCTGAGGGCTTAAGTTAGAGCCTCATCCTATCAATCGGAGTCAGCATAAAATGTCGCGTAAACCTCTCCCGTCTATTTCCGCAAACACGCTGGAATTTGAGACTTTGCCTCTCGTCAAGCCAACAGGCTTTCGTGAATATGATGCGCGTTGGTGGTTTGGACTGCCATCGGAAGAAAAGCCATCTGAGCTAAATCTCTATGGCGTGCGGGCTTTGGGCGAAGGTCTGGGCACGCTTATGCATGAGCGCGGTGTCGATCCAAATATCGCAGTCGGTCACGACTTCCGGCATTATTCGCTTGGCATCAAAATGAGTTTGATTGCCGGGCTAATGAACGCCGGCATAAATGTACATGATATTGGGTTGGCCATTTCGCCTATGGCCTATTTTGCACAATTTCACTTAGACTGTGCGGGCGTCGCTATGGTGACGGCCTCTCATAACTCAAATGGGTGGTCGGGTGTGAAAATGGGGGTCGAAGCCCCGCTAACCTTTGGACCGGATGAAATGTCCCGCCTCAAAGAGATTGTCTTGAACAATGAATCTGTCGTCCGTGAAGGCGGAAGCTACCGCTATGTTGACGGCGTCAGAGAGGCCTATATCAATGATGTTGTTGGGGATGTGAAACTCTCACGTCCTATTCGTGTCGTTGCGGCGTGTGGGAACGGAACAGCGGGTGCCTTTGCCGAAGAAATTCTAACGCGAGTCGGTGCGGATGTCGTGCCGGTTGAATGTGACCTGGATTGGAGTTTCCCAAATTATAATCCAAACCCTGAAGCCATGGAAATGCTTCACGCCATGCGGGATGCGTGTCTTGAGAATAAGGCCGAAGTTGCATTGGGTTTTGACGGGGACGGGGATCGTTGCGGTGTCGTTGACGATACGGGTGAAGAAATTTTTGCCGATAAGGTCGGTGTGATGCTCGCGCGGGATCTTTCTGAGATTTACCCGGATGCACAATTTGTCGTCGATGTGAAATCAACAGGCTTGTTCAATACCGATCCGGTTTTGCAGAAAAATGGCGCGAAGACCGATTATTACAAAACAGGGCATTCCTATATTAAGCGTCGCGTCCACGATCTCGGCGCGCTTGTCGGGTTTGAAAAATCAGGCCATTATTTCTTTAGCGACCCGATTGGTCGTGGCTATGATGACGGGCTTGTCTCAGCCATTGCGATTTTACAAATGCTAGACCGTAATCCGGACAAGAAAATGAGCGATCTTCGCGAAGCCCTGCCGAAAACCTGGGGCAGTCCAACCATGTCACCTTATTGCGCAGACGAAGAAAAATACGGTGTCGTGGACCGTATCATTGCTGAGGCACAAGCCGATGCCGATGCGGGCAAAACCATTTTGGGTCAAAATATTGTCGACGTGAATACAGTCAATGGTGTGCGCCTGACCCTCGAGGATGGGACTTGGGGACTGATGCGGGCCAGTTCAAACACGCCTAACCTGGTGGTGGTTGTCGAGAGTCCGACATCTGAAGAGAATATGATCGGCATGTTCCGAGAAATTGAACGCCGCTTGGCTCAATATGACGAAGTTGGCGAATTTGATCAGAAAATCTAAACGGGTCCTTTGTTAAGTCACTTTACAAACACCTGTTACAATCATGTTACAGTTTCGATCTAATGCGCAATCGATAGCGCATTAGACTTGGTTTTAGGGGCACCGCATATTAGGGCAGGTGGATGGAAAACGGTTTGACACGACGTGGCCTTTTAGGCCTGGGAGCAGGGGCAAGCCTAGCGGCCTGTTCACGCCCAAGCGTAAATGGCCGGAATGATAGCCAAGCCTTTACGGGTCAATTTGCGCATGGCGTCGCCTCGGGTGACCCGGCCACAGATTCGATCATACTTTGGACCCGTATCACCCCCGATCAAACCGGCCCCGTAGACATTATTTGGGAAATGGGGACAGAGCCGGGTTTTGAAACGCCATTGCATACTGGCCAGGTCACGACATCTTCTGTCCGGGACTATACGGCCAAAATTGAAGCCCGTGGCCTTTTGCCAAATACGGTCTATTATTACCGCTTCCGATTAGGTGAGACGATATCGCCGACTGGTCGAACCAAGACCTTAGCGGATAATGATGTTTCGAATTTGCATTTCGCCATTGTGTCCTGTTCGAATTGGCAACACGGCTATTTCAATACATATGATGCCATTGCGGAACGCGCATCGGCGAACCCCTATGATGCGCTAATTCATTTGGGCGATTATTATTATGAATATGGCGCTGCGGATGAGCCTGCTATTTCAGACCGCGTGCATGAACCTGCCCATGAAATTGTCGATCTGTCGGATTACCGTCTCCGACATGCGCAATATCGCTCTGATGCTGCGCTTCAATCTGTGACCGCGCAAATGCCGCTGATTGCGGTTTGGGATGATCATGAGTCTAGCAATGATAGTTGGAAACATGGCGCGGAGAACCATCAGCCTTCAGAAGGGGATTGGGACGCCCGCCGACAAGCCGCCCTGCGAGCTTATTATGAGTGGATGCCCATTCGAGAACCCATAGCGGGACGGGTGCGCGAGGCGATTTACCGGAATTTCGAGTTTGGAAACCTGGCCAGTCTGACCTGTGTTGAAACGCGTCTGACCGCGCGGGCAGAGCCTTTTATTTTAGAAAAGCATATCGCCGAGATTGACGTGCCTGGCGGTGCGGAAAAATTCAAAGCTGAGAAATTATACGATCCAAGCCGTGAGATGTTCGGGCAGGATCAACAGGATTTTATTGTTGAGGCTTTGAAAAGCTCCAAGGAAGCAGGAAAGCCTTGGCGATTACTGGCCAATCAGGTGATTATGGGGCGTTTGCTGACGCCTGATTTCACGCCTTATATTTCCGAAGACGTCATCACTCAAATTGAGGGCTTTTGGCCCGAAGTGAGGGATTTCGTGACGCTCTCCAAATATAATATGCCGGTCTATCCCGATAGTTGGGACGGCTATCCCGTCGCACGCGAAAACTTTTATAAAGCCCTGAATGATGCTGGGGTGAATGATATGTTGGTGCTGACGGGCGATGCCCATGAATATTGGGTTAATGAGCTAACCTCTGAAGCCGGCACTAAAGTTGGGATGGAGCTTGTGACGTCCTCTGTATCGTCCAATACTTTGACGGCCTATATGGGCGATGCAACAGCCGAACATAACCTCCTCCTGACGAAAGAAAATCCAGATGCGCGTTATTATAATGCTCTGGAAAATGGGTTTATTGATCTGACGCTCTCAAACAAATCTGCCAAGGTTCGGATGATTGCTGTGAGTACCGTTTCCTCGCGGGACTATGAAGCCTTTGAGACGGCTCGCTTTAAGCTAAAAAAATCGGGTGATACAATCAAAGTCAAATCACCCCGTGGACTTAATTTGAAACAGCGGGCCCTATTTCATGGTCTAGGCTAGGGAGGCCTGGCTGACCTGATTGTTCTGGGTTTGCGCGGACATAGTCCAATTTGATATCTTCAGAAGATTGTCTCGACCCGTCATGTGAATAGCCAGGCGGGGCGAATAGATATTTCAGTCTCGAGACTAAGGATCGGTTCGGGCCTATAACATCTTTGATTGCCCCGAGCATCTCGGCAAAGGCAATTCGGATGGGATTATGCGTTTCAATATTTTTGACCAAGCCATATTCTATTTTTATATCTGATCTTTCAGGCACAAAACTCCCAAATAGCTTGTCCCAGACAATGAAAATCCCAGCGTAATTTGCGTCCAAATATTGCGGATTAGTCCCGTGATGCACGCGGTGGTGTGACGGCGTATTCATCACGGCCTCAAACCATTTCGGCATTTTCCCAATCGCTTCGGTGTGGATCCAATATTGATAGAGTAAATTGATCGCGCCAACAAAGCCCAGCAATAAAGGATGAATTCCCAAAATTAC
>CAYRMO010000050.1:5906-18887 GCA_964425355.1 uncultured Algimonas sp. | reverse complement strand
TTAAGCGAGGAAACACCCTCAATCCGGATTTCGGATCGACCGGCTCCCGTGATTTTAGCCCCCATCGCATTCAAGCAATTGGCCAGATCAACAATCTCGGGCTCTCTGGCCGAATTATTCATGACCGTTTCGCCCTTGGCCAAAACCGCCGCCAACATGGTGTGTTCCGTCGCGCCGACCGTGACAAATGGAAAGGTAATTTCCGCGCCGCGCAATCCGCCCTTTGCTGTTGCAATCACATAGCCTTCTTCCAATTCGATATTGGCGCCGAGAGCCTCAAGGGCCTTGAGATGGAGATCAACGGGCCGTGCGCCGATGGCACAGCCGCCCGGTAAGGACACTTTGGCCTGTTCCTCGCGTGCCAGTAACGGTCCCAATACGTTAAAGCTCGCGCGCATTTTCCGGACCAGATCATAAGGCGCAGTCGTACTGGAGAGTTTAGGCGCATGAAGCTTCATGACGTCCGCCTTGCCCGGATCAACCTCGACACCCAAATGGGTCAGCAGGCCCGCCATAGAGCGCGTATCGCGCAGACGCGGCATATTCTTCAGCGTCACTGGCTTATCCGTTAAAAGACAGACCGCCATTAGCTTGATCGCGGAATTCTTCGCTCCGCTAATCGAAATCTCTCCATTTAAAGGATATCCACCTTCTATGACAATCTTGTCCATGTTGGTCGCTTTTTTATCGTGAGTCTTGATGCGTGTTAGGCGGCACTTAAGGCAAGATCAAGACGAGACTATGTCAGCCTTTTGGCCGGTTGGATTTTAGATTGCTTTTAGCTTTTTTCACAGCCTGTTTCCGGCGACGCAGATTAGCCCGCAACTCTGCCGCCAGACGTTCTTCACGTTTTTCTTTATCAGTTTTTGCGGAATCAGGCATGGGTTTAAATCTAATGGCGAATGTCTGATTTTCAAGCTATAATCGCGAGCGCTAACCCTTACGCAAGCCCTGCCCCCATACGACCAGATTGACCGCCAAGAGCCCCAAAATAACAGTGTAGAACTGGAATGAGAAGGTGCCATTGGCGATGCCCCAGGGCGAGAAGAGCGTATATATCCCCAGAATGCACGAGAACAGCGTGACCGAGGTCGCTGTCGCATATTTCCACGGTGTAAGGTCGACTTTCTTTTGCGGTGTAAATGACCAGGCTTCACGCGGACGGTAAAGCGTGATCAGCGCCATAATGCCCACCTCGACAAAGAAGAGGACGGCATAGAGATGTAGGAAATGGAGCGTGACGATATCTTTGAGGGCGAATTTGATAATGCCATAGGCAATGACGTGGAATAGGATGACCACTTTAGCTGCGAGCGCCGGGACGCGGCGCGTGAATAGGCCAACCAGCACAATTGTAATGATCGGGATATTATAAAAGCCTGTGAAAATACGGATGATTTGCCACAGACCCTCTGGCGCGAAGAAAAGGAGCGGTGCGACGACAAATGAAAATATTGCGATTACAATTGATGCGATCATAGCGACACGCACCATCTGGATTTCAGACACTTCTGATTTCGACATCGGGACGTAGATATCCAGACAAAAGAGTGTCGCGGCACTATTAAGCAGAGAGTTAAATGAGCTGAATACAGCCCCCAAAAGAACAGCCAGAAAGAAGCCCATCATCCAGACCGGCAAAAGGTCTTTGACAAGTTGCGGATAGGCCAGATCAATCGTCGCAAGGCCGGGACCATATAGGTGGAAGGCAATAACCCCCGGGATCATCATGAAAAACGGTACAAGGACTTTCAGGAAACCGGACAACAATACACCCTTTTGTCCTTCAGCGAGGTTTTTAGCCGCCAATGTCCTTTGGATCACATATTGATTGGTACACCAATAAAAGAGATTGGCAATAATCATGCCGGTAAAAATTGTCCCAATAGGTGTTGGATCTTTCGGCCCGCCAATCGCATTTAATTTTTCGGGATTCGTCGTGACCATTGTCTCGATCCCGGACGCGAAATTTCCGCCACCGAGCGCCAGGACGCCCAAAACGGGCACGAGAGAGCCAACAATCAAAAGCCCGACACCATTCAACGTATCAGAAATAGCAACCGCCTTCAGCCCACCACAGACCGCGTAGATAGAGCCAATAATCCCGATACAAAGAATGGTGAAAACCAGGCCTTCGAAATCTGTCACACCCAACATATCAGGCACGTCAAAAATCTTTATAACGGCGATAGAGCCCGAATAGAGAACGGATGGTATCGTCACCAAACCATAGCCCAGCATGAATAACAGGACTGATAGTCGCTGCACCTGAATATCATAGCGATCTTTTAAGAACTCCGGGAGGGTCGTAAAGGCACCCGCTAAATATCGCGGTAGGAAAATCATAGCCATGGCAATGGTCGAGACCGCAGCTGTCACCTCCCAGGCCATGCTCGACAAATTATGCCCATAAGCAGACCCGTTTAAGCCGATTAATTGCTCGGCAGATAGGTTTGTGAGCAAGAGAGAGCCGGCAATGAAAATCCCGGTCAGATTGCGACCCGCAAGAAAATAACCATCCTTGCTGCCAACCTCACCTTTTGTTTTCCAATAAGAAATCAGGGCAACAAGGCCCATAAAGAAGACGCATGTAATCAATATCAATAATTGTTCATTCATATCAGTAACTTATGCGACATAATTAAAGATCAAGCTGAAAAAAAAACCTGCCATTTGCGAAGACAAGACCATTCCCATCATCCCGGCATCTTACATTGTGAACTTCGCCCAACAAAATGGAACATTGCGAGAGGCTTTGCTTTCTACTTCGGGAAATCAATAACGCATTAGGGAACTTCAGCGCCATTTGCTTTCTCATAAATCTCGAACCAGGTCTGACGATCAAGATTTACACTGGCTGCGAGACCCAGAGACTTAATGCGGTCCATATTATTTGTTCCCATGACAGGCAATATTTTGGCTGGATGCGCCAATAGCCACGCTATGGCTATCGCGCCCACATCCACACCATTTTCTGCTGCTAGGGCCTCTAAAGTCTTATAAAGTGATGTCTCTTTGTCATGAAACAGGCTCCCCCCGCCCAGAGGCGACCAGGCCATAGCTGAAATCGCATGTTTTTGAAGGTAGGCTATGTCGCCATTGGTAAAAGCCTGATTAGCCGTCACACTTAATTCGATCTGATTAGTCACCAATGGGGATTTCATCGCCGAGCCTAGAAGCTCTATATCATGTGGCTTGAAATTAGAGACACCGACAGCCCTCACCTTGCCTGATGTTACAAGATCATCGAGCACCGATCCCGTCTCATGGTGATCCATAAATGGATCAGGGCGATGAATAAGCAATAGGTCAATATGGTCGATCCCCATATCATTGAGTGAGTTTTCAACCGAGGCTTCGATATGCTCCCGCGACGTATCATAATACTTCACACGCTTATCACCATATTTGCCAATCGGGGCGACGATGTCGCATTTGGTGACAATCTCGATCTGATCGCGAATTGTCTTATCAAATTGCAGAGCCCCACCCAGAATTTTCTCGGCCGTATAACCACCATAAATATCGGCCTGATCCATGGTGGTAATCCCCTGCTCCAGACAGGTTCTAATTTTCTTGCTGAGAAAAGACGGCGTCGAGTCACCAGCTTTGACGCGCCACATGCCGTAAACAATGCGCGAGAAGCTCAGCTCTTTTGTTAGCTTTATTCTTTCCATGATGACGACGTCCTCGCTTATACTCGTTCCCCAACACCAAGAGGTGTTGCGGGCACAGTAGCTGGTACACGTCCATATTCATGCGGCAAAGAACAAGTCTTGATTTGCGGCAATACTTTTTCACCAAAATGGCGGCATTCATCTATGTGCGGATAACCAGAAAAAATAAATGAGCGAATGCCCATTTTTTGATAGGCTTCGATTTTAGACAAGACCTGATCAGTCGAGCCCACAATAGCGGAACCGCATCCAGACCTCGCACGCCCTATCCCCGTCCAGAGATTATCCTCGACATAGCCAAATTTATCGGCGAGTTCGCGAGCGCGAGCTTGGTGGGCGACGCCGAGACTAATAGAGTCATGGGCGCGATCCCGGATCAATTTTCCATATTCATCATCCAATTTACTGACGATATAATCTGCATATTCTCGGGCTTCTTGTTCCGTATCGCGAACAATCATATGAGCGCGAAAGCCATAATCGATTTTACGCTCGTATTTTTCTGCAACTGCATTCACGGCTTTCATACGCTCAGCAATATTTTCTTTGGGCTCTGGCCACATAAGATAGACATCACAATGCTCCCCGCAAAGCTCGAGGGCTGGCGGTGAATAGCCGCCGAAATAAAGCAAAGGCCCGCCATTTGTCTGATATGGACGCGCAGGGCCAGTCGGCACATTCTGATAGCTATAGATTGCACCTTCAAAATTGATTTCATCCTGCGTCCAAGCTTGTTTCAATATATTTACAACTTCTCTGGAGCGTTGATAGCGGTAAGCACTTTCAGCCTTTTCGCCTGGGAAGTCTGAACTGATGATATTGAGGGTCAGCCGACCTTCTAGCATGTGATCAAGAGTCGCGACGGTCCGCGCCAACATTATGGGTTGCATTTCCCCGCACCTGACCGCCGCCAGCATATTGATCGATTTTGTAAGAGGGGCGCAGCCGGCCACAAAGCTAAGGGTGTCCTGCCCGACCTGATAAGATGATGGGCATAATATATTTCGAAACCCCTGTTTTTCAGCTTCAAGTAAAATTGAGCTACAACGATCCCAGCTGGACCGAAGATTTCCATCAGGCACACCGAGAAATTGATAATCATCTGAGCATAAAGCCGAGAACCAGGACAGTTCGACACTATCGAGCGCCTCTGATTTTATTGGCACGACGGACATATGTCCCTCCAAATTGATACTATATTGATTTATTTTGCTTGAGTTATCCGAGACAATATTCTAGCGCAAGGAAAATAAATCAATAGTATATTAATTATTGAGGCTTGCATGTTCAAAACACGCCCATTACCAAAACATTTGCTGATCTCTGAAACCCTGATCAGAGAGGTAACAGCGGGCATATTAAAAGACGGAACGCGTTTACCGCCAGAAAAAGTTATGGCTGAACAATATGAGGTCGCCGTCGGGACACTCCGCAAAGCCCTTCTCATCTTGGAAGATAAAGGACTTCTAAAACGCGTCCAAGGATCAGGAAACTATATTCAATATAAGCAAACTGTCGACAGTATTTACAGCCACTTTCGCCTAGAACGAATTGAAGGCGCTGGATTACCAACCGCCAAAATAAGAGACATTTCCCTCGTGTTAAAGCCAAAAGACGCGCCAGATTTCGGTGCCGCCAAAACGGCACATCGAATTGTCAGAATTCGCTCGCTCGGAGATATCCAAATCGCCTTAGAAGAGATATGGCTGGATCATCGATTTTCCGAAAATTTGCGACTCTCAGACATTAGTGAGTCTTTATACCGCCATTATAAAGAGAATTTTGATCTTAGAATATCCAAAATCGAAGATCGGTTGGGGGCCGCAGTTATCCCGGACTGGGCGCCAGAAGATTTCAATATGAAGCCAGGAGATCTTGCCGGCTACATTGAACGCACAAGCTGGGACCAATTCAATAAGGCTGCCGAGTTTTCAAAAACCTGGTTTAACCCGGACGTGGCCCGTTACGTTTCCCGCTTTTAGAGAATATGAGAACTAAAATGACAAAAAAATACGGCATCATTGGATGCGGCATGATGGGCCATGAGCACATCGCGAATTTAAATTTGTTGGAAGGCGCAGAGGTAAGCGTTGTTTATGACCCCATTAAAGACCTTGCCGAAGCAGCTTCTAGAAAAGCAGGGGGCGCGGAAATCGCGCGGTCCATTGAAGCTCTAGCTACCACAGCAGGGCTGGATGCCGTTGTGATTGTAAGTCCAAACCATAATCACATTGACAACCTCGAAGAGATAAGCACGTTCAAAGATCTGCCAATTCTTTGTGAAAAACCTTTTTATTCCCACCCGGAACAAGAGGGTCGTTTAGATCAATTTCTTACCAATCATAAATCGCCGGTCTGGGTCGCCATGGAATATCGATATATGCCACCAATTCAGAAATTCATCGAGCAAGCCAATGATGTGACAGGCGGCATTAAAATGCTGACCATTAAGGAGCACCGCTTTCCCTTTCTTCCAAAAATAGGTAATTGGAACCGGTTCAATCACAATTCGGGTGGTACTTTGGTCGAAAAGTGCTGTCACTTTTTTGATCTCATGCGCCTTATTCTGCAATCAGAACCTGTTCGGGTAACGGCCTCGGCCGGACAAATGGTCAATCATCTTGATGAAGTTTATGACAGACAAACATCTGATATTTGGGATGGTGGCTATGTCATTTTCGATTTTGAAAACGGGGCACGCGCCATGCTTGAGCTATGTATGTTTGCGGATGGTACGAAATGGAATGAAGAAATTGGCGCGATAGGTCATAAAGGTAAAATCGAATGCCGACTCCCTAGCCCGCAGCGTTTCTGGCCCAAAGACCTCGGCCCGCCACCGCATTCGCAACTCTCAACATTTCCGCGCAGTCCCAAGCGCCCGCAAACCAAAGACATATTAATAGACGAAGCCATCCTCAAGGCTGGAGATCATCACGGCTCGACTTATTATCAACATCAGAAATTCCTGGATGTTTTGAACGGTAAAGGAAACGTCGAAGTCACGCCAGAAGACGGGATAAAAGCCGTGAAAATGGGACTCCTAGCACAAATGGCGGCTTCCTCGCATTCCGTTATCGAATTCTAGAAGCTCGAAAGCGGTGACATCGAGAAATCACCCTTCGCCAGAAGGGTCAAGACGTCATATTCAAAAGCCGATCCTGATTGAACAAAACCCTTGCGAGTACCTAAAAACCGTATATTACGCCCTCTCTCTTGAAGACCTTTTTCTCGAGTATAAGCCGCGGTAGCTCAGTGGTAGAGCGCATCATTGGTAATGATGAGGTCGGGAGTTCAATTCTCCCTCGCGGCACCAGTTTAAAAGCACGACCAACTCCCCTTTTTTTATTCCAAAACTTACGAATAGCCGATCTGACCACCATGGATCGACAATAGAAAGACCATACTCGACGGTTAGATATTTTAAATGCAAGTCAGAATTGGAACCCTTACGCATCAAGACCGCGCCAAAGCAGCTATTCAAGGTAATTTTCAATATTTAAAACGTCATCCAACATCCTAAAGTTAATTAGTCAAACGTAATGGTTAGCCCACGTCAATTTGCATGTTGCACAGATCAATAGGTGTGTCCGTTTCCTTTGTGTTACGTTCGTTTTCATATCGCAATTCGATCTGATACGATCCGGGTTGGGCGTATATATGTTCTAGGCGGAATTTGGCGCTATCCGCTCCGACGGGCCAACTCGTACGTTTCCAGCTCGGTTTGGATTTTTCATCGGTTTGACCGTCACCCCAGTTAATGCGGTAGGTCATAGCATTGCTTCGTCGGTGGGGAAGTATGAGGGTAATTTTTCGCTTTTGTTCCTCATCGAATTGGACCCTCGGACAAAGGGAACGTATTCGTAATGATTGCGCATTAAGCGTAATATTTAGCCGCTTTTTTGTTAGGACAGTGCCTTCTGGAGTCGTCGCAGTGATGTGCAAAACAGCTGGAGTCGCACTAAGACCTACCAATACGTCACGTGTCATAGCCAGGCGTTCATTTGTCATTCCCACATAAAACCGCGTTGTCCCATCATAGGCGATAGGTCCGGAGGAACTTTCGGCAAGAACATTGCCGTCGAGTAATTCCAAACGCAAGTTTAGAACCGCCCGCGCGCTCATTTTATGCGTGATGTAAAAGTCTTTCACGTCATATGGGAATTCATGTTCGTCGCCGGAATTTTGCCCAGCGTCTCTAAGTGAAAGCTCTGTGCTAGAATTGATAGGTTCACCGGTAACTGTGATAGTGGTTGAGCGTTCTCCACCAGGAATAATCTGATCGGTAGGACCAACACTCCAATATTGCACGACAATCCTATAAATACCGGGAACGGTATATGTATGGACACCAAAAGGTGGGCATGTTTCATCAGAACGAAACGGGA
Source organism: uncultured Algimonas sp. (assembly GCA_964425355.1). Classification (GTDB taxonomy): domain Bacteria; phylum Pseudomonadota; class Alphaproteobacteria; order Caulobacterales; family Maricaulaceae; genus Litorimonas. The sequence goes on along the minus strand of CAYRMO010000050.1, from coordinate 10,825 downwards.
TGGCATGATTGGGTGAGCTTGAACCGTCCCCCCAATCTATGCCGATGCCATGGCTGCTAAAGCGAAGAGGTCGCACGCATTCGCCGTCACGCCCAGTATTCAGTGTCCTCACCGTGAAAGGCACTTGACCAGATTGAGCTTCGAGTTTGAGAGGCTCCAAAACTGCGACTTGATGCACGTTTGGGCCTTTAACGACAGGTTCATGACCTTGAGGCGGTGTTGTTCCGTCATCAGATTCACTTTGGCTACATCCTGATAACAACCCCAGAAAACTAAAACTCACTACGGTTAAGAATATCTCTATGATTTGTCTAGAGTTGTTCATTTTATCCCTTGCAAGATCACACTAACGCACAATCGCAGATTTCAGCTCTACCTCTGGATCAGCAAGCACAGACTTATCCAAGGCCTGCCCTTTGGTTAGAACCATTTTTGACATCATGAAATCACGTGGTGCGTTCACGGCATCGACAGCCAAAAGACGCTCACCTTTGAAATAATAGGCGGCGAAACTGCGGGACTTTTCATTATCACCTCGAATGATGATATCGTCATAACCCGTTGATAAGCCTGCGATTTGAAGCTTGAGGTCAAATTGATCGGACCAGAACCATGGGAGGCTGTTATAAGGTTTGGGTTTGCCGGCGATGAAGCTTGCGGCAGTCTTGGCTTGCTCGGTCGCATTGGGCACGCTTTCCAGTCGCATATGCTGATCATAGATCGGATTATAGTGCCAGGTCACATCGCCAATCGCGAAAATATCGGGATCGCTTGTCTGGCAATATTCATTGACGACAATCCCGTTTCCGACCTCAAGCCCGACCGCGTCGGCCAGTTCGGTATTGGGGATAACACCGATCCCGATAATGATAATATCAGCTGGATATTCGGCGCCTGACTTCGTCTGAACAACGCAACTATTAGAGGATGTCAGGATTGTGTCCGCCATTTCTGTCTCGGCAATCACGACGCCTTCTTCGCGGTGTATCCGGCGATAGAAATCCGACATGACCGGTGCGGTGACGCGCTGTAAAATCCGGTCCATAGCCTCGAGCACAATGACTTCCAGGCCTTGCTTGCGTAATGAGGCCGCTGTTTCTAGGCCAATATAACCACCGCCGATAATCACGGCTCTCTGCCCAGCTTTGATCGCGCCTTTGATTTTGCGAACATCCGAACTATCGCGAAGATACATGACCCGTGGATCATCCGCGCCGGGGATTGGCAGTTTGCGCACCCGCGCCCCTGTCGCCATGACAAGCTTGCTATAGGGGAGCACCTCGCCCGTATCTGTGACAACAGAGCTGGCCTTTCGGTCAATTCCGGTCACGCGCATGCCAAGCTTTAGCGAGATATCTGCCTCCGCATAGGTCGCGGCGGGGCGTAGCAAAATATCATCAATTGATTTTTGACCCGAAAGAAAATCCTTGGATAAGGGCGGACGATGATAGGGGAGATCACGCTCATCCCCGATCAACGTGATTTCACCCGTCCAGCCTGATTGTCGCAAGCTGACCGCACATTGCGAGGCCGCATGACTGGCTCCAATAATAACGCATTTATCCGTCATCGACACACTCTATAGGTTTCATAATAGGTTTCGTGGCCAATACGGCTTAGCCTAAATCCGATCTGGATAAAGCTGTAATATATAGTGATTGGCGTGAAATATAGCCACCTGGCTGGAATTATGGCATTTTGGCGGACAAATAATTTTGCGAATAGAGCTGTGATCCCTTGCCATCGATAAGGTCTCTATTGCACATCAGGCGGGATACAGAATTGGATATTTTACGGGTCTTAGGGTGAAGCAACTCGAACAAGTTTGATAAGAGGTAGAGTTTTATCGCGACCCGCACAATGCATCCGGTCTTCACCCATTCTTATATAACCTAATTTTTCCAGCACGCGTCCAGATGCCGGATTATCCGTAAAATAGCCGGCTGTCGTTTTTTGAGCGCCCATTCTAGCCTCTAAGTGTGATAAGAGAGCCGTGGCTGCTTCTGTCGCATATCCCTTACCCCAGCCCTCTGGCGAAACCCAGAACCCTAAATCAAATAAGCCAGATATCGATCCTCTATGGAACCCGATCAACCCTAAAAATTTATCTTGTGAGGTGATAGCATATACATAATCAGTTTTGGCTTTTCGCCCATCTGCATGTGTTGATATCCAGTCAATTGTTACCTGTCGGGGTTGGTCCGGCGGTATGCTCGCGACCTTTTCATAAATACGCGGGTCATGAATACAGGCCTGAATGACATCCACATCGGCAAGCGTGACATGGCGTAACATGAGGCGTTTCGTTTCGATCCTAGCATCCGTAAAACAAGCGTAATCAAAAATGGGATGGAGCGTAAAGTCTTCTTTATTCGAAGACACTCTCCTGAACCTTAAATTAGCCAAGGTCACAATCCTTCCATTGACTATCTTATATATGAAGCGTCGCATAAGCGGTTCTGCCCAGCTGTTTTCTAGGCGCGTTAAACTTAAAACCATAACGTCATATTTGTTAATCACCTCGAAAAATGGTATATGCCTATATGCGCAGACCACGCCTAATAGCTGTATCCATTTTGATACTGATAGGAGGGTGTGCCCAAACGGGCGCCAATGAAATTGAAATCGGCAACGCTTCAGCCCAGAAAACAGTGACCTATTGTGGTTCCCAGAAAATGGATATCACAACGCCCGAATTTCAAAATAATATCAAGCCGATTGTCCTTTATATACATGATATACATGGCGGTGGGTGGGAAAGCGGAAGCCGCAAAGACGGGTTTGAAAGACGGCGTTTGAAACCCCTTTTGGAAAACGGTTTTGCCGTTGCCACGCTGGATTATCGTTTGGCGCCAACCCATAAACATCCGGCCCAAATTCTTGATGTGAAATGCGCGATCAAATATTTGCGCGCCAATAGTCGCTCACTCAATATTGATCCGGATCGCATAGGTCTCATGGGAGATAGTGCGGGTGGGCATTTGTCTGCCCTGGTCGGACTGACATCGCCAAAAGATGGTTTGGAAGGCACATCACTCCCGGGTGTGTCGAGCAATGTCAAAGCCGTGGCCACATTTTATGGTCTGTTTGATGTCGTAAATGTGAAGAGCGACTCGCTGGCGGTCCATGCGGTTGCCCAGAATTTCCGCAATAGAGCTGAAAAGGTTCAAGGCTCCCCTATCATCTATGTCGATAAAAACGATCCACCATTTTTAATAATGCACGGAAAAGAAGACCGCTTCGTGGATGTCGCACAAAGCGTAAAACTCGCCCTTATGCTCAAGGACCTTGGACATGATCCCCTGCTTGTCGCCGTAGAAAATGCGGGGCATGGATTTGTGAACCGGACCGGAAAACCAGATCCAGACAATCAAACCCTAGATAAACTCGTCGTCGCCTTTTTCACCGAGCATTTGAAAAACTAGTCTTACGCACAAAATCAATGAAGGCCTTATGTTTATTTCGGCGCTTTATCGACAATCAATTTAAACACGTCGGGACGACCATAATGGCCCGAAACGTCAAGATCGAATTTACCGCCTTTAATCATATCCAAATCAATATGGGCGGTCAGGATTGTCTCTTCATTATAAACTGGCGCGGCCAAAATTTCACCCATAGGGGAGATGATACAGCTGCCCCCGCGAATAAGGACTGTTTCCGGCGCCTTACCTTGAACGGGATCAAACCAGTCCGCTGCGACATCATCCACGGTCATATATTGGCAAGCGCTCAGGACGAAACAGCGCCCTTCGAGCGCAATCATCTGCAAGGTCGGTATCCATACATCACGGTCATCAACTGTAGGAACACAATGAAGTTGCGCGCCTTGGTCATAAAGATGTTGACGATATAGTGGCATATAATTTTCCCAACATATCGCCATAGACACCGTCCCAATACCTGTCTTGGCCACAGACATAGTCGAACCGTCGCCCTGCCCCCAAATGACGCGCTCCATGGCGGTTGGCATGAGCTTTCTATGCCAAGACAGAATTTGCCCATCCTTGCCAATACAGGCACTCGAACAATAAAGCGTCCCACCGGATTTTTCGATTAGACCGAGAACGACCGTAAGGCCAATACGCTTCACCGATTTGCAAATCCGATCCATTTCCGGAGACTGGCGTGAAATCGCGCCGTCCATATAAGCTACAAATTGTGACCGACCGTCATCAGACCGCATCCCGACCCGGACGCCAAAATCAATGCCCTTTGGATAGCCGCCTATAAAGGCTTCTGGAAAGACGACGAGTTCAGCGCCAAGCCCTTTTGCGTCTTTCAGCTTTACGTCAAACACATCCAATGTGGCCGGTGTGTCAAATAATTTAGAACTGACTTGAACGACGGCAGCTGTAAAATTTTCCATAATATTATACCTGATTTTCGGTTTTAAACGTGTCAAAACCTGCACTCCCTATGGTCAAATCTTGATCTGAATTCCACTAAATTCCGGTAAAACCACGACACGACATCATGCTCGTAACTTAAAACTACGTGTATTTACAATATGTTGCACGCTCAAGTTAAGACCCTCTATAGCACATCTAGCCCCAATATAGCCGGCGAGAAAATTCTCTTAACAAACGAATAACCATATTGTGTACGGCCTGTAAGCGAAAATCTGCTATGCTCTCTTCGCATACAAAATTCCTGAAAGGATCAATGATGTTTAAGGTGATGAAAATAGCAACGCTTGGTGTGTTGCTTGTTGTGGGTCTAAGCCAAGCAGCTGACGCTCAAACCCGACGAAATATTCAAGGCCAATCTTTTGTTTCACAAAGCTCACAAGGTTTTGTCGGCAATAGAGGCTTTGTCCAAAATAGAGGTTTCGTTGGCAATCGAGGCTTTGCCCAAAATAGACGTTTCGTCGGTAACAGAGGCTTTGTTGGAAATAGAGGTTTCGTCGGCAATCGAGG
>CAYRMO010000050.1:0-5806 GCA_964425355.1 uncultured Algimonas sp. | reverse complement strand
GTTTCGTCGGTAACAGAGGCTTTGTTGGAAATAGAGGTTTCGTCGGCAATCGAGGTTTTGTCGGAAACAGAGGTTTTGTCGGAAACAGAAGTTTTGTCGGAAATAGAGGTTTCGTCGGCAATAGACGCTTTGTTGGAAATAGAGGTTTCGTCGGCAATCGAGGTTTTGTCGGAAATAGAGGTTTTGTCGGAAATAGAGGTTTCGTCGGCAATAGACGCTTTGTTGGAAATAGAGGTTTCGTCGGCAATCGAGGCTTTGTCGGAAATAGAGGCTTTACATCTATCGGTTTCAATAGCGGGGGCTTTGGAAATAGCGGTTTTATTAGTTTTCAAAGCGCAAGACCTGGCAGCTTCGGCGTGAACCGTCGTCAATTTAGAAATCGGGGCGTCGGCTTTAGACAATCTGGTTTTCGCTCAAATCGTTTCAATGGCAACAGGTCCAGATTTGTAAGAAGACGCCATTAATAGCTAACGAGTTCCATTCAAACTCAACATCATCAAGGCATAATACCGCCTTGATGATTATCAAATCTGTCCGTTTGATAAAAAAAGCGGACATTTTTATTGCGGCGCCCGAAGGTGGCCCAACATATCCAGATAGGGTTGACCGACCAGATGGTCAGACAAATCCTTTTCCTCAACCGCAATAGCCATAAAAATTGACTTCAACGCTTTAGGATGTCGATTGATTTTAAATGGCGCGAAATCAATTTTGATGGGATTTAAAGCACCGGTTTTAAACTTTCAAAGGCAGTTGTGTTTTTGGACCCCACTGCTTCGTCCCATTTCCGTGGGAGCAGCCAACCCTGATAAACGCTCTGTTTTGCAATATTCGTGAAACCTCATCCTTCTATATAAAATTTGCCTCGCCAATCACCCTCTGGCATTGATCGACCATGACGAAAATGAATGCGGATCAACTTGATGAATTCACGCTTGAACTCGGAGGCGTATCGGAAATTGGTCTTACGGTCGCCCTGATTATCATGATGTTTGCTGTCGCTTTGTCGATCCGGCCAGATCATTTCAAATTTTTTAAAACCCAACCCTATAGCTATCTAGCGGGTGTCACCGCGCAACTCCTGGCTTTGCCGCTTTTGGCCCTTGGGCTAAGCTTTATCCTCAAACCCCATGCGAGCTTGGCTTTGGGCATGATCGTCGTGGCCTGTTGTCCGGGGGGCAATGTCTCAAATCTGTTATCTTTATTTGCGCGAGGCAATACAGCCTTGTCAGTCTCCCTCACCGCGACCTCGAGCCTCTTTGCCGCCTTATTAACGCCTATCTCTATCTTATTTTGGTGTCAGCTCTATCCACCGACGCGAGAATTGCTGACGCAAATCGATTTTGACGTCATCGATTTCTTACTTAAAGCCCTTCTCATTTTGGCGCTCCCCCTTGCGTCTGGCATGATCATCGCGATCAAACGCCCTGAATTCGCACAAAAAATCATGAAACCCCTTGCCTTATTTGGCGCAGGCCTTTTGATCCTGATTACGGTCGTCGCCATTGTGCAATATTGGTCTCTCTTCTGGGCGATTGGAGCGTCCGTGCTGGCCATGATTATCCTCTTTAACGCGCTGGCCTTTTTGTTGGGATATATATTTGCCAAGCTTGCCCGCGCAAATTCCGCTGCGACCCGGTCTATCACAATTGAAGTCGGCATTCAGAATGTAGGTCTTGCCATTGTCATATTGGTGACACAGCTGGACGGGCTTGGCGGCGCGGCCGCCGTGGCCGGGCTTTGGGGCACTTGGCATATTATAGCGGGTGCGTTACTCGTCTCTTTGTTTAGATGGCAGGATAGGCGACAACATGTTTGACACGCTCATCACAGGCGGACGTATTTATGACGGGACCGGTGCGGACCCGTATAAGGCCGATATTGGAATTAAAAATGGCAAAATCGCCGAGATCGGCGTGGGTCTCGGCACGGCAGATCAGATTATAGATGGCAGTGGTTGCATTATTACACCGGGATTTATCGATCTCCATACCCATTATGACGGACAAATAAGTTGGGATGAAGAACTTAAGCCTTCAGTCAATCACGGCGTGACGACAGTGGTCATGGGGAATTGCGGTGTGGGGTTCGCACCCTGCCGTCCGACCGACCAAGATCGCCTTGTCCGTTTGATGGAAGGGGTTGAGGATCTGCCCGGAACGGTTCTACATGAAGGCATAAGCTGGAATTGGGAGAGCTTTGGCGAATATTTGGACGCCATTGCAGACATTCCGCATACGATCGACTTTGCCGCCATGATCACCCATGATCCCGTTCGCGTCTTTACGATGGGAGACCGCGCGGTTTTTGACGAACCAGCCAACCCAAATGATATCGAAAAAATGAAAGATGTTGTCAGAGACGCCATGAAGGCTGGCGCGATCGGTTTTTCTACGGGTCGCTCGGATGTCCACAAAACCAGTGACGGAGATTGGACGCCGTCATCTGAAGCGAGCCGGGAAGAACTAATGGGAATTGCCTCCGTTTTTAAAGAGCTTGATTTCGGTGTCCTTCAAGCCGTGAACGATTTTGACATGGTACGTCCGCAAGATAATTTCGATGCAGAGTTCGAATTGATGGAAGCTTTTTTTGAGGCGGGGGGGCGTCCAGGATCCATGTCGCTTATGCAACGCGACTTTGCCCCGAAGGATTGGCGTAAAATTATTGAACGAACCGAGGCTTTTAATGACAAAACCGGATTGAAAATTGGCTTTCAAGTGGCGCCGCGCGCCATTGGGGTTTTCCTCGGTCTGGGATCAACCTTTCATCCGCTCATGGCGTTTCCGAGTTTTTTGGCCATTCAAGACAAACCTCTAAGCGAAAAAGTCCGGATCATGTCCGATCCCAAGTTCAAAGACAAAATGCTCTCGGAAAAACCTGTTATGTTGTCCGGACCCGGCTCATCTATTCCGCCGCTTGCTGATTTACTGATCGCGCAATATCAAGCCGTATCGCAAAAAGTCTTCCTGTTGCAAAAAAATGGAACGGTAGATTACGAACAAGGCGCAATGGATAGTCTGGCCGCGAAAGCCCGCGCGATAAACGCATCTGTCTGGTCACTGACCTATGATCTTTTGCTGGAAGATGGTGGCAAGGCCCTGCTCTATTACCCAGTCTACAACTATACAGAGATGAATTACGACAATGTCCTGACCATGTTAAAACACCCCAATGCCCTGCCCGGCCTGTCAGATGGTGGAGCCCATGTCGGATTTATTTGTGACGCCAGTTTCCCAACCTATCTTTTATCCCACTGGACACGCGACCGTCAGCGCCGCGGTGAAGCTGGGATCGCACTCCCTCGCGCCATTCAAATGCTTACCGCCGATGGAGCAGATTATCTGGGGCTAACCGACCGAGGCCGACTAAGGCCCGGCCTCAAGGCTGATATCAATATTATCGATTATGATAATCTTGAACTCGGCGTTCCTGAGATGGTCAAAGACCTGCCCGCAGGTGGGCAACGTCTATTGCAACCTGTATCGGGTTATCGCGCGACTTTTGTATCTGGTGAACAGGTAATCGCAAGTGATCAAGTCACAGAGGCGAGACCTGGACGCTTGGTCAGAGGGTCGCAAGGCGGTCTGGCATAGACCCAGCGCTTATGATTTACCTATCCCAGCAAGCCCTTTCTATTGACGGTCAAGCTCGAACACCCGCCATGCTATAATGCGAGACCGACTTCCTTTTGCGAAAAAATATTACTTATTTGGCGCAATTGGCTCAATGATACGTTTGATCGAGATTTGTTTCGTAACAGCTGGTGTAACCTTTTCAATCTCTTGCGCAGGCTCTTTAATACTGCGTTGCGATACAAGCTTTGTAATCGCTGGTATATGGCGCTCTATAATACCAACTGGCTGGCTTATCACGCGTTTTTGCACATTTTCTATCACGGCCGGAATCATGCGTTCTTCCACATGCGCTGCTTCTGTTTTGATCCGTTGCTGGACGATTTTGGTTTTTGGCGGACCACCATTTACCGGCGGATCACTGATCACAGTTTTGGAACTCGTTTCAAATTTTGCCGGGATGGCTATTAGTTCGTTATACGCCTCTTGAATGATGACTGTTTCAGAAATAGTTTCGAACTTAGCCGGAGTCATAACGCGCTCAATATAAGCCTCTTGAACAACAACCTGCTCTGTAACAATCTCAAAGGTCGCTGGTATTATTACAGGTATTATAGATTCTGGCACGACCTCAACGTCCCTGATTGCTGTTATGAATTGATGCGTCTTATACAAGAAATCTAGCGCAGCCGGATCCGCCAAAAAATGGTCCAACTCCTTTTCATTAACAAAATCATGTAATATCTCATTTTGATAATCCATTAAAACCAACCGCGCAGGACTTGTTTGAATTCGGCCTGTCGTCTTCACAAATTTCGCTGGCGAAAATACATATTCTGTTGAGCCAAATAATTCTATCGTTTCAAGTCTTGTTTCATAAGTCGCAGGAATCTGAATAATTTCCTGCGTTTCTGGCTGGACTAAGACTGTTTCTTTTATGCTTTTAAATTTCGGAAGCGTAACACTATAAACGAAATAGCTAGGCGAAATTACGATCTCTTCTTTTTCATATTGTCCAGAAATTGGATTTTGCGACCAAACAAATTCAGCAACTTCAGCGACTTCCTTTTTCTCAAAACTTGCTTCTTTTTCAATAACGCGTCGGCTTATTTGTCTTGTATCAGCGGGGATTGTTTCGAGTTCCGTCCTTGCGGGAACAGCAACATATTTCCGCTCGACTTCTCTCGTTACAGAGGGAATGGACCTGTCTAGAAGCTCGACAGGACGTTCTAATATCTTTCGTTCAATGATCTCATATGTGGGTTCAATAATTGATATATGACGCCCATCCGGAAGCGGCCTTTCGACATACCATTCGGGCCAATCGTGAATATTTGAACTTACAATATATTCCGAAGAAGATTGCGCCCAGACAGGTTGAGCGAGTAAAAAAGACAGAAAAATCAATCCGATTTTTTTCATCAAGACGCCCCCTTTTTGTTTTCTAAACAGTCTATATTGGCGTATTTTTTATATGTATGAGACACGCTACCTCTGTTCAAGTGTTTTGAAAAAATACGATTGCATTTATGAACGCGAACCTAAGCTGAGCGTGAGCGTCCCAACCGGCATATGGAGATTACGACATGATAAAACGCGTCTGGAGAGGATGGACAACCCCTGAACAAGGGGATGCCTATCAGAGAATTTTAATCAATGACGTCATTCCCTTGATCGAAAGCAAGTCCATTCCAGGATATATTTCAATTGAGGTTTTACGCGAAGATATTGGGAATGAGATTGAATTTTCTACCATCATGACATTTACCTCCATCGACAGCGTTATTGCCTTTCAAGGCGAAGATTATGCACGCAGCCATATTCCCGACATTGCCCGTAAAGTTTTAAAAAGGTGGGATGAGACCTGCCGGCACTATGACATAATAAGCAAGTTTGACTATTAGAGCCATCTAATCAAATCCTCGAGTTCCACATCATCAGAAATTTTGCGCCAACATTCAAAAGATGAGTGGCGCAATCCGGCAATATTAGGGGAAGAAGGCGTATCTTATGGGAGCCAAAATCGAAACCCGCCTAACATGATCGTGATACGGATCATTCGCATTGACCTTGTAGAACCCCGCATTGCTGACTATCAATGCGCGATTTAAATATCAAAATTATCATGTGTGGGAGTCCGTCATGAAACTTCTCAATATAGGCTTTGTAGCGATTTTAACGGCCTTGACGGCCTGTACACAAACGGGACAAGAAACGCCGCAGACGTCCAATCC
>CAYRMO010000049.1:0-19168 GCA_964425355.1 uncultured Algimonas sp. | reverse complement strand
GGACGCGTAATAGAGAAGGCAAAAAGGCGGTCTGTAAAATGCTCGACGCCAAGTACTTTTTCTTCGGTTGGTGCGTTAGACATGATGGGTCCAATTTTCGTAATCAAGTTTGATATGGCGCGCCCATATAGGAGATCACGCCTTTTGACAATATTCTATATAAGAAACCTTCTGTTCTATATAAAGAACGGTATGTGCAATTTTTAAACCATTTTCATCACAAAATTGTGCCTCGTGCATTTTGCGATGCGTTAAACCCAGACAAGCCTCAGAAAATTGGCAAATAGTGCATTTTGAGATTAGTTTTACCCGGATATGCCTCAGAAAATGGGCAAATAGGGCCCAATTTCTGAGTCTAAGTTATCTCTAATTGCACTGGGGCCCAGTTTCTGAGTCTAAGTTATCGCAAATTGCACAAACCGCATTCATTCCGTTTCTTTACAAAGCTGCCCGTATCTTGGCGACACGCCGCCGATTTTCGCCGCGATCTGAAAAGCCCACGCGACTGGCCGAACGGATATGAGACATATCGCCATCAACCCTGATTTCGACATCATCGACGAATTTGAATAACTTGCTCATATAGGTTGCGGATAGATAAGTTTCTGTTTGTGACGTGATGGTTCCACCTGTCGCCTCGATTGCAGCCGCTACCCGGTCTAAATCCGCCTTAAGCGGCTCGACATATCGCTCGGGCTGTGTGCCCGGCTCAGAGCTAACTTCATTAGGTTTAGTCCCGGGCTCTTTTAAGCGTCCATCAACTAGCCCTGGCGCTTCGCCTTTCTGGCTCAATATGCCTAGCCCCACGAATAGAGCGACAAAAACCACCACAATCCAAAACGCAATTTTGATCATATTTGCTCCATCACCTGTTCGATATAATCATCATACCATGTCGGCCCCTTTAGGGACTGGAAAAAGCCATTATGGCCACCATGGGCATGAATAATACGTTTGGCATTCACATTAAGTTCGAGTTTTAAAATATCCGCGACCGGGATCATACCGTCATCTGCAGCCGTGATGATCGATATTGGCACGGGACAAAATGCAAGATCGTGCGGATCAACGCGGTAGGCATTAAAATAGGATTCCATATCGGGATAATCCGAGTAACTGGGCAAGAGCTTTTGCGTGATATCCAGGACTTTATTATGCGATAAAATCTCTGAAAAGTCATAGAGATGCGGATAGAGGGACTGTTTTCTCCGAAGCGAACGCGTCCATTTCTTTAAAAAATACCGACGAAACAAATAGTTTTGATCAACCAATGGCGCGGCGCCCCAGGGATCAGCAACCGGGCTGATCGCAAAAATATGCTTTAACTCCGCGATCGTTAGGTCACGTAAGGATCTTGCGATCCGAAGCGCAAAATTACCGCCCAAAGAAAAGCCGACAATATAGACGGGTGCGCCATTCGCCAGGTTTGCCGCCTGTTTAACCGCGTCGAAAACTTCATTAAACAAGCTTGAGTAGAACAAGCCTTCATTGAGATCGTGACTATCGCCATGATCCCGATAGTTTAATCTAAAAATAGAGACGCCGCGCGCGTAAAGTCGTCTGCCGGCGGACACGACATAGGTGCTCTCTTGTGACCCTTCCCACCCATGTAAGAATATGACGAGCGCCTTATTATCTGGGTGCGGCGAAAAACTCCCTTTGAGACGCACACCATCTTCGCAATCCAAGATCATATCTTGGGCCGCATCAAGCATAGGTGACGGGCCAGATTTTCGAAATTTTAGGCTCGCCAAGATTGTCTGAACCATGTGATGCCGCATCCATCTAGGCGGCTCAAAGGGTAGAATACCATCGGGCAACAAAGGCGCTTCAGAGCTGGTCGGCGCGCTGTCGAGTTTATCTTCGGCGTCTGTCATGACACAATCTTCTGTCAAAATTCTCTTTGCGGTATTTATAAAAAAAAATGTACGATCTGCCTAGTGCATTTTGAGATAAGTTATAATCGGATATGTCTCAGAAAACGGGCAAATATGGCCCAATTTCTGAGTCCAGCTTTTCTCAAATTGCACTAGGCAGATCGTACATTAAAAGGATCAAATCTAGTTCTTGGCAGAATTTGCCTAAAGGTCGTTCAAATAAGACCCGAAATGTGTATTTTCAGATGCACTCAGGCCCAGTTTTTCAACTTCGCCCATAATCTTGTTCGGGCAGTGGCTTCGAAGGACAATAGAAATTTTCTCTTTGCCATTAACATTGACTGTTTCGATTTCGGCTGACACTTCATTGCGCTCAAAATGACGGCGCGCCACATTCGCCTCATAGTAACGAGACTTCTTGGATAAAGCATCTGTCAAAGATTCAGCGCTCGCGACAGAAGAACAAGACCCGCGGAATTTAGGAACATAGGTCCCAATAATAGACGCTGTTGTCCGTTTCATCGGGAAAGTTGTTTTGACAGAGCGTTCCCACTGCTCGATCGGACCATCCGTTGCGACCATTGTATGGACTTCTAAGGATTCATTATCACATAAGGTCGTGATAGTATTAGAACGCCCGGGCAATAGGAAATAACGATCCAAATGATCTGTCTCTCCACCTTCCTGGAATTCTTTCTCGACGATTTGGACAATATCATCAAGATCCGATGTATCATCAAAGAATCCCCGCCATTGGTAGAAACGATCAGGGCCATTCGCAGCTGATCGACGTGGGGGATTTAGGGGGCGATTATCTAGGTAAAGCATGATGTCCTTTTAAAGATTCTATCTGCGGGTTGTAGCCGATGTGACCCGAGTGACGCAATAAACACGCCAAAGAGTGGTAAAGATTATGAGTCTAAGCCGCTGGGGTCAGGTAAAGGGATAGATTTCCATATCATCAACATAATAAAAGCTTTAACAATCCTTAACAAAATTGTCAAGATTTTTTGACTTGCTTGCAATCTCTGAGGCTTTGAAAAGACTCAGTTTTTTCAAGAATCTCAGGAATCAAGGCCCTACGGGATAGAATCACGGCGTGGTCGGGGCGCAACCCTCAACATTATGAGCATATCCATCATGATTATTATCAAGCTGGTAGAGCGTAACTTGCGCGGCTTCCAGAGGATCTGCATCATTATTGACATGGTAATTCCCAGCTTTGAAATACATGAAATCATTCAAAACATCATATCCGCTGGCTGACATATCAATAGTCGTTTCCGCGACTAACACACCATTTTGTAAGATCTCAACGTCGAGTTCATTGCCCTCGGAATGAATAATATAGCTAAAGGTCTCATCCAACAGGAAGCCTCCATCTGGATTTGGCTCGCTATTACTGCGTGATCCGATCAGATTGTAATATATATCGTCCCCGCCTGATATTTCATGGCCTGCATATATTGAGCCGCGCTCATTACCGGGTAATTTTCGATAATAAAGGCGGATTGGTTCGTCATCAGCGGCGTGAATTTGCCCGATAATCGTTCGACCAACTTCGAAACTCTCACCTGTCGTCGTGACCTCATTGACAGCCATGGTCACACACAAGGTTCCGTCTACACCGCCGGCATCTTGCTTTGCGCCTTCGGGCTGAGATGAAAAGGCCCAATTATTCCCATTTGGAATATCATTTGAACCGCGCGTACTGATCGATGAATTTCCACGGCGTAACATCTCTCTGAATTCAACCCGTGTATAAATGGCGCCAGATGAGGTTGTCGCGCCTTGAGAGGGGGAACGCATAACCATGCCACCATCAAAACCCGTATAAAAATACCGACTTTCAAAACCGTCATCGAGATTGCGCTCGGAAATACTGATACTGCGCCCGGTTAATCCGCCATCCTCATTGATTGGCATGTCCAATTTCCAGTCAATCAATTCGAAATTCTCAGACGGCGGAGGACCCGCATCTGTCACAGATACGGAAAAAGCCAAGGTTCCAGTCGCACCGTCGTCATCTGTTGCCACAAATTCCAGATCATAGATGTTATTAGACCCTTGATCGGCAGGTGTCGTCAAAGGGTCCATCAGGAATAGCTCACCCGTATCAGGCAGAAAGGTAAAAAAGCCAGCGTCAGCCGTGCTGCTCATGGCCAGACTATCAACCGTGCCGTCACTATCTTCGGCCGTTAGTGTATAGACTTTCCCTGTCTGGAACTCATCGACCGTGACATTGCTAACAGACGTAATGGTCGGGGCAGAATTGGTCGCCCCGGACCCAGTTGGCGGCGGGGGTGGCGGGGGAGTCGAAACAGAAGGCGAGCTGGAACCACCTCCGCCCCCACAAGACGCCAAAAACAAAGCCAGAAAAGATATGGCTAAAGCCTGCCGCATGATGAAATCCCTTTTTGTCTGTCCCCTCGCGCAGTCTAACTCAAATTCCAACAGACGCGCAAGTCATGACGTGACATAACAGAATTTTGTCGTTTCAGAGATCACTTGGGGTCACGTCTCCATGCTTTCTAAGTCTTGTTGTTCGCAGCGAACCAAAAATCAAATAAACGAAAATGATCGCGGATAGACCCAGACCTGCTAAGCCAATTTTTGCCGAAACAGCTATCGATGAAGATAGCTCCTGATAATCAACACTAGGATTATATCTTAGTGGCTCTTGATTTGGCCTGATCCCTTCAAAATGTGGTAAAAAAATTAGGATCAAAGAAACTAAAACAAAAAACCAGAACACTAACCCAAAAGCACGGTCATATCTTGACTTGAAGACCTTGACCCAAATAGCGAAGACAAGTGCAAAAAATAATAGAGATGAAATAAGATATAAACACCACTCAATGTGAAACGTAATATGATATGTATCTAACAAATACGGGTCGATAGGGTTATTAAGCATCCAAACCGTTGAAACCCAGCTCAAACCGAAGGCCAAGATTGCGGAAACTACAAACAATCCACTGACTGGATTAGCCCGAAACGCCTTTAAAATTACTTTCATTTTCGACATTACAACAATGGTCGACCCGAAGATTATCAACCAGTAAATCGCGTGAAAGGCCACAAATGGCACCCTATGCCATGTCAAATCTTGGGGCTCACCACGCACAAAAAGCCCGTGAATATGTTTCATACTGATCGCGCTTGTAAAGACCAACAGGGCCACGCAAAGAATGAGTAGAAAAAACACCACGAAGTGTTTTCGTTTTATCAACCAGCGAGACATCCAGGCAAGGCCTACCAAAACAATTAAGACCTTAAAGAAAACTCCATAGACTTCTGGATGACCGAAAAACCAAAATATGTGCTGGAAGGTCTCTGGATCGCCACCCCCAGACGGGTCAAAGAAACTATCCAGCGTCGAAAAGGAAATTTTGTTTAAAGGCGGTGATGTCAATTTCGACCTTTTTAATTTCGAGGAGAGTTTTGAAGAAACCCTATTGCATGGCTATCAAAAATGAAATTGAAAAACCCTCAATCACAAAAATACCTCTGGCCAATCTTGGCCAGAGGCAAACCAAAGCTAATTTTTGACTATACTATTAAGAGAGGGCTTCGTTTTCTCTTCTGCGTTGGAGATAGATATAAAACCCACCCAATGCGGCTAAAATCAACATGAACCAAAAGCCTGGCTCTGGTGAGGATGATCCAGCAAAGCCAAAAGACGTCCTAGATGGTTGTCCTCTTGAATAGGCTGTATTCGGAACGCCTGCGGGTTGCTCTAGCGCCACCTGTTTGTCTTGGGCTGGTCTATCAGAATTGATAATCTTTTCAGAGACCGCCACAAATGACGTCCATTGCGTGACCAAATCAAAATCTAGCCCAAGCTTTGTGACGTCAGTCTCGATGCCATCATCAGACAGGCCGCTGATCCTTAAATTTTGTGGGGCGGCAAGATCGGACATAAGGTCGCCTATTTGTTGACGCGCCCAAATAATAGGTAATGCAGAAACACGCTCTCCATTTTGCAATGAAACTTTAACAGGCAATATTGCCTTTCGCCCGACGACACGGCCCGATATTTTGATCTCGGCCAGACCTTTAACGTCTGATGGATCAAACCGACCTGTCAACCGAACGGCTTCACCAGCAAAAAGATCCGGGATTGGGTTTGGCGTAACAAATTCAGTGCTCAACCCGCCCCAATCAATGGAAACATCCGTCAAAACCGGCGCTTCAATATTACGGGCTAAACTGCGTGCCGCTTCTCCACTGGTCTCAGTTGGGTCGACATATTTGACCATACCCCGACCACGTCTTGCCATTTCTTCCAGAAGGTAACGATTAACCGAAGACCCCACACCAAAAGCATAAATCCGGGATTTTCCCATAAGCTCAGCTTGGCGTCTCAAGACCTCAATTTCATTGCCAATATATCCATCGGTTAAAAATATGACGATCCGCATACGGCCTTCTGTTTCCGGGAGAGAAAAGGCCTGGTTAAGGGCGGAAACAACTTCAGTGCCGCCACCCGCTTGTAATCGGTCGACATAGTTTCGCCCGGCTCTAATATTGCTCTCCGTTGCTGGTACAGCGCCTCTTGAAAACTCAGATGCATTTGAAGAAAACTGAAGAATGCGAAAGGCATCGTCAGACCTCAGCGCTTTTAAGGCCTCATGCATGAATATTTTAGATGCTTGAATGGGCTGGCCATTCATAGAACCTGATGTGTCGAGTACAAAGACAAGTTCCCGAGGCGCAATATTCTGATCCGCTACAACGTCAGGCGGCGTCAACATAAGACTAAAAAAGCCCCCTCTTTCATCGATATGAGTTAGCGCACCCGCCTGGACACCTTTTCCGCCTAATTCATAGCGTAAGATCAAATCCCGATTGGGAATTATTCGTTTATCCAACAAGCTCACGGCGCGTTCTTGTCCATTGCCTTCAATGTCAAATTTATGACTCGCGCTATGAATATTTTTGACATCAACACCACTTCGAAGTGTCGCCCGAAAGCTCAACCTGTCAGGATCGATAGACTTTGGAATCGTAAGACCTTTGACATCGGGATAGCTTGGGGGTGGACCCAGCACCCAATTTCCGGATGCAGACCCTGCGATATCTGTTCCCTTTTCGGAGACGCTATAATCATCTGAGCGATAGCTAACATTTGAGGTTTGAAACTCATCCTGAGACCGTGGAGCAGCGGGCATATAGCGGGGACCAACGACCGTTGGGATAACCAGTTCATAGGCATGATCCTTAAACGGGATAATTTGCGCATAGGTCAGCTCAATCACGACAGGCTGTTCAGGCATGAGATTGGCGACCTCTTGCGTGAACATATTGGGTCTGTGTTGAGATAATAGCGCGGCACTTTTTCCATCGCGTTTTGCTCGTTCATAGGTTTCGCGCGCTTTTGCTTTTTTCTGAATTTCTGCGCGTATGATTTCATCCCCTACGGTCATTGTCATCGCATGCACGGCGGCATCTTGATTTAAGGGGAAGAGATAGGTCGCATTGACAGGCCCCGTGCTAGGGTTTTGAAACACCTGCCTGATTTTGATCGAAGCAATATCTCCATCAATCACGGCCTCAATGTCGGAGTCCACCAAGGGTAAATGAAAACTCTGCCCATCCGGTGTTATCGCCTCAATCGTGCCACCTAAATCATCCTCGCTGGCATACGCCAAAGACAGGCTGAGTAGAAAAGCAAGTATGATCGCCCCAGCTCTCATAAAGGGCCTCATCAAAGGCCTAGTTAAGTCTTGACACATTATCGTCTCCTGATTTTAGATTGGATTTAAATGGAAGATCAAAAGCGGCCGTGACAGCAGCTTCGAAGTGAATTTGATTAACCAGAGATTGATCCTCTGGCATGATCCGTTGAATAGCCGTCCAGGCCGTTTCGCGGTTTCGCATCCAATGCCATACGGCTTCGGCCACACTGGCTGTAATATAGCCGTCTGATGCCTCAAAACTGACTGAAACGAGATAGGCATAACCTTCGGGTGAAACAGCGCGGTAGCTCGCAGTCGGAAAAGGCTCAAAACGCATGCCGAGATAGCTGACATCAAATCCGGCGCCTCGCAGGCAATCATCTGGCATATGTAAATGACGCAGGGGCGAGCGCGTGCGTGTCACTAGCAATCCCATATCGCCATAGCTCGCCCTCGCCGCACTGCCGCCAAATTGCGTGAAGTAATTTTGTTCTTGTTCTGACAACGCCAAGGGCTTGCCGATTTCGCCAGATAAAATATGTGGGAGGGTCGGCGTCTTTAATGGCGCGCCAACATCCAGCGGACGATGCGGCACACTAAAAGTAAGGCAAGTCAAGATGAGGAAGGCAAGTGCCCAAACCGGGCGCGGTTTCGCATTTGTAATCACGGCTTTACTGTTTTGGTGTGTCTTAAAAGGTCGGCTTTTGACGCGGACTGCCCAGATCAAAATAATCGGGGCTGCGAGCGTCAATGACACAAGACCAACAATATCATGCCAAGGTTGCGCCATGACATCGATCCCGATTGTTTCAGACGTCAGCGCGACACCAGAGCCCAAGAAAACAATCCGTAAGATATTTGCAAATAGAGCTGCGAGGATCGCCAGCGCACATCCGACAGCCGCCATGATTTTTCCGGGCCGGACTAAAGCCGCAATCAGCGTGAATCCAAAAAGATAAAGCAAGACTGCGCGCGCGCCCGAACAGGGCAAATCAACAAGAACATCAGCCCCCTCAATCGTTATGCGAATGCCTGCGCAGGATACATTTTCAAAAAACAATCCCAATGACGCACAGGCCCCATCAGCGGAAAGACTTTGCAAGCCATATCCCAATAGACGTTGAATGATACGCTCTATGGGTAAGCAAAATAAAAAGGACACAGAGAGCCAAAAGGGGGAAACCGCCCTGACCCGCTCATGCAATCCCAATAAGAGGGCAATGGCATAAATATCTGCAGCCAGAACCAATGCGCCCAGCGTATTAATCGCCAAAATTTCTGAGAGAATTCTAATCCCCGCTGTCGCAGCCAAAATCAGCAGAGCTTTATTTTGGTGCGAGGCTGTTTTTACCCGTGGGCTGCTCAATGCATAGACCCCCATGAGCAGTGTCGCGATAAAGAAGCCTCCGCCTTGGCTTGCATAAGACGGATCCATCCACGTTTCGATCAACCATAGAGTCGGGGCTATGGCCAAAATAACCGCACCGCCAAAAAAGGCAGATTTGGAGAAAAGAGGAACGGCTCGCATAGCTCTTTTTGGCAAAATGATTTGCAGTGAATTGGGAGTCTTTTTGCAAAACTTAAGGAATTATTGTGCAGAACTTGTGCAGATCGCTAAAGTCTATTTTTGGGTTTTAAAACTCAACGCAAAACAGGCACCGGATTGCCTCGCAAATAATTGATCTTGAGACAGGATAAGGTCACCCCCATTGGCTCTCGCCAAAGCCTTGGCAATGCCGAGCCCTATACCCGTACCGCCCTCTTCTCGCCTTGTTGTATAAAAGGCCTCAAAAATTTGATCCTTTTGGCCGTCGGCAATGCCTGGCCCGTCATCACAGATGATAATTTGAAACTGGTCTTCATTTTGGCGCGTTTGTATCGCTAATTTCCCTGCACCATGATGTTTTGAATTATCTACAAGATGCCCAAATATTGCAAAGCCATCATCTAGGCTCATGGGTAGTTTCGTATTTTTCGGCGTGTCACTATCAATCTCAAGCACATAACTTTCACGCAATTTTTCAATGAGTTCCGAAAGGTCGCACTCACCTTTGACTTTGGGCAATTCGGCTTTTGCGAGGTCGCGTAATTGTTCCAGAAGCCGGCTCATCCTCTGGGCTTGCTTATCAATATTTTTAAGAAATTTCTGACGATCATCTTCAGATAGATCATCTTGTAGGACTTCAGAAGCCCCAATAATTGACGTTAAGGGTGACTTTAACTCATGCGAGACATGGGCGGAAAATGTCCTGATATATTCCGATTGTTCTGACAACGCATTTGCCATTTTCGTAAAACTATCGGCCAGACTTTTCACTTCCCGTGTACCATAATGCGCGAGGTCTTCGGGCGTGAAAAGCGGATCACTCGCAATTTTATGAGCCTGTGCTTCTAGTCGTAAAATGGGTCGCGACACCATGCGGATAAAAATATAGCCGACCAATATGGCGGAAGCCACGATAAAGAATAGAACCCAAAATACGCGTTGTTTCTGGGCATATAGATCCTTCAAGACATTTTTAGGTGTCCGGCTGGCATAGATAATGCCGACCACATGACCGTCTGATACAACAGGCATGGCGACATAGATCCGGATTTTGGTTCCGCGGCTCAGCGAAGCAAGAGCTGGCGCTGGCGTATCTGAATACCGATCACGCATGACAGATTGATACTCGCCCAACATGGCCGTTGAAATCTCGGGAATATGCGCCAAGGATTGGCCGACTTCAGCCCGGCCCGAAAGAACGATACCATCAGAGGATAAAATACGAAATCCCGCCAATGTGATGCGTTGAGTTTCAGTAATAAGGTTAAACATCTCATAGCCCAATTTCCCCTCTGCCTCATTCAATTCTCGCCCTGGCATGGCCTCTGGGCGAGGCCCGAAAATTTCGTCTTGTCTTAAATCCAAGCTTGGTTGAATAGCTATATAATTGCCGTCTTTATCTTCTATTTGACGCGTGATCAGATTTTCGACTTCCTCTCCCGCCAATAAGCCATCCGTGTTATTTGACATGACAGAGGCCAGAACAGCGGATTGTGAAATCAACTCACCTTCTGTCTGTTGAATGAGAAGATTCTCGTAGATCCGCATAAAACTCAGGCTTGCGAGTGGCAGGAGTAATATGATCAAGATGACGGCTGATGCGATCATGCCCAAAGAGGGTCTATTTTTGGCTCTAAATCTATTCCACGCGCTAGTCATTTTGTGCCAGCCTAAAGCCAACCCCATAAACTGTTTCGATCACATCACTGCCACCTGCAGCCTTTAACTTAGATCTCAGATTACGGATATGACTATCAATCGTGCGATCAGATACGTGTAGCCCTTTATGGGCACTATCGAGCAATTGCGCTCTAGACAGCACAGCGGTGGGGCGTTGCATTATCGTTTTTAGAATTGAAAATTCGGTCGCTGTTAAGCCCAGCACCTCACCACTCAATTCAGCTTTATGGTTTTCAATATTCAAGACCAGCGTCCCATGGGTCAAAAGGTTTTCAGCTTGCTTTGGCGTTTTATGCTCGCGGCGCAAAATATTAGACACGCGGGCGCTTAATTCGCGCGGGCTGAAAGGTTTGGTGACATAATCATCCCCGCCAATTTCCAGACCTAAAATGCGATCAATCTCTTCATCCCTTGCCGATAAAAACAAGATCGGCACATCCGACGTCCGACGGATTTGTCGGCAAACGTCTAGACCGTCCATACTGGGTAGGCCGACATCTAATATGATCAGATCCGGCTGATGCGCCACGAATTGCGCAAGGCCAACCTCGCCGTCTTTGGCCGTCAACACATTATGCCCCGCTTTTTCCATAGCAAACACAACTACCTCTAATATGGAGGGGTCATCTTCGACAATCAGAATTTCAAATGGCATGGCGCATCCCAAGCGATTACACGGTCTGGCTTAGTCTGTTTTGCGCGGGGATTTCAAGGTAAGTGCGGATTGAAAAAGATGACATATAAGTTTCAGCTTGAAATTATCCGTAAAATATTTATGTCACCTCCAACTCCGATTGCCGCGGCTGCTGAAACCCAACGCAATTGAGAGTCAAAAAATGCAACATCGTTCGCGAGCTTGGCGACGTGCAAAAACGCGCGCCTATAAGAAAAAATCAAACAGTGTCAAATCAAGTTCATGGCCACATGAAAAGAATTGGAAACACCTTTACACGCGTAAAGAGAAATTAAGGCGTGCCAAGCAATTATCTAAAATATGGCCCGCTAGAAACTGGAAGGAAATTTTGAAAGATTTAAACGATATCAAACTCCTCTTTGTCTGTTCCATGAATCAATGGCGCAGTCCGACAGGTGAAGCAATCTACCGCAAAGTTGATGGAGTTTCCGCACGCTCCGGCGGCACATCGAAGGCGGCCAAAAAGCGCGTGACGATCAAAGATATTGGCTGGGCCGATATAATCCTTGTCATGGAAGAAAAACATAAATCTCGTCTCACAGCAGAATACCGCCAAAACATCCGATATAAGACAATCCATGTTTTGGATATTCCAGATAATTACCGCTTTATGGATGAGGAGTTGCTTGAGATTATTCGCGAGAAGGTTGACACATTGGTATTCTCTGAGGACGGATCAGGTTTATAAAAATTTGTTTGCCCGATTAAGTCACAAACCGATCTTCGAACAGCTCGAATATGCCGGTTAATCTTCCGTCTAGAAAGGTCAGAGTTTGCGTACGAATATGTTCGGGCACGCCGTCATAAAATCCTTCTGCTATAGACCCGGTCATACAGGCAATTGTATCGCTATCGCCGTCAATTGAAATCGCACTGCGAATGGCATCTTCAAAATTTTCTGATTCCAGGAAAGCGATAATGGCTTCTGGCACAGAGGCCTGGCATGTCGCCTGTCCGGGCCAAAAATATTGAACCCGCAATAATCCTCGCCCCTTTGATACCTTCGGGGTGATTATGGGTTGCTTCAGCCGTTTTTTAAGCCTCCGACATGACGGTTTCCAAATCATCAAAGGTCCAGGCCACAGGACTAACCCGCATAGCTGAGCCGTTGCCAAAGGAGAAATATCCTCTTGTCTCATCAGAATTTGCCCCTTTCGAAAACACAAACCCATAACCGGCTTTCGGGTATAAATGATAAAAGCGTTTGATCATATCGACATAAGACCGACCATGGAGGAGCGCATCGGCGACCGCACAGCTAAGAACCGTGTCGTCTGTGAATTTGCAGTCTTTTTGAAAAAGCGGAAAGGTCTTTGATTTCAAATTCTCATGCTCATAGACAGATCCAATAACATCCCCGCAAATCGCTCCAAGCATTTTTAATTCCAAACCTGTTTTTCGACCCCATAGATATCAATTTCCGGCATAAGAAGAAACAATTTTCCGCGCTATAAAATAAATTAGGATGTATTTTTCTAAATAATGAGATTATGACAGACCCTGATAGCGTGGAAACGGAATATGGCGAAATCACTGTCTTATGTGCCAAAGGAAATCGGCCTGGCGCTCGGCCAGAATTATTTGACACCTGAAGGTCGTAAAACCAGTGAGTTAGCAAGATTGCTAGACTGGACCACAGATCAGGCGCAATCGACCTCAAAACGTGCCGAATATCTGGTCACGAAAATTCGCAATAATCATAGTGCTACGAAACTTATCGATGCCTTCTTGCAAGAATATGGATTATCAACGGATGAAGGTGTTGTCCTTATGCGCCTAGCAGAATCCCTTATTCGAACACCTGATAAGGCCACCGCCTTTGCCCTTATTCGGGATAAGATCGACACCGGCGATTGGGCAAGTCATGCAGGTGATAGCACCTCTCCTCTGGTTGATCTGGCGACATTTGGCTTGGGCCTAACGAAATCTTGGATCCGGATATCGGGCGGTAAAACGGCGTCCCACCTCGCGGCGAAATTAGGGGATCATACGCTATATCTCGCTATTTTCCGCGTCATGCAAATGATGGGCGATCACTATGTTTTGGGCAAGGATATCGGCTCCGCCATTACCCGCGCCCTCAAAGAGGCAGGTCCGCAAGATTGCTATTCTTTTGATATGTTAGGCGAAGCCGCCCATACTCATCAGGACGCGGAACGTTATTTTGAAGCTTATCAATTGGCGCTTGAGTCGATTGCCAAAAAACAAGGCAAGTCGGGGTTTAGGGCGGGTCAGGCTGGACTATCCGTTAAACTCTCGGCGCTCCATCCGCGTTATGAATTTGCCCAACAGGACAGATGCGTGCCGGCTTTGATTGAAAAGCTGACGCAATTGGGCGTGTTTGCAAAAACCCATGGTCTCAATATTACAATCGACGCCGAAGAAGCCGAGCGCCTTGAAATCTCCCTGATGGTTCTATCCGGTCTTACCAGGGTTGAAGCCCTGCAAGGCTGGAACGGGTTCGGGTTTGTCGTTCAAGCCTATCAACGTCGCGCCCTCCCTCTAATCGATTATTTGATTGACCTATTCAGGGATCAAAATTCCATTTTAAATATTCGTCTGGTCAAAGGCGCCTATTGGGACAGTGAAATTAAACGCGCGCAAGAAATGGGGCTTGAGAGCTATCCCGTTTTTACCCGCAAAGAAAATACCGATCTAAGCTATCTCACTTGCGCGAAAAAATTACTCGCCGCTCCCGATGCCGTCTATCCATGCTTTGCCACCCATAATGCCCATACGGCTGCGGCCATATTAACGCTGGCGGGTGAAAACCAGAATTTTGAGTTTCAGCGCCTTCACGGCATGGGGCGAGACCTCCATGAAGAACTTAAATCCCTATCCACGCAAGCCAGTCGGGTTTATGCCCCCGTGGGAAAACATGAAGACCTCCTGCCCTATCTGGTCAGACGTCTTCTTGAAAATGGGGCGAATAGTTCTTTCGTCAATCAACTCACCTCTGATGAGGTCTCACTCGAAGAGATTATTACGGATCCCATTGCGACCGTTGACGCGAATACCGAGGCAGCCCACCCGAATATTCACGCACCCCAGGATCATTTCGCTGGAGACCGCCTGGCCGCCAAAGGGATAGACCTGACCCAATCCGTGACGGCTGATCACATTCAGAGGATTTATTCGAAATACAAACCCATCAAAGCCCATGCATTGATTGGGGGTAAAAAACCAAAAACATCGCTAGGGACACATCCCGT
The DNA here is from genome assembly GCA_964425355.1 of uncultured Algimonas sp. Taxonomy (GTDB): domain Bacteria; phylum Pseudomonadota; class Alphaproteobacteria; order Caulobacterales; family Maricaulaceae; genus Litorimonas. The sequence goes on along the minus strand of CAYRMO010000049.1, from coordinate 4,478 downwards.
CTATTCACCAGCCAGGCACACCGAGACGGTCGGACAATATTTAGCCTGTGATATCAAAGCGGTTGATGACGCCATCATCGCTGCGCAAAATTCAAGCTGGACCCAATATAGTCCGGAACAAAGAAAAGCGGCAATCATCAAGCTTGGTGATCTTCTGACAGAACAATATGATCATTTCCTCGCGCTCTGTGTCAAAGAAGCCGGAAAGAGTTGGGCGGATGCGGTCGCGGAAGTCCGCGAAGCTATAGATTTTTGCTATTACTATGCGGGGCAAATCGAAGACAGAGATGCGTTGGGCGTTGTCGCCTGTATCTCGCCCTGGAATTTCCCTTTGGCCATTTTCCTCGGACAGGTCATCGGCGCTTTGGCCGGGGGCAATCGCGTCATATGTAAGCCCGCCGAACAAACGCCTCTTATCGCGTTTGAAGCGATCAAACTTTTGTTCAAAGCGGGTATCCCCAAAGATGCGGTACATCTGGTTCTGGGAGATGGACGGGTATTAGGCACCCATCTTAGCGCTCACCCAGACATTGACGGAATATGTTTTACCGGCTCGACAGCCACGGCCAAAAAAATCCTTGAACAACTCGTCAATACCAAGCGCGCCTCTATTCCGCTAATTGCCGAGACCGGCGGCATTAATGCGATGGTTGTGGATTCGACCGCCCTGCTCGAACAAGTCGTCACAGACGTCATTTCATCGGCCTTTCAATCAGCGGGTCAGCGCTGTTCGGCCTGCCGGATTGTCTGTGTTCAGGACGAAATTGCGGATGACTTCATAGACATGCTGTCAGGCGCGATGGATGCGTTAAATATATCGCATCCAGAGAATCTCTCGACAGATGTCGGCCCCGTCATTGACCATGCGGCCCTTAACATGTTGCAGGCCTATATCACCGAGGCCAAATCTAATTTTAAAACATTCCACGAGGCACCGCTTGGGGCAGACGTAAAAACAGGTCACTTCATCGCGCCAATCGCCTTTGAAATCCCCAACCTCTCGGTCATGAAACGCGAAATCTTTGGCCCCGTCTTACATGTTTACCGGTTTAAATCAGAGGCATTCGAGACAGTTGTGAATGACATAAATAGTCTGGGCTATGGCCTCACCATGGGACTACATACACGCATTGATAGTCGCGTGGCGCAAGTCTCCGATATGGCGAAAATCGGCAATCTCTATGTAAACCGCAATCAAATTGGCGCCGTGGTCGGCGTGCAGCCCTTTGGCGGCGAAGGTCTATCTGGCACAGGCCCCAAGGCGGGCGGACCAAATTATGTGAAGCGCTTATCTAAGCCAAAAGGCCGGCTGATAAAACCTGCCGTACCATCTGCTGAGGACCTCTCCGCGTCAAAACCTGACAATGCAATCGACCTCGTGGAATTTTCCAAACACGCCAAAGCCTGGGCAGAAAATATTGACATGCGCTCAGTCGAACAGCTCATCAATATGTTTGCGCGTAATTTTTATGAAATCGAGACACACCTCCTCTCAGACATTCGCAATGTACCGCAAGAGGAAATCATACTCCCGGGTCCGACAGGGGAAACCAATCACTTAAAGCGCTGCGCGCGCGGAATGATTTATTGCGATGGCACACTAGCGGATAGCGCGCTTTGCAAAGCGGTTTTATATGCGCTGTCTTCCGGCAATATTATCTTCCTCTCTCTGCCGGACACAGGCAGGTCTGAACGCTGGTTAGGCTTTGCTAAAGCCCTGAATGGGGAAATCGGTTACAGATTAATCTGGATCACCATGGGTAATCCATTTGACGTGCAAAATATATCCGAATTGGGCGCCATCATCACGGCACCAGAAAATATAAATGCCTGGACAAAATGGGTCTTATTACAAGGCGCACAAATCGTCCCAGTCCTAACGGAATATGACGAGCGCGAACGCTATTATATCGAACGCACGGTGACGATTAATACAACCGCTGCAGGGGGCAATGCTACCTTGCTCGCGATGTGATCAGGATAGAAAAATCCAGACGACTATTTTACTAAACAAAGCTTCTGCCCTTCCCGCGCAATTGAAAAACCGCGGCTTAGCACTGATTTTGTTTCATCAGAATTCTCAAAGCGAATGGGATTGCTATGGTTCATATGGATGAAATGAACACCTTTGCGCTTTGTTTCTGACAAATGCTGTAAACGGTCCATGGAGTCTATGACGCGCGGATGCGGGATCTTGGACATATCCCGTCCGGGCAATTCATGATCATCAAAAAATGTGGCGTCCAGAAAGGCGTAATCAACGCTGGACACCATATCTTTGATCTTGATTTTGAAATCCGTTTCCCATTCCTCCCAGCTATCAATATCGGGAACAAAGAAAACATCCTTGCCAGCGGTCTCGATCTTATATCCAACCGTCTCGGAATATTCATCGCGATGCGGAACCTGAAAGGGCGTGACCTGGACCGACTTAATCGGTGAGACAGATTGCTGATCCTCTAAATCCGATAGGCTTATATTACCTAGGTCGACCAACTGATCCCACGGCCCATTAGCAGACAAATAATCTTTAAAACGCGGCATGACATAGACGGGTACATTTGAAGCTCCCGCAGCCTCCCGCCCGAAATAGATTAACCCTGCATAGTGACCTATATGGGCATGGGTCAGAAATACGCCATCTATCCCCAGACTAGTGTTTGATCGCTCTGACATATCATCCAGCACCTGCAGCTGATCCGTCATAGAAGGCGTTGCCTCAAATAGAACTCGTTCCGAACTGTCATGGTCCACAATTGCAATTGAGGTCGGTAAGAGCCGCAATGAAGGGGCTATCCAGGCCGGATCATCCTTATATCCAATTTGCGGCGCGCCCGCGTCCTGGCCAATCCCGAGGACGATGAGTTCGATTGAGCAGTCTTGGCCTTGCAAACCAGATATTGCGGGGGCTCGTTCCGCGCTGCAGGCCGCCAGAAAAAGTACAGGAAAAAAGAAAGAGAGTGATTTCATGTAAAGAGCTTATCACAATCAACGGACGTGCGATAAGTTAAAATTTAAATGCCGGATCTAGGCGATGGACGTGACCTTAACGCGTTCACTTCACCCTTTTAAATCGACATGGTATTCCAACAAACTTTGACAAAGTGAATGTCTTACATGAGGCGATTTTAAGGTAATCAGTTTGAACATTTAATAAACTGTAACTTGTGAACTCAAGGCTTTTTACTCATTCGTATATTTGCTTTTAGGGAGGGCCACAGATGAAAAAACTAATATTGCTGGCATCTTATCTACTCGTCTCCTGCCAAAACGATTCGGGCATAAATCCAAAATTTGTTACCAAAGAAAGTCTGCCGGATATCAGCACAATAGACCTACCTGAAAATTCCGCTGCGAAGATAATGACACAAGAATATTTGGATATCATGGATAAAAAGATGGCTATAGCGGCCGAAATTGGACGTATCGAAACTCGTGATCAATATGTACGTGAAGTCTTCATCGACATGTTCTCAGACCCCAATTTAGACCCCGAAGTTCGCGCTCAATTTCAAGAGACAGGCGGGGCATATGTACAGGCCATTGATGAAATTAACACGAAAGAGTTAAAGGTGATAATGAAGGATTGGACTTGGCGGCAATTGGCAGAATCTGAAAACCGTTTAGCGGAACGCGCATTTCATATAGTTCAACATACGAATGATGATGCTTTTCGTGAGAAAACTTTAGCCCAGATCAAGCCATTGGCCGAAGAGGGGCTTATGGAAGGTCAGCTTTACGCCCTAATGTATGATCGGGTAAATTTAAAAAAGGACGGTGGCAAACAACTTTATGGTACGCAAGCTAAATGCGTGAATGGCCAACATGATGTCCATAATTTAGCCGACCCTGATAATGTGAACGCGCGGAGAAAAGCCCTGAAAATGGAGCCAATGGAACCGTATTTAGAGAGGTTACGAGAACATTATGGACCGTGCCAAGAAGAGTAAAACTAGCGGCCTTATTTCAGCGTTATTTAACTCTCAAACTACCGCCGTTATTTAGTTTGCAGGCGACATTTTTGCCCTTGAATTTCGGCCTCTTAATTAAGACCTATGCGTAGAAGCTTGTCATCTACCCTAAGATAGATGACTAGACACATATGCTGAAAACGACAATCAGAGCTGAACGACTAGACGATATATGCGTAATCCATAAGCTGACATTAAAGACCTTCGCATCCATGCCATTTAGCAATGGCTCTGAAGCCCCTATCATTGATCAGCTGAGGAATGACGGAGACTTGACCCTTTCACTCGTTGCGGAACACGAGAACCAGATCATTGGGCATATCGCCTTTTCCCCGGTTACCATAAATAGTGATAATCGAAGATGGTTTGGATTGGGCCCAGTCTCGGTTGATCCCGGGTTTCAAAAGCAAGGGATTGGAAGCCAACTTATCAATGCGGGATTGTCACGGATAAAACAGAAGGGCGCGCCGGGTTGTGTCTTGATTGGAAACCCAGCCTATTACCACC
>CAYRMO010000048.1:0-19562 GCA_964425355.1 uncultured Algimonas sp. | reverse complement strand
TTTTTAGGTTTTGGAACCAGTTTTACAAACTCACCTTTTTTTGGCTCAGGTTTGGTTGATTTTGTCATTAAGTATTAATCCATTTTCCGAGGTCAGCCATGGGCTTGGTTTCATCCCCGATCATCAAAACAATTTGTAAATAACGCGTCCCCGTCCAATTCGATGTCGGGACAGGGAAATAGGTAAAGGGATCAAATCCCCTGACCTCACCCGTCAGGGTCTCGATCAATGTCGCTTTTGAGCTACTGTCATAGAGACGCATTTCGATATCCGTGACGGATGACAGATCAACATCACCCGTCCAGCGGATCTTGATCGGGGTTGTGTCACCCATAGCGCGTTTAATTAGCAAGGACATATAGCCTCCAAATTCAGCTTGGGCTCCACTAAGGCAACGTCAAATATATCGCTCAGATCAGCTTCCAGTGACGCATCAGCCAGTTCGGCATGATAGGCCGCTTGAACCCATGAAAGCTCCAATCTTTGCGGCGCAATATATTCCGCTTCATGGACTTCGAAATGTAAACAACTTCCAGTCGCTGTCGCCTGTTGGGTGATATTTTGTGTCACATTATTTTGCAGGATCCGGATGGTTGGAGAGAAGTCACCACTGGGTTCCGACAATGTATCGAGATCAGGATCATGGCCCAAAAGATTTCCGGTAATGCGAAACTCGGCATTTGAGTCTGGTTTTTGGATGCGCCAGCCATAATCATTGCGCACAAAGATAAAGGCCGGGGACCGCGCGCCGCCGCCCAGATCATCACCACCCACAATTCGAAAAGCCTCTAAATACTTTGCATTATCAATAGATTGAACCCATTCCTTCCACCGTGAATAAAGGAAAGGTGCGGTATAATTTCTAATATTTGGATCAAGGCTAATCGTCCTGTTTGGACCATCTATCTCTACCATTATGCGTTCCTATATTGGCGATCCAAAACCTGTTGAATAGGCAAGGTGACATCTCCTGTCGTATCAACATGTCCCAATCGAATATTTAAGAACCCAAGAGCGTGGATGACAATATTGACCTGGTCTACATCAACCTCCGTAGAGAAAGATGTTCCTGATGACTCAACACCGTCCAATTCGTTCCCAAATTCGTCATAAATTCTAACTTCGGTTCCGATCTTCAAATCAATTAATGTCAAGACAGAAAAATCCACAATGTTGATCGCGCCGCCGCCGAGATAGACAAGCGTGCCATCCACATCGACTTCTGCTGGCGTAGAGACCTCCACCGCATTAGACCCGTTTAGATTTGTCAGCGTAAGTGTATTCGGCCCCACATAGCTGACAGCTATATCTCTGAGATTTGAATTTTGCGCAAATTGGATATTGTCCAAATCAAGCGTATAATCAGTAGCATCCGTCGCTTGAATAATCTGGATCGCGCAATTTACGCCCTCATATATATTACCAGATAAAGCAAGTAGCGTGGCTTGCTGATTTGCAACTGTATCAGGACCAATGAATATTTCGGGTCGCACTGATCGTTCGAATATATCCCGACACTGGGCCTCAGACAAAGACACATTGTTGAACATCCCTAGAAAATTAGCGTCCTTAGCGACGGTCTGGCTTTGAAACGTCGTGCCGTTAAAGCTCCTAAGGCTTTCAGCGCTATTTCCGATAGTGGCATCGCCTGTGTGACTAGGAAAGTTTGCCGTCCCATTATCTTCGACAATTTCCTGCAACACCCCATTTTCATAAAACAATATTCTGTTGCCAGACCCAGAATGCTCCGAGTGGTGTTCCCAAACGCCGATAAGGAGTTTATTTCGACTAGCTTGAGCTAAGGTGCGCGCGGCAGCGATAAGAAAAGGTTGCCCTGCATCGGCGGCCTGAAAGGTCGTTTGAGCGCCCCCCCATGAATGCAAAGTTGTTTGTACCTCCACCTTGTTCATAAATAACGGTTGGATTCCATATTTCGAGTTGTCGAGACCAAAGCATCAGGGTTCTCTTCCCCGAGACATAGTTAAATGACGAGGAGTTATTTCCGCCTGAGCCGTTATTTATATCTCTTCTGTTATCAAGTCTCGCCGCGTCAACGGAGTTCGATGCGTTGTTCGTTGATCTGAGGCAGTGGGTGGCCCCATAACAACACGGGTCAGAAACGAATGTATAAGTGCCAGCTCCTATACGTGTTGGGTCCGAACTGTTTCCATAGTCGTCACTGGTATTCGTGCCCTCGTTAGAAAGCGTAAACAAATGCGTGGCCCCAAGGCCCTGCAAAAATGATAGAAAAGCCATTTATCAGCACCGCTTTACTAGGCAGCGTTTTCGTAATTCCGTTCGACCGGAGCAACCAGAGACACGCTATTGGTTGTTGAGCGCGTGATTGTCCCACTGGCTCGGACATATTGGCCCGTGTTCAACCCAATAGCGACCACGGTGATTGGGGCTTCGGCACCAGGTGCTCGCCCGCCTTGGACATTACCGTCATAGTCAAAGTCGAAGGATATCGAAGATTGGCCTGAAACCTGCCCGGCAACGTCCAAACTCGAGTTATCAGCCACCAAAATGGCATCCGTATCCCCGAAATCATTACCATCTGCATCGGTAAAGAAGACGCGGTAAATCGCGTCCGGGTCATTCACCAAATTGCTGTTAAAGGTAATTGTCGTAACCGCGACGAATGGGAAGGTTTGCGCCGTTCCTGTATTATCCGTGAATGAGATCCGGTTCGTATCTGATGTTTGGAAATTATCGATATAAACACCGGAACCACCACCATCTGGATTTGTAACAGATAAGGTTTCAAGAGAACCTGACCCATCACCTGCACCCCCAACAAAGCTCAAAAGCTCGTCCGAGACTTGGCCCAGCAAGACCGACGCATCATCATCGATATCGACATTTTGGCGCAGCTGGAATTGAATGAATTCGTAAATCTGTTCGGCTGTGCCATTATTGCCATCAATGATGACACCAAAGTCGAAATCCGAGCCGCCAATATTACGGGTTTGCGCCGTGTCATGGAATGTAATCGACATGGCTGTATAAGGCGCATTGGCTGAGATATCCGCGTCACTCGTCGTGATATTCAAATCTGCGCCCGTATTGAGCGTCAATGAGAATAGCTTTGGCGCGAGGAGGTTCGCCTCACCATTGCCTTGGGTTGAAGACACCGAATAAAGCTGACCCTGTTGCCGGTTATAGGCCGTTAGATTGGCCGAGCGATCAAAGCCGTCGACATAATCCCCATCACCATTCGGGTCGCTAATAATTTGAACGACTTCAGCCGTATTGCCCGGAAAGACAAAATCAACAGCACCTGCACCCGTATCATAATAAATTTGGTCATCGGCTTCCGCGCCCAAAATAGCGATCCCGGCCCAGTGCTCGGTCACATCGCCAGACAGGTTGCGCACCAGGAAACCACCGCGCCGCAAAAGGTCACGGGTCGCTTGATCTGCCCAATTCCATCCCTCTTGCAATTCAAAGAACTCATCCGTGATCGGGACGAAAGGGAATGGAAAGCGGATCAAAACTGGGTCATTGATCCATTCTTCTTTGGAAAAGGAATAAATCGTCCGGATGGTCACACCATCGGTCGAGAGATTTCCGGCTTGTAGCAGTTGTACCGTACGGGCAGCCGTATCAAAAATGATTTCAGTACCCTGATTGAGATCATCAGGATCAGTAATAAGCGTCATATGCGCCTCCTATATTTTAAATAAAAAAAAATCTGCTTCGAGCAATTTAAGACCCGCGTATAAAAAGCGACCCGTCACAACCAGCACTGTCTGCTCGCCCCTGATTAAAAGAGAGAATTCCGGGGGCAGAATAGTGAACCAGCCATGACGGGTCATAGCCACACATCAAGGGACTCAGAAAATGTGTGGTATTCGGTTGGGAAGTTTCGAAAATGCTCAACAATCAGCGTCGAAGATATTTCGGCTTCACGCCCTGCTCTACAATATTTTGGCAAACTCAAATAATGCTCAACGCTTTTACGTCGTCAGTTTTTGGTAAAATAAAATTCCGGCAGCGGGCGAACTTCGACCCAAATGCGCAGTGTTAGCGGTTTGGGCGGGATGAATGATAGCTTACAGTCTAAGGCCGCAGGGGTACGATTCATCAGTTGCATTCTATATACATGTTCTTGTTTTGTTCGTCAATAGGTTTCTGCATATTTTATAGTTTCTTTTGTGAACTTTCATGTTCACGAGAGTCTGGTGATTTGAAACCTGTCTAGAATATTGGTCTGGCCCAGCCATATTCATGAACAATATGACCGTTCAGCAAATGGCATTCTGCGTGAATACAGGTGAGATCATATGGCGGTGGGCTTAAGTGCCGTTAGCACTTTACCCAACGAGTTTTCGTTTCATGATGGGCATTTCGATCTAGAATTCACTGAAACGGATATGGTCATAGATGGAACGCGTTTAAGCCACCTTTTTAATCTGAACAGGCACGGCATTTAAAACGGCATTGCCAGAGAGATCATCAACAATAGCTGGATCCGTGAGATCATTCATCGACACGCCGGGGTTTGCGCCCGCGACAGACAGCTTGACCCCTTTGCGGCCATGACCATAGCCATGTGGAATAGATACGACACTTGGCATAATATCTTCAGTGACTTCTACCGGCAATTCTACCCTCCCGATATGATTAAACACTTCCGCCAAATCACCGTCACTCAAATCTAAACGTGCAGCATCAGCAGGATGTATCATCACTGTACAACGGTTAGGCCCCTTAAGGAGACGATGGGAATTATGTAGCCAGCTATTATTGGACCGCACGTGACGCCGCCCAATAAGACTAAAGCTATCTTTGGCAGGAACCTTAAACTCAGCTTTAAAAGCGGCCAGGTCCTTTAACGGCATATCAGGGGCACAATGGATAAGTCCATCATCTGTCTTTAGGCGCTCTGGCAAGCGCGGCTTAAGCGGTCCCATATCATAGCCATTTGGAAGGGATTCAATTTCAGCAAGGCTAATCTTATGGGGGGAGCTTTGCAGTAATTGGTCGAGCACGATGCGCGGTTCTATTTTTGCAGGTGGTTCATTCTCGCCTTGGGCCGCACGAATGGCGCCCTCAATATCCGCCATAATCTCCCAATCTGCTTTTACATCCTCCGTCTTTTCAAAAAGGGCTGGCGAATAAGCTGCATAATTCCGTATCGCCAGAGGCGTGAAAAAGAGCGGGTAATGATCGCGCTCTAACGGCCCACATGTCGGCAATATATAATCAGCATGGCGGGAGGTTTCTGTGATATACATATCAATGGACACCATGAGATCTAGAGACTCTAAGGCTTCATCTAATTGCCGCCCACCCGGAGACGACAAAACAGGATTTCCTGCAAGGGTTAGCAATGCGCCTATCTGCCCTTCTCCCTCCGTCGTGATTTCTTGTCCGAGTTCTGCGGATGGTAATTCGCCCAAAACCTCAGGACGGCCCGATAAGCGTTGATGATACCGTCCATAAGACCCCGTTCCGCTCCGCTCGACCGGGTCAATGATAGGGTCGGGAAACATCACGCCGCCTTCGCGGTCCACATTGCCCGTTGAAATATTGAGAAGCTGAATAAGCCAGTGATTTAATGTACCATGTTTCACAACGGAAACACCCATACGGCCATAAACAATCGCCGGTTGACCACTTCCAAGCTCTGCCGCGATAGCCCGCATATCATCAACTGGAATGCCACAATATTCTGAAAGCGCTTCAATATTAAATTGGTGAATAGCCGCCCAAGCTTCGTCCCAACCTTTCAGCATTGGCATAAGCCGTCCCGGATTTACGAGCCCCGCTTCATCTAGAGCGAGCAATAAACCCAAGAAAAGTGCTGTATCGGTTCCTGGCTTAATAAAATGATGTCCGTCAGAAATCTTAGCCGTTTCAGTATGGCGCGGATCAACGACAACAAATTTCCCGCCCCGTTCTTGGAGACGTTGAATTCGTTTCTTAACATTAGGCACTGTCCAGAGCGAGCCATTTGAGGCCAGAGGGTTTCCGCCCACACAAAGCATGTACATTGTGCGATCAATATCGGGCACGGGATAAAGCGCGTTATGGCCATACACCCATTTCTGGCAAATCATATGCGGGAGTTGATCCAGCGTCGATGCAGAATAAAGACCTTTTGCGCCCCACGCTTTTGTTAGGCCGCGCATAGAAAAACTGCTAGAATAATTATGAGCGTTTGGATTGCCTAAATAAATAGAGGCGATTTTTGGCCCCGCTACAATCTCTTGGTGCCGCGCTGCAATCTCAGAGAACGCCTGTTCCCATGAAATTTCTTCCCAATGCACCTCTTCCCCTTCGCCAGTTTTTTTCAGGGGAACCCGAAGGCGATCAGCATCATTTTGAACATCAGGAATAGCCGTAGCTTTCGGGCAAATATAACCTTCAGATAAAACGTGATCAGGATTGCCTGTAACCTTGGTCACTTGCCCATCCTCTACTGTCATCAAGACACCGCAATTCGCTTCGCAAATATGACAGGTGCGCGCGTGAATTTGAGTCATAGAATTTTCTCGGCTTTATTTTTATGTATTATGAGCCATTGGAAAGAATATGCAAATAGGTTCCCAGTGCAATTTGATATAAGGTAGACTCAGAAATTGGGGCATATTGGCCCATTTTCTAAGGCATGGCCGAGTTTTACTTATTTCAAAAGACACAAGGGTGATCAAAACACGCCTCTCGCTTTCTTTCAATTTACGGCGATTGACCGGTCAGTGAGAACTTCATCCGTAAATCAGTTTGTTAGAATCTATATGTAAAACCAGAGCGACTTGAAAACTTTACAGCTTTTTTTGTTTTCCATGATTGAGTCTAAATGTTTTTTTCGCTATCTCGCGCGCGAGTTTTTCAACACCCAAAAGCTATGTCTTGACCGGTGTGATAGTATAAAATGGCCTATCCGGCCTAAACAAAGGCAGCAGATAAAATGACGTCAATCTCGAAAGCAGATGTTCTCTCAGCGCAAAAGGCCTGGGGCGAAGGTATTGTTGCCATCGCGAAAGCCCATACAGGTGGGCAGGATTTCGAAGCCCGCGCCACACAACATATCGATACGCTTTATGCTTACGGCAAAGCGGATGTAATGTTCAAACCTACTATGGCGGCCGAGAACCAGTTCCGCCCTACATTTGAAGGCGCCCTCTCATATTTCATCGGACAAGACGGCACAGAAGATGGTGGCTTTGCGATCAAAGGCTGGACGCATGTTCGTTGGGAAAATAATGGCATTTATACCGATGGGAACACCGCCATGGCGATGGGGAACTACTTCTTCACCTCGCCAGACGGTTCAGAAACCAAAGTCGAATTCACATTCGGGTATATTCTAAACAAGGATGGCGCCCCAAAAATCGTCCTTCATCACTCTTCGCTGCCTTATTCTCCGGCTTAGTCCATCATTGAATATTTTTCGATCGAGCCTTGAGCCCGCATTCGTACTTTCTGAAACTAGGAATCAAGTAATTTCAGAGACTTCATAATTTCGATGGCGACAAACCCGCGAAAGAACCTATTCCAGATCTTCTAAAGCGTCACATCCCCAGCTATCGCCAGCGTCACAGCCTTGCTTGTATAGCGCTTTCGCCCGCGTCAGATCTTTGGCTCCGCCCTTTCCATATTCAAACATATCCCCCCAATAGGAACATCCTACGGCCAAATCGCCGTCACAGGACTTTTTGTACAGCTCCCGAGCTTTAGTCATGTCCGTGTCGCCGCCCTCGCCATTTTCATATAAGACGCCCAATTCCAGACATGCATCGATATCATTGTCATCGAAGCAAAATTCACGGAATGAGGATCTTGCTTCTTTTGCGTCCTTGGCACCACCTTTTCCATAGGCAAGCATCACTGTATAATTGAAACAAGCGAGTTCATTTTCAAGATCACAAGACTTTTCATATAATGCGCGCGCAGTCGGCAGATCTTCTGCAACACCGTCGCCATTTTCATATAATACCCCGAGATTATTGCATGAAAAAGCGTGATCATCTTCACAGGATTTCCTATAAAAATTTGCGGCTTGCCTAGAGTCCTTGCTGCCGCCAACTCCATTTTCAAATTGTAGAGCAAGGCGATAGCACCCTTGGCCTTCACCCTCATCGCAGGCTTTTTTATAAAGCAATCTTGCCTTTAGCTGATTTTGTGTCACCCCGTCGCCATCCGCATAGAGCAAACCAAGGTTTGAGCATCCAAGAGGGTCTCCATTTTCACAAGACAGCGTGTAAAGCTGAAACGCTTTCTCATAGTCTTGGGGTCCTCCTTCCCCATTCTCATTCAGCGCGCCTAAATTTGTACAAGCTTTCGCATGATCATTGTCACAGCTCTTATTATAAAACTCTCGCGCAATCTTATGATCAACCTCTATGCCTCGACCAAAATCATATAACAGAGCCAAATTATAGCAGCCACTATCATATTCCATGTCGCAGGATTTCTTATAAAACGCCCGAGCTTTTGCGAAATCTACATCTCCACCCGATCCATTTTCAAATAGATGCCCTAAGGCAAAACACCCTGAGCCAGCCTCTTTTTCACAGGATTTTTGATAAATCGCTCTGGCTTCCCCTAGGTCTTTTTCAATCCCCAAACCCTCTACAAGATGCCATCCTAATAAATAACATCCATCACCATCACTCTCTGGATTATCGCATACTTTACGAAATAGTCGCGCAGATTCCTCTAAATTTTCCTCTCCGCCCCGCCCTTTGTAAAGCGCATAGGCAAAATTATAGCACCCGATCATGTCTTCGCCATCACATGATAATTGGTAATAATCTCTAGCTTTCACCAGATCTATATCTACGCCGTCTCCGGTCTCAAAGGCGATCCCAGCACTATTGCAGCTCTCATAATCACCAGACGCACAAGCTTGTTCCAAGGTTTCGTCTGAGGATTGCGCAAAAGCCGTATTTGGGGCCGCAAAACCGCATAGCCAAAATAGGACAAACATTACTTTAAACACATTGTTGAATTTTTCAGCAACGAAATTACCTATTGGCGCGGTTCGTAATCTAACCGCATCTACCCAATGCCCAATAATGTTTTGAAAAACTTTCAATTTGAACCCCAAAATTCGCTCCCTGTCAAAATATCTGTCTGGACAATATTCCAAAGTCAATTGGAAACCAAAATTCTCCCTATTTTACGTTTCAAAATACTCATCACAGAGCGATAACTATTTTTTTAAGAGGTTCTTGGCTTTTGATCATGTAGACACAATATCAAATATCCGCGTCCCACATTTTTGGGAATAATCGAAACGAGGAAAAGTGCTATGCCTATTTCAATATCGTCAAAATCAATTTTGATATCCTTAGGCGTGACCAGCCTGTTCGCGCTCACCGCTTGTTCTGGGACTGAAGACGCTAAATTATCATCTGCCCAAACGACACAAACTGCTGATGTTGTAGAAACTGCCAGTTCTGCGCAGAACTTTGAAACGGGCTCAGTCGAACAGATGCGAGCCATTTACGGAGACTTCCTTCGAAAATACATCACGGCACAGGATGGTATAAACCTGGTCGCCTATGGAGAGGTCACACAAGACGACAAAGCGCGACTCAAAGCCTATATTGCAAGCCTGGAAGCGCGTGGAACAGAGGGATTAAGTCGTGATGAGCAAATGGCATTCTGGTACAACCTATATAATGCGAAAACCATTGACGTTATTCTGGATGCCCATCCCCTAAAATCCATCCGAAAACTCGGCGCTTTAAATTCTGGGCCCTGGGATAAGAAAAATATGAATGTCAAAGGTTACGGTGCCATGAGCCTTAATGATGTGGAACATGGAACCCTGCGGAAAAACTGGAAAGAGCCACGGATTCATTATGCCGTGAATTGCGCCTCGATTGGGTGTCCCAACCTAAAAGCAACGCCGTGGACCGCCCAAACACTTGAAGCTGACATGCAACAGGCTGCGATTGATTACATAAATCACCCCAGAGGGTTTCGCGTTGCAAATGGCAAGGTTAGGGCCTCAAAGATTTTTGATTGGTACAAGGGCGATTTTGGCGGAGATAAAGCTGGAATCCTCGCACATGCCAGGCAATATGCAAAAGGTGATCTGAAAACAGCCCTCGATAATGCGGCGACGATTAACGGCTTCGATTATGATTGGAACCTAAATGAGAGCCCTTAAAATAGGCGTCCACAAATAAGAAATTTTATGTCTTTTGAAGGATTGTGCCAATAGATCCCAATTCCTGAGTCTAGGATATCTCTATTTGCACGAGGTAACGTCATGCGTGAGGTACCGCTAGATTATTAGTCCACATTTTGGATCCATTTCATGAAATCCGAACAATATGATCCTGATAACAGACACATCTTATACTGACCAAGCCGCCCTCACCTCGGGCGTAATCCTTGACGATTGGCTTCAATCAACACCGTCAAGAACGGTTAGGTTTAAATCCGAAACTCCCGCGAGCTATGTGTCAGGACAATTTTATAAAAGAGAGTTACCCTGCATTCTGGGCCTGCTTCAAGATTATGATTTGAAGCCTGACACGATTATTGTCGATGGGTATGTCTATCTAGACGGAAAATCCTCTCCAGGTCTTGGCGCTTATCTATGTGAGGCCCTTGGCGAAAAGGTGAAGATTATTGGTGTAGCTAAAAATCGATATCGAAATATTGATGAACATCATGCCATTCTAAGAGGCTCAAGTAAAAATCCACTTTGGGTAACCTGCGCAGGGCTTGACATCGATCTAGCCAAAGACCTCATCAAAAACATGTATGGCGACTTCCGACTACCTGATATGATTAAACTCGCGGATCAACTGACACGCGGTTGATTTTGTGTCCATTAGAGCTGTCCTGAGCGTAGCTATGAGCCTCTTAACCGAACGCGGCCCGGGGACGAAAATTAGAAAATTAGCCGCGTATAAGCCCTAAAATACGCGAAATGAATGCGGTCAGGCCAGGTCCTTCAGATTCCATAGACGCAAAAAGCTTCGAAATATCTTGCTGATCCTCGTAAAAACTCTCTAAGCGTGCCAATTCGCCTTTA
Organism: uncultured Algimonas sp.; assembly: GCA_964425355.1. Classification (GTDB taxonomy): domain Bacteria; phylum Pseudomonadota; class Alphaproteobacteria; order Caulobacterales; family Maricaulaceae; genus Litorimonas. The sequence continues at coordinate 8,557 of CAYRMO010000048.1, read as the reverse complement.
TCGAGCCAGATACCATGTCCTTTCGAACATCTATCGATCATGACTTGTGAACTCGACGCATATTCACATTTTTCCATCGGGTCTTTACAGGAAACGCAATCCCGCATTCCCTCGTCCTTTGATTGCGCCATGCCTTCAGCCGCTGTGACACTATCTAGTTCCGACCGGGGAACACCGCGGAAATCGCTATCTTGAGTTTTTTGCAAGACCTCTAATTCGCCTGCATCTAACCATATGCCACCACAATGCAGGCAAACATCAATCGTCACATCTTCATACTCTGTGGGTCTGAGCGTAAAGTCATCAACAGGGCACTGGCGCATAGGAAATCCTCTTACTAGGTTCAGACTAAACTAAACCCATAAGGGAAAACAAAAGACTAACAGGTCTCGATATTGGATTGGTCAAAATTAGCTGGTGGTGATGAGTGACAAAATTGTGTGGGCAACCCGCCACTCATCCCCAACCTGCGCTGGGACGACATCATTACGATGTTGCAGTATGAAGATAGGAATTACTATGGGTTCGCGATACGTGAATTCTCGTGTGTAACACAGTTAAGCGCCAAACCTACGCGTTAAATTGCGGTGAAACACTTAGTCGATAAAATCAAAGCAATTGTTAAAAAAGGTCTTTTTTATCAACATGATAGAGAACATGGTGGCTGAGCGGGTCATCATGATCTAAATTGGGATGCTCGAAATCTCCATCCACAACCCTATGCATGCCGAGCTTATGCATCACGGCTTGGGACCGGGTATTAGCTGGAACGGTGAAAGAATAAATGCGTTCCATAGACCAGGTCGAAAAGCTATATTTAAGCGCGATTCTGGCCCCTTCTGTTGCATATCCTTTGCCCCAAAACTGCTCACCCAACCGCCAACCAATCTCAAATCCTGGTGTAAAATGCGCCTCGAAATTGATTGTTTTGACCCCAACAAACCCCATAAATGCATGGTCTACCAATCGCTCTATCGCCCAAAATGCGGGCTCCCCGCGTTCAATCAACGCCATTTGCGCATCGACGGCCGCATCACTTTTTTCCTGGCTTAAAGGTGGGCCCAAAAACGCCATAACATCCGGATTTTGATTCATAACCGCGAATGCGGCTTTGTCACTTTCGCGCCAGCCTCTAAGCGCAATTCTATTTGTTTCAATCAACATATATTAGTTGGCATTCACTGCGTTTGAATACTGACCATGCTTAGAAATCGCGAAAAACTAGGCTTCAGTACGACGTGTACAAACAACATTATCGGTCGCTTCATCAATGATAATTTTATCCTTCGAAACTAAGGTGAGTTCGAGCTCCATCACGCTCCCCTCATCTTCTCGCATGCTTGTTTCAAATTCTAAAAATAATGGATCATCTTCACTAATTTCTTCACCTAACATACTCAACTCCAGAACCTTTGTAGAAATTTCTTTCTCAATCATCGTATTGGATTCAACACGGTAGTGATTTTGCGCCCTGAACAATGTCCCCATGGTTCCCCAATCTTCTCGTTGTTCAAGGCGCATATCGACTGTATTGGTTCCATCCGCACGGTAGATGATTGAAATTTCCAAATCCGTGCTAGTATCGTTTCTCATCACCTCTGGCGCCGAACAATCCCAAGCCCCAACAATAGGCGCATAGCCAATTTTCTCGAAATCACTTGCCCAAGCCTGACTTGATAATGACATGATCATTATTACCGAAATACTCGATATACGCATTTTACTTATCCCTTTAACCTAACCATACTAACCTAAAGACTATTTGTCTGGCATATCAAGCTCTTCTTTGCGCATTGCAAATTCGACCTTTGCGTAAATCGCATGACCTCTCCGCCTAACTTTTAAGCCAAACTTAACCCTGAATTCTAATCCGACTTGAACCTTCTTTTGATAGATTTGGCTCGCGCCGACACAATTTCGTGTTGTCCGTCTGTGTCTATTTGGCAGAGATGACGGGTTTATTGGGAACGAAACTTGAAAAACGGTCAGATATATCATCTGACCGATCAGGGTCGCTTGGCTGAGAGCTACAGTGCTTATCTAAGAGATGCTGTCCGGTCGATTGAGGCTGCAATCGCTAGCTTGATGGAGCAAGACCCGCTCCAGACCTATCCTGATTCCCTGTTTACAATTGCCCATCGCCTGAAAGGCAATGCAGCACTCTATGGTCATCCCGAGTTGGGAGAGTGCGCTAAACACACGGCACAGCTCTTGAAAGCTCCCTTTGAAGACCAAGATCATACCGTAATCCTTGACTCCCTAAAAATACTCAAAGCCAAAATTCACGAAATTTGCCAAAACACTGGCAAATCTGAGCCCGGTAAAACCAGGTTCAAACCTACTCTTGTGGCCCAACCATCAGAAGATTCGTTCTGTTCCCAAGGCGAGCCTTTTGATATGGGTCGCAAGAGTGTCCTTATTGTCTATGAAGATCCGTGGTTACGCCGATTTCTGGCCAGCTTATTAGAAGATCAGTTTAATGTTTTTCAAAGCGGGTCGCCCGGACAAGCCATGTCGACATTAGAAGCCATAGAGCCTGATTTGACCATTGTTCAGTCTGAGCTCGGTGAATATTCCGGGGTTGAACTCATACAAACCTTAAAAAATAGCAATAAATACAGCCACTTATCTGTGTTTCTTTCGGTAAAGCCAGACCAGTATGACGTTATCGCCCAGTCTTTTGAGCTTGGCGTTGTTGGATTTACAGATAAGCCAGATGATATTTTGGATATTGCTAGCCGCGTGAGTGGATATCTTGATACACCGACATATCGGGTTCTGGTCGTTGATGATGACCCTGCCGTGCAGACCATCCTATCAGATAGCCTCAAAAGTCACGGCTTTAATGTTGATACGGTTACGGATGGCATTGACGCGCTATCCTATCTCAGCGTGAGTACGCCAGACCTTATCATTCTGGACAAATATATGCCACGATTGGGCGGCGACACGGTCCTCTATGAAATTCAAAACAAAATTAACCTAAAATCCATCCCTGTTCTTGTACTTACGGCCATGGTCAATTCCGGCGAGGCGCAAAGCTGGTTAGGTAAAGGTGCCGCCGATTTTATCGCAAAACCCTTCGACAGCGAAGAGGTCGCTTTACGGGTTAAACGGCATCTAGCAGGTAAGGATAGTCGTCCATGTTAGTGAATTTACGCCGATATCTGGTTTGGATCACTATTTCATGTGCTTTCTTTCACTCCCTCGCCTTTGCCAGCAGCTGGAGTAGCCAAGCCATGGATCTGGCGGCTGAGAATAAGTTTGATCAAGCCCTGAGCGTCCTAGCGGCTGAACCTGTAAATATTCAACAAAGCTATGATCATCGTTTCCTCAAAGCGCGTATCCTGTCTTGGGCGGGTGACTATCAAAATGCTGAAAATGAATTTGAAACGCTTAATCGGGATTTCCCGAATAATGCCGATGTGATTTTAGCCATGGGAAATGTCGAATATTACCAGGGCAATTTAAAACCAGCAGAAGCGCATTATCTCCGGGTTTTGGAACTTGCACCAGGTTACACCGATGCACGCACGGCCCTAGAAAATGTAAGACGCGCCAAATCCGAACAAAAAAATTGGCGAATAGATAGCGGCGCGAATTTCTATGACTTTGAAGATGAGACTGTAGAGCCGTGGAACGATCAATATTTACGCGTCGAATATAAAACAGATAGTCTCGCCTATAGCCTATCTGGGCAACATTATGATCGATTTGGCGAAAAGGACGTGCAGATTATTGCCGGACTCTCTGACGCAAAGCGTGGTGGTTTAGATTGGGGCTTGACGGCTGGCGTAACCCCAAGCGCTTCTTTCCGCCCTGACATAACGGCCGGGCTTAATTTAGCCTATTCTGTCGAAACAGGGCATGGGGCAACTTATTATCCCAGTGCAAATTATCGCTACGACCAATTTGGAACGGGTGATGTTCACACGTTCCAAACAGGGCTGGCCGCATATCTAGAAAACGGGCTTGTTCTAACCGGCGACGTCATTGGAACGTTCCAAGATAATGGAACGAGCGATATTGGTTTGCGCGTATCAGGGCGTTACCCGATCACGGACCAGTTTGAAATCAATGCGGGTTATGCAAGTGCACCTGAAACCATTGATGGTATGCCTATAAATACGGACACGCTTTTTGGCGGACTATCTTATTCTGTAACCCCAAATACAAAACTTCACTTTAACCTCTCTAATCACGATAGCGAAGGTAGCTTTTCGCGCAATGATATCAATGTCGGCTTTACTCGAGAATTTTAATTTCATTCATGTCGTATGGATCATCACGTCGGTCTTCTTGCTGACGTCCCTATTAACCTGCGTCATAATTATTCTGCGCCGAATTCGCCGCAATCATATTCGCAAAAACAGAGACGCGCAGAACGCCGCCTTCCAAACGGCACTTCTAGCGTCCTTAAAGCTCTCGGATGATGAAAAGCCAGATCTTCCAAACTGCGATATAAGAGATATTGCCGCATCACTGTTACATTTGTTTCGCACCCTTAAAGGCGAGCATTTTGAAACACTCCAAGATCGAATTTGCGCGACCAAGCTTGAAAGCCAGTTAATCGACGCGTCAAAACAAGGCATTAGAGGCACCAAGATGCGGGCATTGAAAGTCCTATCATATCTTAACACTGACACATCCTTGATAGCGGCTTTTGACAGGCTTTACTCACGCGATAGATATGTTCGTCTGACGGCGTCTCGATGCTTGGCCAAAAGGCGCGCACACATATTCCTGAAAGACGTGATTATAAGCCTCGTCGAGTCTTTTCCCGATAATCTAGACATCACCGCCTATATTCTTGCTGATTTCGGCAAAGACGCAGGCCCTGCTTTGGAAAATCACATAAAGACAAGTGACAATACTAATGAGCGCATTGCCTGTTTAAAAGCGCTGTATGAATTAAGACCCGCAGAGCTAAGCCTAGATCTGACCGAATTAGTGAGATCTGAAGATCCTGCCCTAGCTATATCAGCCATATCGCTTGCGTCAGTCACAAACCAAGGCAGCGTTACGGCACCTCTGCTAGAAGGTTTATCGCGCCCCGAGACAAAGTTAAAAATAGGCACGTCAAAAATTGCAAGTAAGCTCAGACGAAAAAAACTTGTGCCTGCTCTTTATGAACTGACAGACGACCCAGATCTCTGGGTCCGGTATTGGGCGTTAAAGGGCATATGGAATACGGGCGCGTCTGGGCGACAATTCATAGACGCGCTGGCACAAAAAAACCCAACCGCTGCTGATCTATCTCTAGAAATGAGGTCAGGCTATGTTTGAGTGGGCGGCACATATTAGCCAAATACCAGAATTCAAAGTGATCATTTTTTGGATCTGTTTTTTTGTTGTTGCGACAGGTCTAATTCAAAATATCGTCTATGCGTGGTCGATCCCGCATGCCTGGCGCGAATTAAACAGGCACAGCCAGCGCGAAGATGAGCATGCGGGATGGGAGACTTTGCGCTCGCAAGCAACCTTGCCAATTTCCATTATCGTGCCCGCCTATAATGAAGAACCAACCATTCGCGAAAGCGTGATGGCCCTGCTTAATTTGCAATATCCAGATTTGCGCGTGATCGTGGTCAATGATGGTTCAAAAGACGGCACAGTCGATAAGATGATTGCAGAATTTGATATGACAGAAACCTATCTCGTCCGCGATACGGGGGCCATTAAACACAAGCCAATTCGTCGTATCTACCGCTCCGATCGATATAAGCAATTACTCTTTATCGACAAAGAAAATGGAAAAAAGGCGGACGCTATAAATGTCGGTTTGACCTGTGTTCGCACGCCACTTTTTTGCGTGATTGACGCTGATTCATTATTAGAACCTACGGCTCTGCTTAAGGCCGTGAGGCCCTTTATGGAGACATCAGACAATGTAATTGCTGTGGGTGGAACAATTGGCATTGTAAATGGCTGTGTCGTCAAAGATGGCCAGGTTGTTGAATACCGCCTACCCGACAAATTCCTGCCGCGCCTCCAAGTCGTCGAGTATATACGCGCCTTCCTCATGGCGCGTCTTGCGGCCAGTCGCAAAGGTAGCCTCGCGATCATCTCTGGCGCCTTTGGCATTTTCCGTCGCGATATCGCTGTCGCCGTCGGCGGATATGACACGACGACAGTTGGTGAGGATATGGAACTCGTTCTAAAAATGCACCGCTATATGCTTGAGCGCGATCTCGATTACTCTGTGCGCTACGTTCCTGAACCCGTCTGTTGGACAGAAGCCCCTGAGGATCTCAAATTTTTATCCAACCAACGCACGCGTTGGCAAAGAGGCGCATTGGAATGTCTGAGCCGCCACCGCACAATGTTGTTTAAGCGCAAATATGGTCGCATGGGTATGGTGACGCTTCCAACCTTCTTGCTCGTCGATCTCGTCAGCCCAATTGCCGAAATTCTTGGTTATGGCCTTATGCTTATATTTGTCATTCTGGGGTGGTTAAATTTCTGGTTCTTTGTCGCCATCACCGCTCTGATCTTTAGCTTTGGCATATTGATTTCAGTGATCTCATTGGCGATCGAACAAGATGAGATTGAACGCTTTAGTCAACCTCGAGACATCTGGATGGTATTATTGACCGCCACGGTCGAGAATTTTGGCTATCGCCAGCTCTGTTCAATCTGGCGCATTCGCGGCCTCATTCAACATGTCAGAGGCAAAAAAGCGGCCTGGGGCGCCATGCAACGAAAAGGCTTTAATGTCGCTAAGGATTGAGACAACTCATCAAACGCGAAATTTTGAATTTTTCGAGCGTTACGTTTTCAGGCAACGATCACCCCGCCAATGACACTTGCTGACTTTAGATCGCACAATGCGGTAATCAAGATATTCTTCAGGTGAAATTTTATCGCGTAGTTTCATCTGTCTTATCAATTTAACAGGTATATCTTGTCCTTCGGCGATCAATTCTTCCTTTAAGAATTCTGCCCTAGCTGTTGCTTCGATAAATTTTTTACCACGGCCCTCTGAAACTAAAATCGCATTTGTTGAGGCATACCAAATATAGGCCTGTTTCTTATCAAGATTAGGGTAATCATATGCGCCGTCATATAAGGAACCAAGCGCAAATCGAGCTCTTGGCGATCCTGCCCGTGCACTCATCTCTAAAAACTCAATCCCGGCTTGAAAATCACCATCTTCAATTAAGTCTATCCCGAGATCATAGACATCTTCAGGAGCGCCAATTTCAATATGTCCGCCAAAGTCGTCAGTAACTCTATAATAGCGATCAAGTCTCACTTTTTTACCATGACGACCTTTCTTAACACGAAGCGGAAAAATACGCGGTTTCGTCGCCTTATCAAAAATATCTTCTTTATGCGGATGTGGATTACATTTGATCGTGTTTATGTCTTCTTTAGCGCATTCTTTTAAACGGTATAAAAACAAAGGCTCTGCCGTAAGGAATTTATATTCCGCTCCAGAAAGGCCAGGGTATTTCGAATCTGGTGCGGGCATCTGCAATAGCGTTTCAATATTTATCGTAAGATCTTCTGTATCAAGCTTAAAAAAATGATACTTCATTCCCCCAAATAAAACGGTGAAAAAAATATATAAGCCAGAAATAATAAAGAGTTTTTTCATCAACAATCTCAACCTTCGAATGCATCTTAGCAAAATTTGTAAATTTTTAAAGCGAAATGACAGGCAAGCCCTCTCACCCCATTCGCCTAAGCTCTTTCACTTCAACCTTCATTTCGCACGAATACCTAATAAAAACAGCGAAACCACAGTCGCAAATAACCCAACCGTCTTTGTGATTTCAGCCGCTAATACTTGATTGGAACGTTGAACACCGAACCTAGCTTCGACCTATTTCATTGTCATATTAAAGCCGCCTTGGGCATTCCGCTTAAGTTCCAACTTCTCGTCCATTTTACCCGTATCGGCTTTGATAGACTCTGAAAAGAAGCGTTGGATAGGAAGAACTCGGGTATAAGCAGTATCATAGACGATATGTGTTCCATCAGGATCCGTTTTTATCAAATTATAAACGGCGGGTTTTTCATCACGGTCCGCTTCTCTTGCAAAAGCATGTTGCAGTCGGAAGGTTTTTATCAGGCGGCCATCATCTCTATGAAGGGTCATCATTAATGGCGTGTCCGGGTTCTCCGGGAATGTAAAAAGCACCTGGTTGAATCCACCATTTACGTTTGGCGAGAGCATAGAGGTAAAATAACACGTCGGGCCATTTTGTTGATATTCTACGCTTGTCGCCAGTAATGGGCGGCTTGTCGCAGAAGACGGTTCCATATTATTGATTTCTTTGAGATGTTTCACACAAAGCTCGCGAGTCTCAACAAACTTGTCTTGTTCTTTCGCAATTTCCTTTAAAGCTCTTTCTGAGTCCTTGAATGATAGCCCGTATGAAAAGAATTTGATGACATAAGTCTCATATTTACAAGCGAAGGCCGAAACCTGAACGCCATTAGGATCGGTTCCAGCATCATGCCGACACGCAGCAAATGCATCGCCCAAAGAGAGTTTCTTTGATTTAAGGTCGGGTGTTATGCTGGCTTTTGCCATGACAGGAGTGAGCAG
>CAYRMO010000047.1:0-20146 GCA_964425355.1 uncultured Algimonas sp. | reverse complement strand
TCACCAAAGAGATAATTCCAAGCGTCTTTCACGCCATTGGAAATAGAATTCCCAATGGCGTCTGCCTTTTCCTCAATGGCATTGCCGACGGCTTCTGCCTTTTCAAGGACCACTTCACCAACGGCTTCCGCATTTTCTTGAATCGCATTGCCGACAATGGCTGCATCGTCGAGTAATTTTTCGGGATTTTCGAAACGATCCTCTGCGTAATCCCCCACGACTTCTGCCGTGTCCACGATGACATCAGCGGCATAGGTGATCGTCTCGCCCGCGGCTATGGCGGCGCTTTCTGCAGCGTCTTTGATCGCGTCCCAATCTTCGCCCAATTTGCCTGGATCATTCCATCGACTGACGGCATAGTCCTTAACGGCCATACCTGCGGCTTCAGCTTGGTCCCCAAGCCATTTCGCCGCATCGCCCACATCTTCAAGCAAAGAGCCAGGCTCGAGGGCTTCTTTGACATTGTCGTCAATCCCATAAGCTTTCGCCCATTGATCATGTGCGACTTGCACAGCAACCTCACCGCCAACAAGGGACGGGTCAACGGTCGCTTGGGCTGTATGGGCCGTTAAAATCCCGCGATAGGCCAACATGGCATCTTCGGACACAAGACCAAATTCTTCATAGTCCTGTAATTTCATCTCAAGGCCGTAAACTTCCGCTGCGGCTGCGGCAACGCCCAGAGGGCCCAGAATTTTTGAGGCTTTCCCGCCAAACTCCGCGGCCCCGTCGCCAAAGGCGCCTAAAGCTTTGCGCCAAGGCGCACGGCCCAGATCATCAATATGTTTGGTGAGTGAGCCCAGAGAATTATGAACTTTGGGCAAGCCTTTAAACGCGTCAGGGCTAGCGTCCGCTGCCTCACCCAAAAGTCTGCCATAGGCTTGACCTGCGTCTTTTGAACTATCGAATTTTTGCACGCCCGTCAGATCATCTCCGGTCACGGTGTAAATTGTCGAATTTTTCGTATCGATAAGGTAACTTGTACTGCCGTCAGGCGTTGCGGCAAAGCCGCGAAGTTCGCCAAGTTCATCCGCAGATGAGAGGCGCGCCCGTCCAGCTTTTAGGCCGTTAATGTCATGCGCATTTAAACCATTCAAATCTGGCGCGTCCACGCGAACATTTTCCGAAGCGCCCAAATTCCGTATATCGGCCTGATCTGCATCTAATACTGTACGGGTTGCATCTCTATTGAATCCGCCATCTTGGGTCCGGGTCGCGTCTGAATGAAAATCCAACCCTTGACTTTTAACGTTCGCTCTAAAGTCTCCATCAAACTGATCTTTGATCGCCTGATAACTATAATTGTCTGGATCTAATGAGGGCTTGAAATCTGGATCTCGAAATGGTTTCAATAATTCATCGAATTCAGCGACTGACCGGCCATTTATCTCCGTAATCCGTCCATCAAGCATACCTTCAACAATTTTAGGAATTTCTTGTTGCGCATAGACTCGTGAAACATCAGAAGCCGGCGTCATCGTAATGATATTGCCCTTTGCATGCGACGCAAAATGGTTGGAGGCGGGTTCAAAGTTTTCGAACATTTTGTTCAAAAATTCTTTTCGAGCCTCAGGCGGTGCATTCTGAAAATCATAGCCCTCGAAATCAATATAATTTGAATATTTAGACTCAAACGCCTGCGGATCAGCGTAAAATTCATCGACCATATTGCCCAAGGCTTGCCCGGTCTTTGTCTCATCAATTATTCCGATAGTCCCTGCGCTTCGAGACGCTAAATCTTGAGCTGCCGGAGTCATTCCAGCTCCGCCATAGCCACCGCTATATACAACTGTCGTATCGACATTTTCCAATTGCACCAAATTTGGATGATCCGTTAGAACTTTGCCAATTCGAGACGGTAGATCTTCAAACGCAACGTGTCCTTCTTCAGCGATTAATTCCCAAAACTTATCGTTAAATTCTGCCATGTTTAACGCCCCCGTTAATCTTTGTTTTTACCGACATAAATCGAGACATCTTTTAAGGCGTCTAGAATAATGGTTTCAGCATCAGGGTTTTTGTGTCTAAATTTTTGACCCGCAAATAATGCAAGTGCGGAGACGAGAGTCGAAATGATACGTGCCGTTTTCAGGTCAATCTCAGGCACCTTAAGGTCACTAAAATAAACCGTATTCTGGTCAATACGCGTACCTGATCCATATCCAATTTTAGGATCATAATTTAGAGTATAATAGCCGTGATCTACGTCGAGCAGGATCGTTTTATTTTCATGGCGGTATTTATAACGGCTACTAGCATCGCGACCGACCGATATATCTTCATGATATTCAAGACTATATTCACCGTCATTTGCAGTAATCACGCCCGATTTCATGTCATACAGAACCTTACCCAGCCAAGGTTGAATTTCGTCAATTTTCTTATCACCTTTGACTTGCAAAACGGGGCGCCGCGCGTCGTCTCTTAGGTATGCCGGGAGAATGACTCCATCTTTAAACTCTATCAAATAGGACGTCTGGACCTCTTCGTCAGATTTAGTATTCGCCATTATACCCATCTCTGTCTCCTTCAGAAGATCGGCAATACCATAAAAATCTAGAAGGCGCGACTCAAAAAATTTAATGCATTAAATTGAATAAAAATTGAAAACTATCCCTAGCGCCATCAGTCTTCGTCTATTTTTTGTTCAACTTTTGGCGACCCTTCGATATACGCGTAATAAGCAAATGTGTGCTCGCCTTTAACGCCTATTTTATATTCACCCTTTCCTGTCTGAAAAGAGGCTGTCATCGCAGGCATACTCCCCAGATTAATGTCGTCATCGGAATTCTCCCAATCCGAAAATAATAGTGGCATAGAAATTAAAGCAATTGAAACCATCTCAAAAAATACGTCCTCAACCAGCTCGATCTTTTGTCTGACTTGCCATTTTTGCATGCGAGACATAGAGTAATTTTGGACTCTATTCTTCCCACCGGATTTCGTTTTTAAATTTTCAATTGATCCTATGATTTGATATTCTGAATCTTGAGCGCGAAAATAATAATATAGATTTAGATCACCTCTATCTTGAACATCATGGGTAAACTTTAAAACATATCTCCCTTGATCAACAAAAACGGCTTTGAGTTGAACGTCATAGACGAAGTCGACGTCTGGCCATATTAAAGGATCGACAAATTTATCTGATAAAACGCGATCTTTTTTATAATCCAAGAAAACGCCTTTCATGGTCTCATGGGTCATTAAGCATGAAAATTTTGCTGAATGAATTGAACCTTCTTCAGCTCGTAAATAGACACCAGCTTCCAGAGACAATTTATTTAAGACGCCTGAAACAATCCCCGCAGTGTTTCTAAATCCATTCGGCAAATTGCCATTAGAATTTTTGAGGACGTCTGACATATCTTAGAATTTTCAGTTTTCGATAAATTTCACTTCGTAACGCTATGGCAAAAAGGTAAGCAAAATAACAGAAATTATCATATTTTAATTTTACGCAAAGCCTTCGATTTTTAGCGTCTTCGGATCAAGCCTTTAATGATCCTTCGAACGCGCCTTTGATGCGTCTCTCTCGGCTCGCCTCTTACGGCTTTTCTGTAAGGCAATATCTCGTTTTTTTCGCCAGTCTTCACGTTGCTTTAATATGGTTTCATATTTTGACACGGAATAAATAATTATATTGACTGGATTTTTTTTATCGGCAATATGTCCGTCTTTGCAGGTAACACTATCAGGGAATAGGAAGATGTCGGTAATATTTTGGATCGATATGTCTCCTACAAGGTAGCAAATAGCTGCCCCGTCGCGACCTTGATAAAAGGGAGACTCTGGCGTTTTTAGATCGACCTTACACCCATTATCAAGGCAATATTCAACAATCGGCAAAAGATGCCCCCAAATATCATGCCCATCACTTGATGCCGCTATTTTTATTTTCTGTTGGCTTATATGCTTCTCACTGGACTGTATCAGAGAAATATCGGACAGCTCACGCATCTTCAAGCTCATTCGCGGTTACAATTTGGCGCCTTGGACTTTGCTCTGTGGCGCGGGTCATTTTGAAACTCCCAGTCCACATTTTCATCATTGTCCAACTTCCAGAAATATGCTTGCCATCTTCTGAGATTGAGCCACTATAGGATATCTTTGCTTGGCCAGGCGGGCCGTTCATATAGGTCTTGGTAAAGCTCATATTTTGGCCACTCACTTGGCCGATAAGCTCTGCGATCAGGATTGGGCCGCAATTTTCTGCAAACGTATTATTTTCGGTCGTATTGCCTGAAACTTCTAACCCCATTTGTTTAAGTTCCGCCTTAAATTCGACCCGCATTCCAGCAATGGAATCATAGGCATATTCGCCTGTCCAGAAGCCGGAAACATCCATTGTTAATATACCCTAATATGACTATCACCCCAAACTATGACTATATAATCGACAGTATCAACGGCAAAATTGCGCCCTTAAAGCCAAACTCAAATGCCAAAATGGTACAAGCTGATAATTTAATGGTTAATGTGAGGTGGTGAATTTGATTGCCGCAACCGACTCAATACGAGATCAGTTCATGTTACATTTGTCATAATCTGCCTTTGAATTCGTGAATTTAGCCCCCTACAAATGTAGGGTGAAGAGCCAATACTCCAGTTATTTTGGCGCAATTATTAATTGTCCTTAAATTTAAATTTTAAAAATAATTAATATTAACTTTAGAGACAGATTTAACAGCTAATAGGTGTTTTTAATTTCTAGATTCAGCCTTCATTAAGTCTGGGCGTCGCATATTTAAATTTCGGGGCATAAAGTTATAGTCCGTCCTATTTTAGACAAAATATCATTGGAATCCTAATCGCCTTACAAGCCCTGCTCTGTCAGGCTGCATTTGCGCAATCCACGGTCATTTATCAGGATGATTTTGAAGGCGGGGCATCCGGCTGGAGCGATAACCGTCGGGACCTCCGATCCAGAATTGGCCTTGGATCCAAATACGGGCCTCATCACAGTTAGTCCGGCGACATTACCCGGGACCTACTCTGTTGACTACACAATCTGTGAGATCTTAAATCCAACGAATTGTTCGAGCGCAACCGAGATGGTAGACGTCGTGCCACCCAATGCCGATTTCTCAATCACAAAAACAAATACGCCCGGCGCCAATGGCAATGTCGACCAAACCAGTGACACGCTGACCTCAGACCAAATGACGACCTATACACTCGTGGTCACAAATAACGGACCTGATGGTGTTGCGGGCGCTATCATCTCAGATGTCGTCGGTGCCGGCCTCACCTGCCCCGCATCAAATCCCCTCACCTTATCCGGTACTGGCATTCCTGCAGGCAGTTTCACAATTGCGGATTTGACGGGTACGGGCATTACGCTTGGAAGGCTTGAGCTCGGGGAAACCACGACGATTTCTTATGGTTGTTTGGTGAATTGATAGGCTGGGTCACGCTTTCAATCCTTAAAAAGTCCTGTCACCACGGACTCGTGCATTTTGCATTAAAATAGACCCAGAAAATCCTCAGAATATGGGCAAGAAAGGCCCGATTTCTGAGTCCAAATAAACGCAAATTGCACCAGATCCGGGGCCTAACGTATGTGTGCTGAATAAGCGATTTTAGACACACGACACCCCACCCTCACCTGTTTCGCTTCATACCCGCTATATCGGCAAGCACGGCATAGGCTGCCTCAAGGACATTCGTCCCGGGACCAAAGATTTCAGACACGCCTGCAGAACGCAAAAACGGATAATCCTGTTCAGGGATCACGCCGCCCGCGAAAATTTTGATGTCTTCGCGTCCTTGATCTTTGAGAGTTTTAATTAATTCAGGCACCAGAGTTTTATGACCCGCCGCAAGCGACGAAACACCAATGGCGTCGACACCTTTTGAAATCGCCAGCGCGGCGGTTTCTTCGGGTGTGCTGAAGAGGTCTGTCATATCAACCGTAAAGCCTAAATCAGCAAAGGCTGTCGCAATGACTTTAGCGCCGCGATCATGTCCGTCCTGGCCCATTTTTGCGATTAATATATGCGGGGCCTTGCCTTTATCCTGAGCATATTCCTCGATCTTGTCGCTAACATTTTGATAGGCCGGATCATCCGCATAGGCAGCGGACCAGACACCTTTGATCACGCGTGTGACGGGCTTGTGACGGCCAAAGGCGGTCTCCATAGCATCACTGATTTCGCCAAGAGTTGCGCGTGCACGCGCCGCCTCAATCGCGGCGCTCAAGAGATTGCCGTCACCCGAATGGGCAATGGCTTTGAGTGCATCGAGTGCGGCCATACATTTCTCTTCATTACGCGCTGTGCGAACGGCTTTGATCCCCTTGATCTGCCCGGCTCTGACCTTGGCATTGTCGATTTCAAGAATGTCGATTGGGTCTTCATCCTCAAGGCGGAATTTGTTGACGCCAACAATGACATCTTCGACTTTATCAATACGGGCCTGACGCAGGGCAGCGGCTTTCTCAATTTCCATTTTTGGACGACCCGTCGCGATGGCCTTGGCCATACCGCCCTCAGACTCAATTTCCTGAATCATGGACCAGGCCGTATCAACAAGTTGCTGGGTCAGGCTTTCAACATAGTAGGACCCACCAAGCGGGTCGACCACGTCACAAACGCCGGTTTCATGTTGCAGAATTAATTGCGTATTTCGGGCTATTCGCGCCGAGAATTCTGTCGGCAAAGCAATGGCTTCATCAAAGGCATTGGTATGTAGGGATTGCGTTCCGCCAAGTGCGGCCGCCAAAGCCTCATAAGCGGTCCGGACAACATTGTTATAGGGGTCTTGCTCGGTCAGTGACACACCCGAAGTCTGGCAATGGGTTCTCAGCATTTTAGAGCGGTCGGTCTTTGCTCCAAATTCTGTCATGATCTTTGACCAGAGCTGACGCGCAGCTCTGAGCTTGGCGGCTTCCATAAAGACATTCATGCCAATACAGAAAAAGAAGGACAAACGCCCGGCAAAGGCATCCACATCTAATCCTTTGGCCAAAGCCGCTCTGACATAATCCATACCGTCTGCGAGGGTAAAGGCGAGCTCTTGCGCGAGGGTCGAGCCGGCCTCTTGCATATGATAGCCGGATATCGAAATCGAATTAAATTTCGGCATATCTGTTGAGGTATATTCAATAATATCACCGATAATTTTCATGCTCGGCTCGGGCGGGTAAATATAGGTATTGCGCACCATGAATTCTTTGAGAACATCATTTTGGATCGTTCCCGAAAGCGCCGCACGGTCGACGCCCTGCTCTTCGCCTGCGACAACAAACATGGCTAGGATCGGAATAACGGCCCCATTCATGGTCATAGAGACAGACATCTTATCCAGCGGAATACCGTCAAAGAGGATTTTCATATCCTCAACTGTATCAATCGCCACACCGGCCTTCCCGACATCGCCCTGAACCCGTGGGTGATCAGAGTCGTAACCCCTATGGGTTGCAAGGTCGAAAGCAACTGAGAGGCCCTTTTGACCTGCCTCCAGGTTTTTACGGTAAAAGGCATTACTTTCTTCGGCCGTAGAAAAACCCGCATATTGACGGATCGTCCAGGGGCGGTTGGTATACATGGTTCCGCGCACGCCCCGCGTAAAAGGCGCAAATCCCGGAATTTCAGTACCCGCCTGGTCATTGACGTCTGAAGCCACATAGACGGGTTTAATGTCTATGCCTTCAGGCGTCGGTTTCGTGAGCTCTTCCACAGGCCGACCGCGTAGCTCTTTTTCAGCGAGCGCGTACCAGTCTTTCATTGTTGGATTGGTCATTTAGTGGTCGCCTTTTGGTGTTTCCATAAGTTCAATAAGGACACCGCCCATATCCTTTGGGTGTAAGAAAATTATCGGCGTGCCATGGGCACCAATACGAGGTTCATTTAGAACTCTGATCCCTTTGCTTTCCATATTGGCTTTTGCCGCATGAATATCTGCAACTTCAAAACAAAGATGGTGCTGTCCGCCCATTGGGTTTTTCGCCAGAAATTTAGTGATTGTGGAGCTTTCATCATAGGGCTCAATCAATTCGATCTGACCTGTGGGCGCATTGACAAAAATCACTTTCACACCCTGTTCTGGCAGGACAATCATGTCTGATATATCTGTGACACCAAAAACGGTCCGGTAATGCTCGGCTGCTTTGACGACATCCGGCACAGCAACGCCAACATGGTTCATTGGACCCAATTCAAAATCTTTAATCACTTTCAATCTCCATGACGCTCTCGCCTTTGGCACTTTATAGCGCACCTTTTATCAGTTTCATAATGCCTGAAAAATCGATCTCACCATTCCCCGACGCTTCAATCAGAGAATAAAGCGCTTCCGATTGTGTACCTAATGGGATTGGAGCACGGGAAAACGTCGCAGCTTCTTGGGCGAGACGCAGGTCTTTGAGCATCATATTAGCGGTAAAACCAGCCTTATAATCATTATTTGACGGCGCGCTTGGCACGGGGCCCGGAGCCGGGCAATAGCTGGTCATGGACCAGTTCTGTCCGCTGGCTGTACTGGAAATATCGTAAAACGTCTGCGCGTCCAGGCCCAGCTTTTCGGCCAGATTAAAGGCTTCGCAGGTTCCGATCATATGGATGGCGAGCAACATATTATTGGCGATTTTTGCGACTTGGCCATTTCCCGCCTCGCCCGCATGGAAAATGTTTTTGCCCATAATATCCAGAATGGGTTTTGCCTGCGCATAGGCAGTTTCCGTGCCGCCGCACATAAAGGTCAAAGTGCCAGCCGCTGCGCCGCCAACACCGCCCGAGACAGGCGCGTCCATCATTGAAAACCCTTTGTCTTTGGCTTGAGAAATCAGGTCACGCGCTGTCGCCACATCAATGGTCGAACAATCTAGGAAAAGCGCGCCTTTTGTCGCGTGATCAAAGACCCCGCCTTCATCCGCATAGACAAGCCTGGAATGTCGACCCGATGGCAACATTGAAATCACGATATCTGCGCCACTCACGGCATCTTTGCTTGTCTCCGCGCCGATACAGCCTGCCTCAGCAGCGCGCGCAACGGCCTCTTTGGAAATATCCAGCGCCCGGACTTCATGTCCGGCTTTGGCCAGATTGGCGGCCATGCCAATCCCCATATTTCCCAATCCGATAAAGGCTATTTTTTTCATCTGGCCTCTCCTAAACTTAATTCATTGATTTAGCGGTTTGCCCATTACCGATTAGAGGGTCGCATCATGGCGCGTGAAATTATGACCCTCATAATTTCATTTGTGCCTTCCAGGATTTGATGCACGCGAAGGTCGCGTACAATCCGCTCGATCCCATATTCCGATAGATAACCATAACCCCCATGGAGCTGTAGCGCGTCATTGGCGATCTTGCTGGCCATATCCGTCGAGAAACGCTTGGCCATGGCACAGGCCATTGTCGCCCCCGGGTCCTGTTGATCCAAAAGGTTGGCCGCGCGGTAAAGCATAAGGCGCGAGGCTTCGAGCTCGGTCGCCATATCGGCCAGCTTAAATTGCGTATTTTGAAAGGCCGAAATCTGCTTTCCAAATTGAGAGCGTTCCCCGGTATATTGCATGGCAGCATCCAGGGCCGCTTGCGCACCACCCAGAGAACAACAGCCTATATTGATCCGGCCGCCATCCAGACCCGACATAGCAAATTTAAATCCATCACCTTCATCGCCAATCCGGTTTGCCGCCGGAATTCGGCAATCTTCCATTATGACCTGAGCGGTTGGTTGGGCGTTCCACCCCATTTTTCGCTCTACGGCGCCAAAGGAAAGCCCTGACGTGCCTTTTTCAATGACAAAGGCTGAGACGCCACGCGCCCCGTCGTCAGAGGTCCGTGCCATGACCAGATAAATATCGGACCAGCTCGCCCCCGAGATAAAGGTCTTGGTGCCTGTTAGAACATAGTCATCGCCATCACGAACCGCCTTGGTCGACAGCGAAGCTGCATCAGACCCGGCCCCCGGTTCTGTGAGACAATAGCTGGCAATTAATTCCGACGTGACAAGTTTGGGAATATAACGCGCGCGAAGCTCCTCTGATCCATAACGATCAATCATCCAGGTCGCCATATTATGGATCGTCATCATGGCCGTATGAGACACATCCCCCCGTGCGAGCTGTTCAAACACAAGCGCGCTATCCAGCCGCGTTAAAGCCGTGCCACCATATGTGTCGCTGGTATAAATCCCCATAAAGCCTAGCTCAGCGGCTTTAGTAAAAACGGATCGATCCAGGAATTTCTCATGATCCCATTTCTCGGCATTGGGCGCGAGTTCCTTATCGGAAAACTGACGCGCCATATCCTGGATCATGACCTGTTCTTCTGTGTGTTGGAAATGCATTTATTTGCTTTCTAAATATCGAATACCGGATCTAAACTGCTCTTCGAGTTCAGCCCGAACAATTTCCGGTGACGTTCCTGTAACAGAAAACATAACCATCGACCTTTGATCATCAACCTTTGGTCCGATACCAATACCTAGCCCAAATAAAGAATCATCATCATGCCTATCAATTTCACTTGGCAATTTATAGACAAACCCATCGCCAATTTTCTCTTCAGAATTTTCAAGAGTATCTGGCCATGATAGAGTTTCATCTTGACCCTCGGTATATGAGATAGTCATTGAAGACCCTCGCAGCTCCAGCCCATTATAGCAAAATTCTACTGTGCTGCTTTCTTCATCCCAACTCTCAATTAGATATCCCGGCACATGACATAACCAATGGCCCGTGAGATTACGCCGTAATCTTTTCTTCAAATATCCAATTCCTGGTTTTAAATATTCAGTTTCGCCAGATTGAGTATTTCTGAATGACCTCACAGCGTCTGATAGTTCATTCGAATGCGTTGACCCATCACCATTTTTAATGGCAGCCGCGATACAACTTTCAATATAACCTTCATAAGCATTTACGAAAGGTCTCCAAGGATACTCACACCAAAAAAGCCCTTCCAAAAGAGCGTTCCAAAATGTGACATTTGTCTCTCTGTCATTCCACAATAACAGCTTATTTTGAATTTCTAAAAAAGCTTTGCTATCATTTAGCGAATAAGATTCCAGCAAGGGACGTGACAAATACCCTCTCGGTCCGATTATATCTTCCTGATCATGGATTAATACGGTCGAACAATTAACGATGCCGCCCCATATGTTCTCATTATCCAGGATAAAATTTGCAATTCCCTTTATTTGATCTACGTGTTGATCGCGCAAATTTTCGAAGTCGCGACGAACCGCATATTCTGTTTCATCGCCAGATTGATTTCCTGACAATTGCCATTGCCAATCAAGACCCAAATCATCCCCAAGGTGGTCGCACAAATCAATGAAGGCTGCGTGATAGCCAGCCCCAACAGCCGATGTTTTCAATCCGATAGACACCTGACCCTCGGATATCTCGAAGACTAATGGCTCATTCAAGGGATAAAACGTAAATTTTACGATTGACGGACTAACCTCAAAAACATGGAAAAGTGCACTCAAGCCCTTTTCCGTCGACCAAGCCCTCGCAGAATTAACAATTCGCACTTCCAGCGGTTTCGCAAAAAACTTCTTCTTTGGACGAGCGGCATATGTCTGAACATATATTCCCACAAACTAAAACGTCGGAATGATAAAGGCGCTATCCTCGGTTTCGCCCTCTGGCCATCTTTGGGTGATGGTTTTGGTCTTGGTATAGAAGCGAACGCCTTCCATGCCGTATTGGTTGATATCGCCAAAGGCTGAGCGCTTCCAACCGCCAAAGCTGTGATAGCTGACCGGAACAGGGATTGGGACATTGATCCCGACCATGCCGACTTCGACGCGGTCCGCAAATTCGCGGGCCGCGCGTCCATTTTGTGTAAAGATCGCAACGCCATTGCCATATTGATGCTCACTTGGGAGCGCCACGGCCTCTTCAAAGGTTTCGGCGCGAACGATCTGCAGGACAGGTCCGAAAATTTCGTCGACATATGTCGTCATATCCGGCGTCACATTATCCAGCAATGTCGGTCCTATAAAGAACCCATCCTCATAGCCCTGTAGCGCAAAATCACGGCCATCAACCAGAACCTCGGCGCCCTCTTCGACGGCGGTGTCGATCATGCTGAGAACTTTTTTCTTATGCGCGCCTGTGACGACCGGACCATAATCCGCATCGGGATCCGTCGACGTGCCGATCTTAAGCGCATTGATCGCAGGAATAACTTTTTCGAGGAACCGGTCCGCCGTATCTTTACCGACAGGCACAACAACCGGCAGGGCCATACAGCGCTCTCCGGCTGAGCCGTAAGCCGCACCAATAATATCTTTAACGGCTTGGTCCATATTAGCGTCCGGCATGATGATACCGTGATTTTTCGCACCGCCCATACATTGCGCCCGCTTGCCATATTTGGCGGCTTCCGAGAACACATAATGGGCGATATCAGATGAACCGACAAAGCTAACGGCTTTGATAACTGGATGTTGGATAAGCGCATCAACGGCCTCTTTGTCGCCATTGACCACATTTAAAAGCCCCTTAGGACCGCCCGCCTCGACAAAGAGTTCAGCCAGTCGCATCGGCACGCTTGGATCTTTTTCAGACGGCTTGATGATACAGGCATTGCCCGTCGCAATCGCCATCCCAAACATCCAACACGGGATCATGGCTGGGAAATTAAAAGGCGTAATACCGGCGACAACGCCCAAAGGCTTACGCATGGAATAAACATCGATTTCTGGTCCAGCACCATAAGTATGCTCGCCTTTTTGCGTATGTGGAATACCGCAGGCAAATTCGATAACATCAATACCGCGCATAACGTCGCCGCGACTATCGGCCAAAACCTTCCCATGTTCTTTTGACAAAAGCTCTGCCAGATCATCAATATTGGCTTGCAAGATTTCCTTATAGGCAAACATGATCCGCGCTCGACGTTGTGGATTGATCTTCAACCAGTCTTTTTGCGCGGCTTCTGCTGAGGCAATCGCAGCTTCGATATCTTTAGCGCCCGCCAAATTGACTTGGGCCTGAACCTTACCCGTATTCGGGTTAAATATATCAGAGGCGCGCGCTGACGATCCGGGGACATTTTCCCCGTCAATATAATGGCCTATCTGTTTCATGATCCCGTCCTTGATATATAGCATTGTTATTATGATTACCTGAAATTTAAACATTGTTTTTTTGCAGGTAAATAGGATATATTGCATATATGACTTGTATTTATGCAGATTAAAAAATGAATTGGGACGACCTCAAAATATTCCTGACAGTCGCGCGTCGAAAAAAACTCGCTAATGCGGCCAGTGAATTAAAAATGGATATAACGACGATATCCAGACGTATTAAACGCTTAGAGGATGATATCGGGCAAACCCTGTTTGAGCGTTTGCGCACGGGACATAGGTTAACCGCTAGAGGCGAAGCCCTTCTGACGACGTCTGAACAGATAGAGGCCGGATTTCACAAAATAAACCGTCCCAGTGATGATCTTTCAAACACGCCCAGCGGCACAATCCGCATCAGTGTTGCTGAAGGGTTTGGGTCCACAATTTTCGCCCCCCTCCTTGGGAAATTTAACGCTGAATATCCCAATATTGAAATTGACCTTGTGGCAGGTAGTGGCTTTCTAAGCCTGTCTAAACGCGAAGCCGATGTCGCAATCGGCTTATCCCGCCCGAAATCCAAACATATCGTTTCAAAATTATTGCGGTCCTATAATTTGCATTTATACGCCCATAAAGATCACCTCAGAGATTTCGACGAGGTTCGATCTATTCGAGATCTGAACAATTTTACATTTATCGATTATGTCGATGATCTGATATATTCTGATCAATTGCGATATTTTGAAAAAACGCTCCCAAAATGCCGCCCCATCATCAGAAGCACATCTATTATCGCTCAAAAAAACCTCGTCGAAAACGGAGCTGGCATAGCAATTTTGCCTGACTTTCTAGCCGGACCAAATTTCGTCAAAATTCTACCAGAGAAAGTTTTAATCAAACGTCAATTCTGGTTTTCCTATCACCAATCCGTGGCGCCCCTTGCAAAGATAAAAGCGTTGAAGTCGTTTACGTTTTTACATTTGGGTGCGGATTGAGGTTCTCCAAATTGTCACACCAGGCTTGATCCGGGGCCCATCGTGTGCGTGCTGATCATACGACAATACTCATAGGACAGGTCCCGCATCTAAGCCCCCTCCGACCCTATGGGCCACCTCCCCCGCAGAGCGGTGGAGGAGACGTCACATGGCATTTCCTCCACCCCTTTGGGGAGGTGCCCCGAAGGGGCGGAGGGGGTCAGGACGAAGAGGATTGGCGCCACAGCGCTTGTTCCGAGATGATAAAAAAGACGGCGCTCTCCCTGTCACCCCGGACTTGATCCGGGGCCTAACGCATGTGTGCGGATTAAGCGACAATACTGCCCGAGCCCTAAAGACCAGCAGAAAACAACTCACGGCCTATCAACATGCGTCGGATTTCACTAGTCCCTGCGCCGATTTCATAGAGCTTGGCATCGCGCAGGATACGCCCTGTTGGATATTCATTGATATAGCCATTTCCGCCCAAAAGCTGGATCGCATCTAGAGCAACTTGTGTCGCCTTTTCGGCCGCATAAAGAATACAACCCGCCGCATCCTCGCGGGTCGTCTCTCCGCGATCGCAAGCTCCTGCTACGGCATAGACATAGGCCTTACAGGCATTCATTGTCGTATACATATCGGCAACCTTGCCTTGGACGAGTTGGAACTCGCCAATAGATTTTCCGAATTGTTTGCGCTCGTGAATATAGGGCATGACGATATCCATGGCGTTTTGCATGAGGCCCAAGGGCCCACCCGCAAGCACGGTCCGCTCATAATCAAGACCGCTCATCAAAACGGCAACGCCTGAATTGAGCTCGCCCAACACATTTTCTTCGGGCACTTCACAATCCTCAAAAACCAACTCGCCTGTATCGGACCCGCGCATGCCTAACTTGTCCAGTTTTTGCGCCGTTGAAAATCCCTTAAAGTCTTTTTCAATTAAGAACGCCGTAATGCCGCGTGAGTTTTTCTCAGGGGCTGTCTTGGCATAGACCACCAAAACATCCGCCGTTGGACCATTTGTAATCCACATCTTATTCCCGTTTAAGATATAGCGATCCCCTTTTTTCTCGGCCCGCAATTTCATGGAGACGACATCTGATCCCGCCCCGGGCTCTGACATGGCAAGTGCGCCAAGATGTTCGCCGCTACAAAGTTTAGGCAGATATTTTTCTTTTTGGGCTTCCGTGCCATTTTTGTCGATCTGGTTGACGCAAAGATTTGAATGCGCCCCATAAGACAGACCAATAGAGCCAGAGCCCCGCGATATTTCTTCCATCACAACCGTATGTGCAAGATATCCCAAGCCTGTTCCGCCATAAGCTTCGCCGGCTGTAATACCTAACAGACCAAGCTCTCCCATTTCTGGCCAAAGCTCTCTTGGGAATTCATTATTCTGGTCAATATCGCCTGCCATTGGAGCGAGACGATCATCGGTCCAGCGACGGACCATATCCCGGATATCTTCAATGTCTGGATCAAGACCAAAATTAAATGCACGACTATTTCGTAAGGACATGACCTACCTCTATTTCTTATTATCCGACGCGAGGCCGTTTTTCATTTGTACGGCAAAGCTTTCGGCAATTTCGGGACCAGGCACTTTGCCTGACGGATCATACCAGGCATTCAACCAGTTGAGCGCGCCCATAAAGAAAAACACTAGGATAGATGGATCTCCGCCCCGGATAGATCCATCTTTTTGACCGCGTTCGACCCAGTTCTGTACGTGACCCTGAATTTTCTGCCGACGCTCTAACACGTCGGATTTCCACGCCGCTGTCAGGCTGCCAACATCGGTTAAAAGTGAAACACCGGATTCGGTCAAAAGCAAAACGAAATCCCGAAAAATCTCTTCCAACTGATCCAAAGCCCACCCTTTCGCCTTACTATGCCTAATAAGAACGTCATCCATCGCATCATAGGCGATCAAATGGGATTCGTAGAGAATCTCTTCCTTATTTTTGACGTAATAATAAAGGGCGGGCCGGGTCAAATCGAGCGCCTTCGCTATCGCCGCCATATTCGTATTATGATAGCCTTGACGCCGAAACGCCTGCGCTGCTGCCAAGATCACAGACCTCCGCTTGGCCGAGAATTGTCGGTCCCGATCAAAAGGCTCTTTCACAGTACTAAGTGCGGTCATTCAATACGATCTCTTAACTCTGGTCTCTCAATAAATTTGACACAAGAGTAAAATAATTTTACACATGTGTCAAATTTATGACGGATATAGAATGATCAAATCTAAACTCGATACAAATTCGACGGCCTTCCACGCCAATTCGGCCCATATGGAAGGCCTGGTGTCAGACCTGCATGAAAAGATCGCCAAAATATGCGAAGGTGGGTCTGAGCGGGCGCGTGAAAAACATCTGGCGCGCGGAAAGCTTCTACCGCGTGAACGGGTGGAACGCTTACTCGATCCGGGCACGCCGTTTTTGGAACTCTCCCAACTCGCGGCTTTTGAATGTTACGAGGACGACATTCCGGCGGCCGGCTTAATCACAGGTATTGGCCGTGTGTCTGGCCGCGAAGTCATGATCATCTGCAATGATGCCACGGTTAAAGGCGGCACCTATTACCCACTTACATGTAAGAAGCAGGCTCGTGCTCAGGAAATTGCGCGCAAAAACCGCCTACCCTGTATTTACCTCGTCGATAGTGGCGGCGGCAACCTGCCCAATCAGGCCGAGATATTCCCGGACAAAGATCATTTTGGCCGCGCCTTTTACAACCAGGCAACGATGAGCGCCATGGGTATTCCGCAAATTGCGGTTGTTATGGGAAGCTGTACGGCAGGCGGGGCCTATGTCCCGGCCATGGCCGATGAAAGTATCATTGTACGGGATCAGGGCACGATCTTCCTCGCGGGACCACCTCTCGTCAAAGCGGCGACAGGCGAAGATATTGACGCCGAAAGCCTAGGCGGTGGCGCACTCCACGCCAAAACCTCTGGCGTTGTTGATCACCTGGCCGAAGATGATGCCCATGCGCTGGAGATCGCGCGCAATATTGTAGCGACCTTCCCACCAATAGAGAAATTCATGACACCGGAACCCTTCCTTCCGCCGGCCTATGATATCTCTGAACTTAACGGCCTGATCCCCGAAGATGCGCGTCAGCCCTATGATGTGCGTGAACTCATTGCGCGGATTGTGGACGGGTCTAAATTTGACGAGTTTAAAAAACTCTATGGCGAGACGCTGGTCTGCGGCTTTGCGAAAATTCACGGCTATCCAGTCGGCATATTAGGTAATAATGGCGTTCTCTTCTCTGAGAGTGCGCTCAAAGGCGCGCATTTTGTCGAGCTTTGCGCGCAACGCCAAATCCCGCTTCTCTTCTTGCAAAATATCACAGGCTTTATGGTCGGCTCTGCGGCTGAAGCCGGTGGGATCGCCAAGAACGGCGCCAAAATGGTAACAGCCGTCTCTTGCGCCAATGTACCTAAATTCACCGTCCTGGTTGGCGGCTCTTATGGTGCGGGCAATTACGGCATGTGCGGACGGGCCTATGATCCAAACCTCTTATTTATGTGGCCCAATGCGCGCATCTCCATCATGGGCGGCGAACAAGCCGCCAGCGTGCTGGCCACAGTCAACCGTAATGCCGCCAATTGGACGGACGCGGAGCGCGAAGCCTTTAAAGCGCCCATCCGTGAACGGTTCGAACGCGAAGGTCATCCCTATTATGCGTCTGCGCGTCTTTGGGATGACGGTGTGATTGCGCCAACGGATACGCGGACCGTCATCGGACTTGGACTGGAAATGGCAGCCAATGCCCCGAAACAGGAGACACGCTTTGGCGTGTTCCGGATGTAGGGGCAGATCATGGGAAATATTACAAAAATACTGATCGCCAATCGCGGAGAAATTGCCTGCCGCGTCATACGCACGGCCAGAAAAATGGGCGTTAAAACCGTTGCCGTCTATTCAGACGCAGATCGGTTTGCCCCGCATGTCAAACAAGCCGATGAAAGCTATTACATTGGTGCCAGCCCGGCGGCGGAAAGCTATCTGGTCATTGAGAAAATCATCGAGGCCTGCCGTGAAACCAAAGCGGATGCCGTCCATCCTGGCTATGGTTTTTTGTCCGAAAACCCCGATTTTGTTCGCGCTTGTGACAAAGCTGGCATAATTTTTATGGGTCCTCGCCCAGAAAGCATGGAGGCCATGGGCCTCAAAGACGCCGCCAAAAAGCTTATGTCTGATGCCGGCGTACCCGTCACACCCGGCTATCACGGCGAAGATCAAGACCCGGAGGTCTTAAAAGGCCATGCCGATAAGATTGGCTATCCCGTCCTCATCAAAGCCGTTGCTGGCGGTGGCGGCAAAGGCATGCGCAAAGTTGAAAACAAAAAAGACTTCCTTTCGGCGCTTGAAAGCTGCCAGCGCGAAGCCAGTTCAAGCTTTGGCGATGATCGCGTCTTGATCGAAAAATATATTTCATCCCCCCGACACATCGAAGTTCAAATATTCGGTGACACCCGTGGCAATATAATTCACCTGTTTGAACGGGATTGCTCGCTGCAAAGACGCCATCAAAAAGTTATCGAAGAAGCCCCTGCCCCCGGCATGACCTCCGAGGTCCGTGCGGCAATCACAAAGGCTGCGACAGAAGCTGCCCGTGCCGTAAATTATGTCGGCGCAGGTACAGTAGAATTTATTGTCGATGGGTCAGACGGCTTAAAACCGGATGGCTTCTGGTTCATGGAAATGAATACGCGCCTTCAGGTCGAACATCCCGTAACCGAGGAAATCACCGGGCTGGATCTGGTGGAATGGCAGATCCGTGTCGCCAATGGTGAGGCCCTACCGGATCAATCTTCGATTAAAATGCAAGGTCATGCTATTGAGGCCAGACTCTATGCCGAAGACCCACAGGATGATTTCTTGCCCTCTGTTGGCCCCCTACAAATTTTACGCCTATCCGAGAGCGCAAGAATTGACACGGGCGTCGAAGAAGGCGGCGAAGTTTCGATCTTTTATGATCCGATGATTTCTAAAATAATTATCCATAAAGATGACCGTCTCTCGGCAATCAAAGCCTTAGAGACGGCCTGCCGCAATACCCATGTCTTCCCAATTAAAACCAATGCGCGCTTTATGGCGGCTTGTCTGGCACATAAAGATTTTCAGGATGGACATGTTTCAACGCATTTTATTACCCAAAATGCGGACACACTGTTAGAAAAAGATAGTCTTTCAAAAGACTTAGACAGTATATCTAACGTTTTAAACGCTAAATCCGACAACACAAACACGCCCTTTAATAGCCCTGCAGGCTGGCGACTAAACCAGGCGAACCGCAGCCATTTTTATCGACGCATTGGCGGCGACCCCACCGCGCTTTCCCTGACGCCTGACCCTGCAAAGATAAGTAAAAATACGGCCCGTTATACACTCGCGCAAGGCGAGGTCATATTCGTAGACGGGCTGGCCTACCTCAGTGAAAATATCGCGGATGGAAACGACGCCTCAGGCGGCGGAAACAGCGTCACCGCCCCTATGCAAGGTCGCATTATTTCCGTAAATGTTAGTGTTGGAGATACCGTCAAAGCCGGTGATCCGATGGTCGTTATGGAAGCCATGAAAATGGAAACCACACTCGAAGCACCGCGTGATGGTATGGTGGCCAAGGTCAATATCAGCGTCGATGCGCTGGTGACAGGGGATGCCGTGTTGATTGAATTGGAGGAAGACACGCCGGATCACCCGGCCTGACGGATGTTTCGGGACGTTTATTTACGGCTTTGAATTTGAGATGGCATCAAAAATGAAGTAACGACAAACCTAAAAAGGCGAGACACACCTTTGAAAAACAAGTCTCGTCATCGGCATCTAAACGAAGACTGGACAAGTGATGTGCCCCTAGCTTTGTAGACACCCTGTAAGGTAAAACTGGAAGCAAGGAGAGTGTCTCATGGGCAAGCGTATTCGATATACGGAAGAGTTTAAATTAGGGGCGGTAGCGCAGGTTACAGATAAGGGGCATAGCGTGACATCGGTTGCCGGGCGGCTTGGCGTTAGTACGAAGTCGCTTTATGATTGGGTGAAGCGGTATGGCGATAAGTCAGATAGGTCTGCAGGATCAGCGGATGTTGCGGAGATCAAGCGATTGAAGGCCGAGTTGAG
>CAYRMO010000046.1:0-20917 GCA_964425355.1 uncultured Algimonas sp. | reverse complement strand
CCTGGGAAAATCGCTGAATTGATTTTCTTGGCAAGTTTTGCATCATCTGTAAGGATCATGCCGCCGCGTGGACCGCGCAGTGTTTTATGTGTGGTCGTTGTGGCAATATGGGCATGTGGGAATGGCGATGGATGTGTGCCGCCCGCCACGAGCCCTGCAAAATGCGCCATATCGCAATGGAGATAGGCGCCAACCATATCGGCAATTTCGCGGAATCGTTTGAAATCAATCTGACGCGGATAGGCAGAACCCCCACATATAATCAATTTTGGCTTATGTTCTTTAGCCAAGGCTTCGACCTGATCATAATCAATCAAGTGATCCTCACGGCGCACACCATAGGTCACCGCATTAAACCATTTGCCCGACATATTGGGCGGCGCGCCATGAGTTAGATGCCCACCTGCGGCCAGATCCATACCCAGGATTGTGTCACCCGGCTTTAATAAAGCGAGGAATACGCCTTGGTTGGCTTGTGAGCCTGAATTGGGTTGAACATTGGCAAAGCCGACACCAAAGATTTTACACGCGCGCTCAATGGCGAGGTTTTCCGCCGCATCAACATGTTCACATCCGCCATAATAGCGTTTGCCCGGATAACCTTCGGCATATTTATTGGTCAGGACCGAGCCTTGGGCCTCTAGCACGGCCTGAGAGACAATATTTTCAGACGCGATGAGTTCGATCTCATGTTGCTGACGGTGAAGCTCGGCTTCCATACTGGCATAGAGATCGGGATCGCGGTCTTTCAGCGACTCTGTGAAGTAATTAGCAAGATGGGCAAAACCCTGATCATTAGCGGCGACAGTCATGCGACTCTCCATAGGTCTGTTTCGCAAGGGCGATAAGAAATTTTGACAATTTTCGCAATGGCTTGGCTGTAAGAGTTGTGAATTCCTTCACTTTCGCAAATTGCACTAAGCGACCTTAACCCGATTGAGGCCAAATTCTTTCCAGACAACATCCAAGGCAGACATAAGGTCATCGATCATTTCATCTGTATGGAACGGTCCCGGCGTAAATCTAAGACGTTCTGTACCACGCGGTACAGTCGGGAAATTGATCGGTTGGGCATAGATCCCAAAATCCTCGATCAGGCGATCGGAAATGGCCTGACATTTGATAGGATCACGCACCATAAGCGGGACGATATGGGTCTCCCCATCGATAAAGTCATAACCGCCCGCACGTAACCGGCTTTTGAGCGTCGCGGCACGTTCTTGTTGTGAGACGCGCTTTTCTGGCGTGACCTTCAAGATTTTAACCGAACGTAATGCGCCAGCCGCCGTTGACGGCGGAATTGATGTCGTAAAGATAAAGCCGGATGCCATGGACCGAACGGCATCAATAATGATGTCATCCGCTGCAATATAACCGCCGACCATGCCGTAAGCTTTGGCGAGCGTGCCTTGAATGATGTCGATACGGTCCATCAGACCCCTCGCCTCACACACACCGCCGCCTGTCGGGCCATACATGCCGACGGCGTGGACCTCATCAATATAGGTCAAGGCGTTATATTTATCGGCCAAATCACAAATCTCTTTGATCGGCGCGATATCGGCATCCATAGAATAGACCGACTCAAAGGCGATCAATTTTGGTGTGTCTTGTGGGATATCTTTGAGCTTGGCCTCAAGGTCCGCCAAATCATTATGTTTGAAAATCCGCTTTTCACAGCGCGCACGCTGAATGCCAGATATCATGGAGGCATGGTTCATTTCATCAGACAAGATGACAAGCCCCGGGAGAATTTTACTCATCACGCCCAATGTGGCTTCATTGGCGACATAGCCAGATGTCAGCACAAGGGCCGCGTCTTTTGCATGAAGCTCGGCTAGTTCATGCTCGAGCTGAACATGGTAACGTGTTGTTCCAGAAATGTTTCTTGTCCCACCAGACCCTGTTCCGGCCTTATCAACGGCAGACTTTACGGCTTCTACCACACAGGGGTTTTGCCCCATGCCAAGATAGTCATTTGAGCACCATACGGTGATGTCTTGCTCGGTCTGATTATCCTTGAACCAAGTCGCACGTGGGAAAGCCCCAGCCTTGCGGCGAATATCGCGAAATATACGATAGCGGCCTTCTTCACGAACCGTCTCGACGGCTGTTTCAAATGCGCGCCTGAATTTTTGATCTGACATGGTTTATTCAATCTCTTTTTTGCGCCACAGTTAATATAGCCTAATATACGTCAAATTCCAATGGAAAAGACTGAAAACTCTGTCTATGTGACAATTTATTGCTAATCTGGAGTTAATCATGGCTGGCTACCCGCAAATGCGCCTAAGACGCCTTCGTAAAACAGGCTGGATGCGTCGGCTTGTTGCCGAAACGCGTCTCGATGTTAGCGACTTGATTTGGACGGCGATTGTCTCTGATTCTGGACTGGACCGCGTCGATGTGCCGAGCCTGCCCGGCGTGCAACGTCTTAGCGTTACAGCCCTTGTCGAAGAGGCCCAAAAAGCGGCGGACCTCGGCATACCGGCCCTCGCCATTTTTCCCAATATATCGGACAAATTTAAGAGCGAAGATGCGGCGGAAGCTGCGAATCCCGACGGGATTGTACCCGAAGCGGTTCGGGCGATTAAAAAAGCCGTCCCCAATATTGGCGTTATTGTTGACGTGGCACTCGATCCCTATACCTCCCATGGCCATGACGGCTTGATGGGAGGCGATGACATCCTCAATGACCCGACGGTTGTGATGCTGAACAAAGTGGCTGTGATGCTGGCCGAGTCTGGCGCCGATATTGTCGCACCGTCGGATATGATGGATGGCCGGATTGGTGCGGTGCGGGATGCTTTGGACGATGCAGGGCATAGTGAGATCGCAATTATGTCCTATGCAGCCAAATTCGCCTCTGGATTTTATGGCCCCTACCGGGATGCGATTGGGACCTCCGCGGCGTTAAAAGGTGACAAACGAACCTATCAAATGAACCCGGCCAATATAGATATTGCGATGCGCGAAGTTGAACTCGACCTGTCTGAAGGCGCTGATATGATTATGATCAAACCTGGCATGCCGTATTTGGATGTGATCTCCGCCGTTAAATCAGATTTTCTTGTCCCGACCTTCGCTTTTCAGGTCTCTGGCGAATATGCCATGATGAAAGCGGCTGGCGCAAATGGTTGGCTCGATTATGACCGTATCATGATGGAGAGCTTGATCAGCTTTAAACGTGCAGGCTGTGACGGGATATTGACCTATGCCGCCCATGATATTGCGGCAAAGCTTACAGCGAAAACTTAAGTTTTCGTCTTTAGCCGTGCCAATAAACTTGATGTATCCCAACGGTTTCCGCCAATATCTTGAACATCTTTGTAATAACCATCGACAAGTGTTGTAACCGGTAGATCGATGTTTAGGGCTTTGGCGGTGTCTAGAACAATCCCCAGATCTTTGCGCATCCAATCAACGGCAAAGCCAAATTCATATTCGTCTTTTGCCATCGTTGTGGCCCGATTATCCATTTGCCAGCTTTGCGCAGCCCCTTTTCCAATCGCGCCCACAACCTCTTCCATGTCCAAGTCGGCTGATTGTGCGAAATATACGGCCTCTGACAAGCCTTGTAACAAGCCTGCAATGCAAATCTGATTCACCATTTTCGTCAATTGTCCTGCCCCAACCGGGCCCATTAATTTGACGGCTTTGGCATAGGATTGAATGATTGGCTCTGCCCGATTGAAATCATCTGGTTCTCCGCCGCACATGACAGTCAATTGCCCATTAATGGCACCAGACTCACCACCCGAAATTGGCGCGTCGACAAATCCAATATTTTTAACGCCGCACATCTCGGCGACCTCACGCGCACATCCATCTGACGCCGTCGTATGATCAACCAGTATGGTCCCTGGGCGCATTGACGGGATGGCCTTTTGCGCAACCGCTAGGACATCGGCATCTTGGCCCACACACATCATCACCACATCCGCATCTTTAACGGCAGCGCTGATATTATCATGACCAGATCCGGTATGTTCGGCGTCCCATTTTTCGACCACTGATCCTGTTCGGTTCCATACGTGCACCTTATGGCCTGCCTGAACCAAATGCCCTGCCATAGGATATCCCATCACGCCCAATCCGAGGAATGCAGTTTTTGCCATGGAAATTCCAACTCTTGTCTTGTGTTACGCCTGACTATGCCGTGTAAGGTATCTAAGACAAGTTGTTTTGAGCAAGAAAAGGTGACCAAAATCCAATTATGACGACACTCCCAGAAATCTGGCAGATGTGGGCCGTATTTGCGATCGTTGCAGTCGGTGTCTGGTTCTATATTCGTGAGACCTTCACGATCGAAGCGATCAGTGTTGGCATTATTGTCGCCCTCATGCTGTTTTTCCATATTTTTGGGGTCAAAAGCACGGTTGACTCCGGTGTTTTACTGTCAGGGTTTGCAGCCCCTGCTTTGGTCACAATCATGGCCTTGCTCGTGGTTGGTCAAGGTATGTTCCATACAGGCGCACTTGAAGGGCCCATTGTCAAAATCAATGCCTCACTGGATAAATCACCGCGCATGACGCTTTTCGTGGTTTTTGGCATCGCCTTTGCCGTCTCCATGTTCATGAATAATACGCCTGTTGTGGTCATGTTTATTCCCGTCATGGCCGCTATGGCGGCACGTCTTGGGACCAAAGCCTCGCGGTTTATGATGCCGCTTTCCTTTATTTCGATCCTGGCTGGCATGACCACATTGATTGGGTCCTCCACCAACCTTCTCGTGAATGATGTTTTGGTGCGCACAACCGAGTTTGAGCTTTCCTTTTTCACGCAATTTGTACCGGGCATGGTGCTGGCCGCGATTGGGGCCATCTATATTATCACCATGTCTCCTATCCTTTTGCCCCAGCATGAAGGGCTGGAAAAAGAGATTAGCGCCAAGGGACATCAATATATTGCCCAAATCCGTGTCACCCAAAACCATCCTCTGATTGGCGCAAAACCCGTCGCAGGCCTGTTTCCGAGCTTGCGGGACGTGACCGTCCGGATGATCCAGCGTGGAGAGGCGTCTAAACTGCCACCCTTTGAAGACCCACTCGAAGTTGGAGATATTCTGATTGTTGCTGCGACCCGAAAAAGCTTGTCAAAATTGCTCTCCTCCCAGCCAGAATATCTCAAAGGCATGCTTGATATTGCAGGTTTTAATAATGGTGGCGATGTCAGCGCCGATACAATTGTGATTTCAGAAGCCGTGATCGCGCCGGGTTCTCGTATGATTGGGCGCAATATAGAACAAATTGGCTTTCGCCGTCAGACAGGCACACTTGTCTTGGGTATTCAGCGACGCTCACGCATGATCCGTAAAAGAATGCTCGACATACGTCTTGAGGCGGGCGACGTGCTCCTCTTATTTGGATATGACAAAGATATGCGCGCCCTTCGCAATGATCGGGACTTGCTTTTGCTCGATTGGTCCATGGTTGAATTGCCGGATATCAGAAAATCCGTACTCGCGCGTATGATTTTTATTGGCACAATTGCCTTGGCCGCGACCTCTATCTTGCCGATTGAAATTGCGGCTCTGGGTGGCGCTTTAGGCATGATCGCGACAGGGTGCTTGAATATACGCCAAGCCGTTCGCGCCCTTGATATGCGCATTTTCCTCTTGATTGGAGCGGCTTTTGCCATGGGGCTTTCCCTGGAACAAACCGGAGGCGCGGCCTTTATTGGTGAAGCCGTGGTGACTGCCTTTGCGCCCTTTGGAAATCAGATCCTTTTGGGGGCAATCTTTCTGCTCGTCGCCTTTATGACCAATATTATCTCTAATAGTGCGGCGGCACTTTTATTCTCGCCCATTGCTCTGGAGGTTGGTGCGCAAACAGGGATTGATCCCATGGCCATGGTACTCACCGTGATCTTTGCCGCTAATTGTAGCTTTGCGACCCCCATTGGATATCAGACCAATTTGCTTGTTCTAGGACCAGGGCATTACAAATTTGGCGACTTCATTCGCTTTGGCGGCCCGCTCATCCTCTTATTATGGATAGCCTTTACATTACTTGCGCCCGTCTTTTTCCAGCTATAACACAGAGATATGAGTCACCCGTTCGATCCGAACCAATTGCAGTTTTATTTGACGATTCCGTCACCCTGCCCCTATTTGCCAGATCGGCTTGAGCGAAAGATATTTACGCAACTCGATCCGCTCGATGGCCCTCACCTGAATAATTACCTGACCCATGCCGGTTTTAGACGTTCGCAAAATGTGATTTATAGACCAGCCTGCGAGACCTGTCGCGAATGTCGAAGCCTCCGCGTTGATGTCGCCAATTTTAAACCCAGCAAATCAATGCAGCGCATTTTCCGTAAAAATGACGACCTAAAGATATCGACAAAATATGCCATCGCGACAGAAGAACAATTCGATTTGTTGCGTCGCTATCTCAATGCCAGACATTCCGGTGGTGGCATGACCGATATGGACTTTAAGCGCTATGAGATGATGGCCGAAGAATGTGCCTCGGAAACTTCAATTACCGAATTTAGAACTGAGGATGATACGCTTATCGCAGCCATGCTGATTGATCGTCTAACGGATGGCATGTCCTTGGTTTACAGTTTTTTTGATCCTGAACATTCCGAGCGTTCACTCGGTAATTTTATGATTTTGACCCATATCGATATGTGTGCCCAAGACGGTTCAGACTATCTCTATCTTGGCTATTGGGTGCCGGACAGTCCAAAAATGTCGTATAAGGCGCGTTTTAGGCCCTGTGAAACCTTGACGCATATTGGATGGAAACCCCTTCCAAAGTTTGTCCATAAATGAGTGTGAAACGTCGCGATATCGTTGCGGGTGCAGCCGCTTTGGCCACAGGGGCCGGTATTGTCGGCGCCCTACGCCCCCAAGATAAGTCAAAACCTAAATCCAAGCGCAGTGATAATTTGTCAGCGCCCAATCTCTCGCAAAATAGGCGTGAATATAGAATGGCCACAAGTTGGCCCAAAGATTTCCCTGGCCTAGGTCAAATGCCAAATCGCTTTGCTGCGGCCCTGCGCGAGATGAGTGAAGGTCGGATCGACGTAAAAGTCTTCGCAGCTGGCGAATTGGTTGGTGCAACCGAGTGTTTTGATGCCACCTCGACCGGGGCCGCTGATATGTATCATGCGGCCGAATATTATTGGCAAGGCAAATCGCGCGGCTTTTCATTTTTCACCGCTATCCCTTTGGGCATGACCGCAGCCGAAATTATGGGTTGGATCGATTTTGGCGGTGGGCAGGCACTCTGGGACGAACTTTCGGCTAAATTCAACATCAAAGCCTTTCAAGCCGGCAATACCGGCCATCAGACGGGCGGCTGGTTTAAACGTAAAATGGAAAGTCTAGATGATTTTAAAGGCTTGCGTATGCGTATGCCGGGCCTAGGCGGAGAGGTTCTCAAGGCATTGGGCGCGACCTCTGTTTTGCTCCCCGGGGGCGAGATTTATCAGGCGCTACAATCTGGATCAATCGATGCAACAGAATGGGTTGGCCCCTGGAATGATCTGGCACTCGGTTTTTATCGTGAAGCCCCTTATTATTATTCACCGGGCTTTCATGAACCCGGCGCCTCTTTATCGATCGGGATAAATCTCGATGTCTGGAACGATATGAGCGATAGCGAGCAAGCCATGGTGAGCTATGCGTGTAAATCAGCCAATGATGCCGCCATCGGCGAATATACGTTTAAAAATGCGCAAGCCCTTGATGAATTGAAAACGAAACACGGTATTGAGCCGCAATTTTTCAATACAGAAATATTGAAACGCATAGGCGAAGTTGCGGATCAAGTCGTCGATGATTTCGCCAATAGTGACCCCTCTACGCGTAAAATTGCGGATAGCTATTTCAAGACCCGCAACCAGATGCGCTATTGGACCCAAATGTCGGACGGACGATATATTGCAGCGCGCGAAGCGGCGCTCGGATTGTAAGCCCTGTGACGGCTGCAATCCTCAAGGCGATAGGCTGGGCCTTTTTACCCATTTTAATCTGGCCCGTAATTCATTTGATAATGAATAAAAAACAACGAGTTATATCCATTAGTGAACAGATTATATTTCTGATAGATGCGGTCTCATTTCGTTTGGGCGAAATTGTCAAATGGTTGCTCCCTTTGCTTGTCATATCCGTTGCGGCGTCTGTATTTGCGCTCTCGATTTTTGGCGTAACAACTACAAAATGGCTCGAATCCGCTAAATATTTTCAAGCCGTGATCATTATGCTGGGCGCCGCAGCCACCCTGCTTGCAGGCCAGCATGTCCGGGTCGATATTTTCCACACGCGCATGACGGATATTGGCAAAGCGCGTGTCGATTTGATCGGATTTTACCTGCTTCTCATGCCCGTCTGCTTGCTCCTGATTTGGAATTCTCAGAGTTTTGTATCCTTCGCTTGGGCAATCCAAGAGGGCTCCACAGAAGCGGACGGCATTAAAGGCGTATTTCTCTTAAAGACCTTAATTCCGCTCTTTGCCCTTACAATGCTTATACAAGGCTTTGCCATCGCGGTGCGCGCCGCCATGTGTTTATCCGGACAAGCTCGCCCCGCACGCCCCAAAGGCGTCCCGCCCTTCTTTCAAACCAGTCAGGAAGACAGGCTATGAGTGGCGCTGAGATACTTGCCGCCCTGATGTTCCTATCAGTCTGTGGCGCGCTGATGTCAGGCTATAATGTGGCCTTTACCTTGGCGGGAACCTCGCTTTTATTTGCAGGTATTGGCGTGCTTACGGGCACATTTGATCCTGTTTATCTCCTATCCATGCCGGGGCGAATTTTTCCACTCATAACGCGTGAGATCCTGATTGCCGTCCCCCTCTTTGTTTTCATGGGGGTTATGCTTGAGAAGTCCCGAATAGCCGAGGACCTCTTGCAAAATATGGGGACCTTATTTGGTCCCATGCGCGGCGGACTAGGCATATCTGTGATCTTTGTTGGCGCCCTTCTTGCGGCTTCAACTGGGATTGTTGGCGCAACCGTCGTTACAATGGGGCTGTTATCCCTCCCGACCATGTTAAATCGTGGCTACGCTCCGTCTCTGGCCTCAGCATCAATTGCGGCGTCCGGGACATTGGGACAGATTATTCCACCTTCTATTGTTCTGGTTATTCTGGCTGACCAGATTTCAAACGCATTCCAAGAAGCCCAAAGAACCCACGGGCTACAATCAGACGCCGTTGTCTCCGTTGGGGACCTCTTTGCGGGCGCTTTGATACCAGGCCTGATCCTTGTTGCTCTCTATGCCTTTTATATCTTTATTACGGCGGTTCTGAAACCGGCAGATGCTCCCGCACAAGACTGGCCATCAGACACCGATGTCAAAGCGCTCTTGTGGAAGTCCTTTCGGGCCATGCTTCCACCTATCTTTTTGATCATTGCCGTTTTAGGATCGATTTTATCTGGTTATGCCACGCCCACGCGCGGAGCAGCGCTTGGGGCTTTAGGCGCGATATTTCTGGCGTGCTATAAGGTCGAAGCGACCACCAGATTTGGAAAGTTTGTCCATAAATCGGCCTTTTGGGCTGCCTTTGCTTTATTAGGGCTTGTTGCTTTAGACCTAACCGGCATAGATTTGAGATTAAGTACAACGAACCGCGATGGATTAGGATATATCGGGCTCGGATTTGGCGCTATTCTCGCTATTATTGGTGGTATAGGCGCCCTGCTCGCAAGCTATAGGCTAGGTCGCACGGGAGCTCTTGGGGATGTTTCCAGATCGACCATGCATATTACGGCTATGGTCTTTGTTATCTTAATTGGCGCGACAATATTTTCACTGATTTTTAGAGGATTTGGTGGCGATGAAATGGTAGCGCGATTGCTAGAGGCGGCACCCGGCGGGAAATGGGGCGCATTCGCCTTGGTTATGCTGATAATGTTTCTCCTCGGTTTCTTTCTGGATTTTATCGAAATTACCTTTGTTGTCGTCCCCTTGGTTGCACCGCCCCTTTTAGCCGCAGGCATGGACCCTGTTTGGCTGGGCATTGTCATGGCCCTAAATCTCCAAACAAGTTTCCTCACACCGCCCTTTGGGTTTGCGCTGTTTTATTTGCGCGGTGTAGCCCCGCCTGAGGTCACAACGACAGCCCTCTACCGCGGTGTCTTACCCTTTATTCTTATCCAGATAATCGTCATTGCCATGGTGATTGCTTTGCCACAACTCGCGACCGGACTACCTGCAATGTGGTTGAAATAGGTCTTTTAGGGACCCTGACGCACCTATAGATTTAATAATTTCCCGTTTTGGAGCCAAATTAATAGAAATGCGCCGAAGTAAGGCTTGCCTTAGCAGCGAAATCCACCATATTTAAAGGGATTACTCAAAAGGGAAAACACATGACAGCCTTACTCGTTATTCTCGGCATTGTCGCCGCCCTCGTCTTTATCATTATTGGGATTTACAACCGTTTGGTTGCCTTGCGTCAGACAACCAACCAAGCCTGGTCGGATATTGAGGTGCAACTCAAACAAAGACAGGATTTGGTCCCTCAATTGGTCAATACTGTGAAAGGCTATGCCAAACACGAAAAAAGTACATTTGAAGAAGTTGTGCAGGCACGATCTGCAGCGATGGGCGCCAGTACCGTCCAAGGCCAAGCCCAAGCCGAAGGTATGTTATCCGCCGCACTCGGAAAGCTCTTTGCTCTCGCCGAAGCCTATCCGGAACTCAAAGCCAACACGAACTTCTTACAGTTACAAGATGAGTTATCAGACGTCGAAAATAAGATCTCAGCATCGCGGCGTTTTTATAATAATTCTGTTCAAGAATATAATACGGGTCGCGAGCAATTCCCGGCTGTCCTGATTGCAGGGCCATTCGGGTTTAAAGAGCGTGATTTCTTTGAAGCGCCTGAGGGTCGTACAGCGCTTCAAACGCCACCAGAAGTCAATTTCGACACATAAGGACCACGTCCAATGTTAGAAGCCTATGGGCTGAAGACGCATATATGGAATAATAATCTGCGCAGTATCTTGCTGCTGATTTTCTTCCCGATATTGCTCCTGTTTCTAGCCTATGGCCTCATCCTTCTCTGGCTTGGTTTCGCTCAAGAAATGTCCCTTGATCAGGGGCTATTCTATGCGGCGGAACAATTGCCGCTTATGGGAACGATCGCCCTGTCCGCATCAGCAGGATGGTTCACCATTGCTTTTTTCGGTCATCAGGCCATCATTAATGCATCCGTTAAATCCAAGGCGCTCACCCAGTCCCAGGAACCTCGCGCCTATAAAATGCTCGAGAACCTCTGCATAAGTCGCGGCATGACCATGCCGCGACTTATGGTTATCGAAACGGATCAAATGAATGCTTTTGCAAGCGGCATTCGGGATAAAAACTATCAAATCACCTTAACGCGCGGGTTGATGAATAAGCTGGATGATGAGGAGCTCAATGCCGTTATCGCGCATGAACTTTCTCATATTCGTCACAAAGATGTTCGCATGCTCATCATTGCTATCATCTTTGTCGGAATATTTGCCTTTGTGGGCGAAGGTGTCGTCCGGGGAGTCTTCAGGACCAATTTGGGACGCACAGATCATCATAGACGAAGCGGCGGCGGCAATGCTGGCGCATTGATACTCTTTGCATTTATTATCATTGCTCTGGCTTATCTCTTTGCGATTTTGATCCGGTTTACCTTATCTCGAAAGCGAGAATATATGGCAGATGCGGGTGCGGTAGAACTTACGAAAAATCCAGATGCAATGATCCGAGCTTTAGAAAAAATTTCGGGCAAAGCCGCCCTTGATCATGTTCCCGATGAAATTCGTGAAATGGCTATTCACAATCCACGTGTAGGCTTTGCGGGAGCTTTTGCCACGCATCCGCCAATTGAGAAACGTATTGAGGCCATCGTAAAGTTTGGTGGTGGACGCAGAGGCACGCAAAGCCGCACATCAAGACGTGTGCCGGAAAACCCTACCCCGACTTCACGAAAAATTGAAAAATTTCATCCTCATCCGTGGAAAAGGTAACGAATTAATCCTTTCTCTTGCGTCTTAATTTTTCTAAGTCCTTGCAAAGAGGAGACTTCACACATGACATTACGTTTAAAAACGCTTTTAGCGTCAGCGGCTATAGGCTTAACACTTGCAGCTTGTTCTGGTTCTGAAACCTCAGCTCCAGTTTCAAATATATCAATCCCCTCGGGCATTAAAAAACTCGAGACTGTTAAAGCTGGTCGTGCAGATGATGTTGTTATTCCCTA
Source organism: uncultured Algimonas sp. (assembly GCA_964425355.1). Classification (GTDB taxonomy): domain Bacteria; phylum Pseudomonadota; class Alphaproteobacteria; order Caulobacterales; family Maricaulaceae; genus Litorimonas. Next base: position 8,720 of record CAYRMO010000046.1, on the reverse strand, counting down.
TACAAAATTCAAACTTGATAATGGACTTACGGTTGTCCTTCACGAGGATAAGTCAGACCCACTCGTCCATGTAGATGTCACCTATCATGTTGGGTCGGGACGCGAAGAAGTTGGGCGCTCTGGCTTTGCCCATTTCTTTGAACATATGATGTTTCAAGGATCCGAAAATGTTGCGGATGAGCAGCATTTCAAGATTATCACTGAGTCTGGCGGAACATTAAACGGAACGACGAATTCGGACCGGACGAATTATTTCGAGACTGTACCCTCCAATCAGCTGGAAAAAATGCTTTGGCTAGAAGCCGACCGGATGGGTTATTTCCTTGACGCAGTCACACAAGATAAGTTCGAAGTACAACGCGAAACTGTAAAAAATGAGCGTGGGCAACGCGTAGATAATCGTCCATATGGACTGCTGTTTGAACGTGTAGGTGAAGCCATGTATCCTGAAGGCCATCCTTATAGCTGGTCCACAATCGGATATCTTGAAGATTTAGATCGTGCTAATCTTAATGATCTCAAGAAATTCTTCCTGGAATGGTACGGCCCGAATAATGCAGTACTCACAATTGGCGGGGATTTTGACACTGAACAAACGCTAGAATGGGTCAAAACCTATTTTGGAACAATCCCGGCCGGTCCGGAACATGGTGATCCCGTATTCGAAGAAATTACACTTGATGAAGACCGCTATATTTCCCTCGAAGATAACGTTCAATTACCCTTACTCTATATGTCATGGCCAACAGTACACGCCAATCATGAAGACCAAGCTCCGCTAGATGTACTCGCCAATATTATTGGTCAGGGACAAACATCCATCATGTATAAAAACGTCCAGAAGAAAGGACTAACTGTACAAAGTTCTTCGGGTCACCAGTGCCGCGAAATCCACTGTTCCTTCACAGTTTTCACCCTCGCAAATCCTGGTCGTGTTCAACAATTGGGTGACCTTGAAGCAGAAATCCGCAATGCCTTTAGTGAATTTGAAGAGCGTGGCGTTCTTGATGATGACCTAACTCGGGTAAAATCATCAATTGTTTCGGGTATGATTTACGGCTTGGAATCTGTCAGTGGTAAAATCAGAAGTCTTGCCGCCTATGAAACCTATCGAGACACTCCAAATGGCATTGGTGATGATATTGAGCGCTATGAAGCTGTGACCAAAGCCGACGTCATGCGGGTTTACGAAAAATACGTTAAAGGTAAATCGGCCGTGATCATGTCAATTGTACCAAAGGGTCAGACCGGGATGATTGCTCAAGAAGACAGCTGGGAGCGATATGAACGTAATATTCCGACTGATCTCTCAAGTTCTGACGACTTCACTTGGAGCCGCCCGGAAGACCCTGAAGGTCTAGACCGTAGCCAAGTTCCGCCTGCTGGCGATAATAATCCGCAGGTGAAAGCCCCGGACACGTATAATTTCTCGACAGGAAACGGCGTTGAGGTATTGGGTGCACAAAATACTGAAGTTCCGACGACAACAATTTCCGTTCGTATAAAAGCGGGTCAAAGCCACGAAACACTCGACAAACTCGGACTAGCGAGTCTTACGGCGGGTCTCTTAAATGAAGCCACGACCCAAAGAACAGCGGAAGAACTTTCTAATGAACTTTCGAAGCTTGGATCTTCCGTTAACTTCAATTCTGGTGACACATTCACAACGATGCGTGTCAGAAGCCTTACTAAAAATATTGATGCGACCATGGCCATTGCTATGGAAAAACTACTCAAGCCGGCTTTCTCTCAAGACGATTTCGATCGAGACCTCGCCAATCAACTCCAAGGTATAAAAGCTGACAAAAAAGAAGCTTCTGTAACCGCGACAAGCTTATTCAACAAGCTTATGTATGGTGTTGATAATCCAACAGCTTTTTCAAGTTCAGGGACAGAAGAGTCTAATGCCAATATCAATCTAGATGATGTGAAAGCATTTTATGCAGATCACTATTCACCCAAAATTGCGTCCGTGATTGTGGTAAGCGACCTAAACGAAACTGCGATGAAGAAAGTCTTGTCTCCACTCTCAGATTGGGAAGGCGGAGACGTGGCACCTGCATCTCGCAATCCTTATCCAGATCTTCAAACGGGTACGATTTATTTCGTAGATAAGCCTGCTGCGGCGCAAAGTGAGATTCGGATCGGTAAGCGTGCCCTGCCCTATGATGCAACTGGAGAATATTTCCGTGCGGGCATTATGAATTACGCACTTGGCGGCGCCTTTAATAGCCGGATCAATTTGAACTTACGCGAAGATAAAGGCTACTCTTATGGCGCAAGATCGTTCTTTAATGGGGATGAGGAAGCGGGTTGGTACCGCGCTGGTGCGGCTGTTAGAGCTGACTCAACCGCAGCTTCGATCACCGAATTTGTAAAGGAAATCTCAGAATATCACGCAAGTGGAATTTCGGCTGACGAGCTCTCATTTACAAAATCATCTCGCGGACAAGCAGATGCCCGCGCCTATGAGACACCTGGTCAAAAATTGGGTTTCCTCTCTCGTATGGCGACCTATGGATTGGGCCCTGATCATGTCGATCAACAAGCTGAAATTCTTGAGTCTATTACAGAGGCCGAGATAAACGTCCTTGCGCAAAAGCACCTTGATCTGGATGAAATGATTATGGTCGTCGTTGGCGATAAAGCGCTCGTCTATGAAGATGTCGCGGCTCTCGGTTTTGACATTATCGAAGTAGATGCCGACGGAAATCCGATTTAGAGTTTTACCATTGATAGTCTAATACACAAAAGCCCGTATTTTATACGGGCTTTTTTCTTTCTATTTTCGCAATAGGATTTTCTCAAAGCGCTATTGCGAATGCGTAATCGAAATCCCAGTTTGTTCTAATAAAACAAGTAACTGTCTCTCTATCTCGAACTCGGCACCAATTCGAGTCAAACCCGCTTGTTCATATTCCAGACGTGTTTCGATTAAATCTTGTAATGTCCTAACGCCCGCATCTTTTTCAATTTGAGCTGAATCAAACCGCAATTTCATCTGCTTTTCGGTTTCGCGCAAATGAACTAATTGTTCTTTAAGGGACTTAATCCGATGAATTGTTATTTCGACATTTTCTTCAGATGATCTCAAAGCGCGCGCATATTCGGCTCTGGCAATATTTGATCTGGCAGACGCCCGTTGCTGTTCCGACCGGATCGTCCCGCCCGTAAGAGGCACAGAAACATCCACGCCTAGCCTGTCTCTGAATTCGAAATCATCAAAACGATCTAAAGAGGAATATGAGCCCGTCCCAACAATTGAGATTACAGGAAGACGGCTTCGCTTTTGGCGTTCTAGATTAGCATCCAGATTTTCAATTCGTTTCGACAATCCCAGTAGCAATGGGCTATATTCGCGCACGACTTGCTTGGCATATCCTGGAGCTTGTAAATGCACGACAATTGGAAAAATTTCTTCGAGCTTCAAATCCGTATCACAGACTTTACGTGAGCTTTGAACATCCGATTTAATCTGAGTAAGAGAGCGCGATTGGACAAATTGGAGTTCTTGATAAAAAGATTCTGCTTCCGCTAATCTTGAGGAGACATTGGCCAGTTCAGTCAACGTTGCTCCGCCTTCTGACAAGAGGGCCTCTGTCAGTGTTTTTTGCTCTTTAAAGAAATTGCGCCGTTCGGCGGTTAATGCACTTTGCGCCAGAGATTGCTGATAATCTATGATGGATCGCAGGGTCGAAAGCACGGCAACATTCGTTGTCGTCTGCGCTTGATATTGTTGGGCTTCCAAGCCCGCTTGTGCTGCTCGTTTTGCATATTTGGAATCGCCAAAGTCATAAACGCGTTGTGATGCCCGAACACCAATCTGATTAGATACGCCACTATCGATGATCCCCGTATCGCCTAAGCCAGATCGACCAAAAACGGAAAGTTGCGGTTCAAACAATTTTTTAGCCGCGGTAATATCAGCTTCGGCCTCGCCAATTTGCGCGCGCGCAATGTTGGCTTCAGGCGAGTTTAACCGAGACAGATCAATGATAGTTCCAATAGGTAAGCATTGATCTGCGACAGACGTCGCCTCAATAAAGTCGTCTTGACCATGCGCCAAAGCTGGTAGAACCAAAAACAAACTTGTCGTTATATGTAACACAAAACGCATGATCGGCTCGTCCTATGCATCTCTCAAACCACGAAAGAGCGACTCGCTCAGCGGTTCGAATATATATTCCATAAATGTCCGACTTTGTCCTGAATAGATAAAAACATCCACTGGCATGCCAGGGGTGATATCCAAATTATCCGTCTTGGACATTTCTTCGGGTGATACGTGAACACGAGCTTCATAATAACTCACCCCTGTAACAGGGTCGTCTTTAAGGTCAGCACTGATATCCGTAATCACCCCATCAAGGCGCGGCGCTTGCCAACCCTTATAAGATGAAAACTGTGTTCTAACCGTCTGACCTTCATGTACCGCGGACCTATCTACAGCTGCAATTCTGATTGAGGCCGTTACGCGATCAATATCAGGGACAATTTCCATCAAAGTCTCACCAGGTTGTACGACCCCGCCGACCGTGGAAAAGGCCATATTGAGGACTTCGCCTGTTACAGGCGCGATAATCTCTGATCGGTTCAATATATCCTGAGCGGTCCGAAGCTGCTCTTCGGCCGATAATAAAATAGCATTGGCTTCGAGATGATCGGATGCGATCTCACGGGCAAAATCCGATTGTGTCTGAACGATACGAGCCTTTAACTCTATTGTCGTTGAGTGTGCCGTTTCGCCTTCACTCTCGAGCCGCGCTTTTTCACCTTCTAGGTTTGCAACAAGGCGCTCGGCCGATGTTACCTGATCCTTGCGCGCGAGTTGTTTGGCAAAAATTTCCTGCAATAAAGCGAGCTCTGATTTAGCAGAGTCTAAAGCCGTATTGGTAATCTCAACCTGTCTATTGCGAGATTCGATTGTTACTTCAGCAGCGCGGATACGCGTTTCTAAAACCGCAATATCTGACCGAAGTGCATTTTTCTGTTGCGCGAATAAATCAGACTCCCTTCGGATAATATTTTGCTTTTCAACAGCGCCAAGATCCAGTCCGTCCAATTTCGAGAAATCTGGTTTGGATTTATTATCTCGCAAGGCGCCCAGTCGTGCCACTGACGCTGCAGAGGCAGCATATTCTTGTATGATCTGATCCCGATTGGCCAAAGCCCGTGTTTTTTCCAACACAACAAGGACCTCGCCTTGTTCGGCAATATCGCCCTCACGGACAAATATCTCTCTCACCAACCCGCCTTCAAGATGCTGAACAAGTTGTCTGTTTTCCTCGACAATGATTTGCCCTGAGGACGCAACACCTTCTTCGAGTGGTGCAATACAAGCCCAGATCATAAAGCCTCCAAACCCAACCACGCAAACCGCAGCCATGCGTCTGATCAGCTTGTCTTTCAAAGGATGTTTCATCCTGTTGGCCCTCCTTGCGCCGAAGGCCTTAGGGGCTGAATAACATTTGCTGGCCGCGTTTTCGCCGACATCGCCTCCAAATATTTTTTAGTATCAGCGGTCATCAAGGTTCCATCTTTGATCGCCATGATGTTTTGTGTTGCAGCTATAAGATTATTATCATGTGTTGCCGCAATAATGATCCTGTCCATACGCGCAATTTTAACGAGGTTTTGCGTGATTTCTCGTGATTTTTCCGGGTCAAGATTGGCCGTTGGCTCATCCAGAACAATTAGAACGGGGTTCCCGAATAAAGCACGAGCCAAGCCAATCAATTGTCTCTGTCCGGCCGATAATTTTTGTGTTCCAGGCATGCCAATTGGCGTTTCATAACCCTGTGGAAGTGCCAAAATCATCTCATGTGCACCCGCCAATTTTGCCGAAGTAAATATTTGCTCTGGCTCGGCGCCAGACATGCGACAAACATTCTCCGCGATTGTCCCGGGAAGCAATTCAATATTTTGCGGAACATATCCAATATATTGCCCCCGATCTTCGGCAATCCATGCGTGAAGATCTCGCCCGCCGAGGACAACATGACCAGAATGGGGCTCCCAGGCGCCGGTAATCGTTTGCAACAGGCTACTCTTTCCTGATCCATTTGGGCCCATAAGCGCCGTTAGTTGTCCACCATTTAGCTCGAGCGCAAAGGGTCGGATGAGCGGCTCGCGCATACCCGGAGCCGCGACACACAAACGTTGCATGGCCAAATGTGCGTCGGGTCGTGGTAGAGGGGTGAAATCTTCAATGACATCCTTTGCACCCGCCATTATGTCTTCCAGCCTATGCCAAGCCATTTTAGCGGCTGTAATACCTCTCCAATTCCCAACCATTTGATCAATCGGGGCCAAGGTTCGCGACATAATTATGGAGCCAGCAACAATTGCACCAGGAGATACTTGTTGGGAAATCGCAAGCGCTCCACCTGCCCCAAGGATCAAAATTTGCAATGTCTGACGTCCTGCACGTGTGATAGACGAAAACCCGTTTTCTCTTTCGCTAGCTTTTAAGGTCTCGGCCTTGAACTGATCCTTGGTCATACGCCATTTCTCGGTCGCACCTTTCGTTAGCCCCATAGATACAATGGCCGATCTTTGACGACTTAGACCCGTAGCCAGAAGAAAGGCCTGAGATGACGCAGAATTCGCAATTTTATTTGTATTGCGTGTCGAAAATTCGGCAGCGATAGCCACGATAAACAGGATGATCCCGCCAATCAGCCCAATAATTCCGATGATGGGATGAATAAGAAACATCACCAAAAGGAAGAGCGGCGAAAATGGCAGGTCAAAAAACGGTAAAATGGCCTGATTGCGAAAGAAGCCACGAATACGAGACAATACGCGTAAATCATCCGGTAATTTCTCTCCGGCTTCTTTATTATTTTCGAAATTTGAAAATACGCTTTCGGCGATCTGACCTTCGATTTTCTCTGCTGCCAAAGCACACATATGACGTCGCGCTGTTTCCGCGGCAGCGTAAATAAACATCAAAAAGACGGCAATGATTGTGATCCAGATCAAGGTGTCTTTTGATCCCGAGGTCAAAATCCGGTCATAGACCTGCAACATATAGAGGGGCGAAACCAGTAAGAGCAGATTTGAAACGAGGCTAAATATCAGGATCGGCCAAAAATAACCTGGCAGCAAACGCTTCATCGAGACTATCCAGCTAAATATCCCAACTCTCACCTCTTCAGAATTTAGCTCGGCTGACATATTTGGTCTCGTTCGCAATTTTAACAGCCTTAAAAAGAAAAAAGCTCGCTTGAACCTACCAAGCGAGCCTTAAAAGTTAAACAGATAATTTAAGCAACTTCAAAAACGTCACCTAAGTCATCAAATGATCCGAACCCAATCTCTTCAACTGGATCAAAATCAAACTCCGATTCGCTCAGAATACTGGCGGCTTCAGGTACAAAATCAAAATCAGATTCCGCGGAGGTAAATGGATTTTCGACCTTTACAGTTGTTGTCGCTGGGTTTGCACTATCCGGTGTCAGAACAAAATCAAATGTATAGTCGATAACATTATTCCCATTTTGCTGGATCAGGAATGTATAGCTTGTTCCACCAACGCCACCAGATAGACCCTGCGTGGCATCAAATCCAACAAATGGAGAAGCTCCAATTCCGCCTGCAAGGTCTGCTAAGAGGTCATTATTGTCACCAAATAAGGCTAACCCAAGGAACCCAGAACTATCTGTTCCGCCCGATGCAAAATCGATTGGGAAAGTGTTACCTACGATGACAGCTGCGAAGCCAACATTGTCAGCTGAGACAAAATTCGTGATATTGATCTCGGTCAGCGTAAATCCTTCAGGAACCGTTACGGTGAAAATATCAACATCGCGAGTGGTTGTCGTACCTGTTCCCTGCGCATTTACGACCGTATTTGAAATCGTGTTTGACCCTTCAACCAATGTAAATTGATCAGGGGCAGCGCCGGAACCTGATAAGTCGGATGTTCCATCGGCAAGGACATTTGGCGGTAAATCGAGCGTGACGCCTGCACTATCAACAAGAGCCTCAATATTGCTAAGCGTATTTGTGCCATCAAGAGCGGAGCTCACAGTGAATGTACCATCTAAATTTCTAACAGCGGTAATATTTGCAGCAACATCAAGGAAGGTTACAGTGTCAAAGCCGTCTCCACCATCAATTGTATCATTGCCCGCTCCACCAGCGAGAGCGTCATCGCCGTCAAGGCCAAGCAATACATTATCGCCCGTATCACCAGTTAGGTTATCATCGAAATTCGTACCTGTGAGGTTTTCGATATTGACGAAAGTCTCTGACACACCGCCATAGCTGGCTGTACCAGCTGCAATTGAAGCCGTTGTACCAAGACCAATATCGGCAAATGAGTTCGTGTCGACACCAGCGCCGCCATCAATGATGTCGGTTCCGCCGCCACCAAGAAGAACGTCATCGCCAGCACCACCTGTCAGCGTGTCAGCACCGCCGCCGCCAGTCAGCGTATCATTACCATCAAGGCCTAGAAGAACATTGGCGCTTGCATCACCGGTTAAGTTATCGTCAAAATTTGTTCCTGTTAGGTTTTCAATATTGACGAAGGTCTCAGACACGCCACCATAGCTGGCTGTACCAGCCGCAATAGAGGCTGTTGTACCAAGACCAATATCTGCGAACGAGTTGGTATCATTACCAGCACCGCCATCAATGATGTCAGTTCCGCCGCCGCCAAGAAGGACGTCATCGCCTGATCCGCCAGTCAGCGTATCTGCTCCGCCGCCGCC
>CAYRMO010000045.1:0-22019 GCA_964425355.1 uncultured Algimonas sp. | reverse complement strand
CTGCGGCGGCCATAATCGCGGCACTGATGAGAAACATCATAATGGCTGCAAAGAGGGCGTCTCGGTTTTGCTGACGCATATCCTTGATTGTCCAATTAGCTTCTTTGACCAAAGTTGTTCTGATGATGAAAAGTCCTGAAAATAAAGTTGTCCCCACCATAGAGGCGATAATCAGAAAGGCGTTATTATCGCCCGCATTTGCCGCTTCGGGAACTGTCGGGATTAAGCCTCTTAACATAGCGGCGGGAGATGGCATGAGGATGAAGAAGTTCAGGATAAAACAGACCCCCATTATGGCAACCATGACGGCTAGGGCCCGTTCAAAGACTTTGGTGCGTCCATCCCAGAAAATGAAATAGACAAGGGCAATAAAAAACGCGGCCCAATATAGTGGTTTTATGCCGCCCTCGATAAATGTCTTGGACCATTCATAACTCACTTCTGCGACAATCCCCATCACCCCCATCACACTGCCGCAAACGCCAATGGTCAGGGCGACAATGAAAAATATGCCGACAGATGGATGGATATGTTTGCGAAAGGCCTGAAGCGCGGTTTCACCCGTGACCAATGTAAAGCGGCCATAGATCCGGATCATAATATAAGTCGCGACACAAGAAATCAGGACCGCCCATAACAGGCCCATCCCATAATTGGCGCCGGACTTAGCCATGGTCGTGACACTGCCGGTCCCAATATTAAAGCCGATCAAAAATATACCGGGCAGGAAAAGGGCGAGTGTCGCCATTAAACCTTTGGAGCTTTTCGTGCTCATGATCTTTCCCCAAATTTTATAATGACCTACGGTTTTCTTGGGGATCATGGCAAATGAAAAGTGGCGCGTATAGAAAATCTTTGGTCAGACCATTTTTTGCCCGCCTACATATTACCAGCTTTGGCGTTCTAATTTGGATTGACACGAATTTCCACAAAATAGGTTGGCAATAGAAGCGGCATGAAATTTGCGCCTTAATGATTTTGCGCCTATCATATATTAAATGCGGCTCTCAAAAATATATATTTGGCTATTTATAATTTGCTTTGCAGGCAACTCTTGCACCACGTCTAACCTTAACATCCCAGATTTGACGTCACAGTCCTTAGAGATTTTTGATGATTTATATGCTCAAGATAAAAATTATTTAGATCGTGTGGAGCTTAAACGCTCGGATATTTCGAAAGGCGTAATATCAGAGTATTTAGAGATCATTGAATTTTTGGCGGACCGACATGACCTAAAAGAAGAGAAATCCACTGTCACCCCAATATTTCCTCGGAATGATATCTATCCTCAAGTCGTGTTGTTTTACAAAGGTGCTTATAAGATAGACAATAGTAACCCCAAGACACATCCGAGTGAATGGTGTTGGCCTGAATGTGAAACACTCCTTCTTGGTGGTCACACGGAAAACGTGCTTCGGGTTCAAATCGATGTTGAAACACTTAAACCTGTTACCGACAGTATAAGGGTATTTGAAAAGCTGGACTCTTGTGACACGACTCTGGTTTTAAGGCATCGGGACACTAATCTTCACCCGTGTCTAAAGATGTCGATCCCCGTATATGGAGTTAGTCTATTGGAGCAGGATGGCTTATATGTATATACGGGGCAGGTGTCACCGCTTTGGCCTGAAATATTTTATATAGATGGCAGTAAATTACGTCCGGATGCTGGAATATTGGCGATCGCATATGAACGTCCTGTGGAGGCATTTAATCATTTGGATAATATAAGCGCCCGTTCTGACTCTTATCACAGGACTGTTGTAGAAAAACGTTCTGGTTCACCCGACAAGACATTAATTCTAACAGACCAAATAGGTCTACATATCTCTCCATCACTTCCTGAAGAGATTATCCAACATTTAATCAAATCGTCGGTAGGGGACAAATATTTTAGCGACGTTGATCAAGATGGAGAAAAAATTTGGACGCATGATCCTGGTGAAATATATCTAGGGGTTGATTTTAACAGAGGAGAAGAGCTGGTCCACAAATAAGTTTTGGTGCTAAAATATATTTTAAAGCGTGGGTTTAAAAAGGGCCCTATCCATAATTTTCGATGTAAAAAATTCAAGCGTTTCCGCGTCAACTCCCCGTCAACCTGCAAACCTCTCCCCGCTAAATCTCTTCTGTCGATTTGGGTTTGTATGTAGTAGCTACTTTTTGTAGCATTTGGACTTTCTATCAGATTCTGAGATTGACATGTATATGGATGACGCAAAGTTCTGGAAGATTATTTCTGATAGTGCGGATGCCAATCAAGACGCGCAAGAGACAAAGTTACGTGGTGTGTTAGAAAAGTTGTCCATTGCAGAAATATTGAAGTTTGATCTTACTTATAGGCGCCACAAAAAACGCGCTCATCATTGGGACATTTGGGCGGCGGCCTACATAATTAATGGTGGCTGCAGTGATGATGGTTTTGACTATTTTAAAGACTGGCTGATTTCCCGTGGAGAAAAAATATTTGAAAACGCGCTTTCTGACCCAGAAACACTCATTGATATTGCTATGCCTTGGGACACTGAATTTGAAGACTTTAGCTATGTAGCCATAGATGTCTTGGAGGGAAAAGGCGGAGAGTTCCCGAAATTGCCTGATGAATTATGCCATAGTGCTCCGGCTGGTGAAGATTGGAATGAAGACACGGTTGAAACGAAGTATCCAAAATTGGCTGATTGGGTTCACGGGAACACGCCGACATATGAAGACAGCCCAGTTCAACTTCCCACGAAAAAGAAAAGTCTCTGGCAGCGTTTGTTTGGAAAGTAATTCATAAAAGCGCGTGCCTCATAATTGATGCGCTATGTGCAGATGACTGTCCTCAATATTATCGTCTGACTTACGGTATTTGTTCCGCGACCATGCCGAGAGAACGAGCAGGAATAGAAAATCTATGGTCAAATTGCACTAGCCGCAACAACCTGTTGTACAAGCGAGCGCGGACATAGGCTTTAGATCAGAATCTGTCAGCGGGCTTTCCCCGATAAGTGTTTGGCGTGTGACCTGAAGCGCGGATGAAATTTGCTCGAGTTGTAGCATGTCTAAATTTGCGTCATCCATGCCGCCCCGCTCAATTCGGGCCAATTGGCGTTCTTGAACACCGGACAATTTGGCAAGCTTTGAGCGGCCAATTTTGCGCGCTTTGCGAATGGTCTTTATTCTCTGTGCCAAAATATCCGTAGTCATGGGCCTTGGTAACATAAGCTTCAAAAGTCATGCAAGAAAAATGCGGAACTGGCCTTCACGCGAACAGCTCAAATAAAGACCCTGTATTTTTGATTGTCTCATCCATCCGCGCATTCAATATTATTCAGGAGTGGATGGTCTGTCATAATTTTATCCCTTTCTCAAAAAGGACTTTAAACAACTTTGATATGCTTCGCGTTTCCATTCTTGCTTTTTAGCGTTTTGAAAATCGTCAAACCTATTCCTCACCAAAGCTAAAGAGTGACATGCCCCTCTCGGGCTCATCGCTTTGGCAGGAACAAGCGCATTCATTGGCAATCAATCGCGATCCGCTGGCGGAAGACGATGGGAAACAGGTACGCCCGTCATGGTAACTGGTCGGATTGGGTTTTATCCCTATCCGACACTATGGGTTGATGCCAAAGGCATGCTAATAGAAGGAATTGTGAAGTCGGGTGCTGACCTCTACATTAGGCCCTTTAAGGACCAGACTGTGACCCTTAAAGGCATTCGAATTGTGTTTGGAAATTGCGTAATGCTTGGTGTCGCAAAAGGCGATAGTTCTAAAACAAACCTGCTAACCCGGCCCATACCAACCGTATCTTTGGTGGAGACACTTGAAATTATAGGCGAAGTACTCGAGGCGCAGTGTATCATGGGCATAATGAATCCTGGGTATAGTCGCACGCATCGTGCTTGTGCTAAGCTTTGTATTCGTGGAGGACAGCCTGTGTTCTTCTCTGCTGTTTTACGCGATCGATCAATTGATACAGGATCCATGGGTTGTGGGGGGACAAGGCCTTATTCTAGCTTCACGTGAGAACAACAAAATAAATGACGAATTTCTACGAAATGTAGCGTTACCTATGTTCCTTGAGGCCAGGCTTGAATAAATCGGCAATTTCAAGCGGCTGGTGCCTGTTGGGAAAGGCCTGCGCCGTCTATCATAACGCTATAAGTCACCCTATGATTGCGCATTGCAAATGACGTTAGCCAGCTACCATAACGTAAAATAATTCATCGATAATATTATTAAGTTTCCAAGATCACTGGAAACAATGTACCCAGCCTGTAAACAATCAAGCGAACCCGGCCACTTGACTGTGTCACCATTCTGTCGGTGAGCTGCATAGTTGTCGCTTTTTGATTGTTCACAGCGACAACAACATCGCCAACCCTCAGTCCTGCGCGAGCTGCGGGGGTATTGTCTTTGACTTCGTATAAATAAACGCCTTTGATCTTGTCGGGAAGATTATCTTCTGTCTTCGTTGGGCGTATCGAAGCGCCTAGCTCGCTAAAATTACGAACAAGAGAAGATGTCGTATTTCCAACTGTCACATCCGCAACCTGTTTTTTGCCATTCTCACGAATGTAGGCGATTTTCACCGTTTTTTTGATCGGCGCAACCCCAATCCAAGCGCGCAGGGAGTTTGGCGTTTTTACAGTCTTTCGTTCATATTCGACGATTACATCACCAGGCTGCAAACCCGCTTTGGCCGCGGGACCATCGGGATTCACGCTCACAATCAGTGCTCCATCCCAGTGATCGATCCCAACAATTTCAGATGCCTTTTCACTGACCTTGGCTATATCAATCCCCAAAGACCCCCGCTTGACTTCACCATATTGAATGAGTTGTTCCGTGACCTGCATGGCAATATTCGCCGGAACAGAAAAACCAATACCGTTGTTTTCACCGCTACGACTGAGAATAGCCGTATTTATACCTACAAGGCTACCTCGGCTGTTCAAAAGCGGTCCACCAGAATTTCCAGAATTGATAGCAGCATCGGTTTGTATGAAATCTTGAAGTCCGTCCGAGCGACCGGCGCGGCCTAGACCGCTAATAACGCCCATCGAGAGAGATTGATCCAAGCCTAAAGGATATCCTATAGCAAAAACTAAATCCCCAACTCGCAAATTATCAGAATCTGAAATCTTAACTGCGTCTACCTGCAAATCATCTGCCTGCAAAATGGCGATATCTGTCGGCGGGTCTTCACCGATTAATTTGGCTTTGACAACCCTGCCGTCGGGCAGGTTAACTGCAAAAGCTTGGCCTTCAGAAACCACATGTGAGTTAGTAATTATATAGCCATTCTCGGCATTAATAACAGCTCCAGATCCGGTTCCGCTAAGGCGCAATTGCCCATTACTATCAACTTGTAAGCGCCCTATCTGTACAACTGAAGGTAAAATTGATTCTAATTCGTCCGCGAAGCTTAAGACTTTGCGGCTTTTATCTCTTGTGAAAATATCTTGTGCCTCTGCAAGCGGAGTTTTAAAATCCGCCAACATGGCAAGTATCAGTAATATGAATACGAATTTGTAATGAAATCTCATAAAGCCATTCCTCGTCGGATAACCTTTATCACTAATGAGTTCGGAAGTCTCCCTAAAACCTAGTTCAAATATGGCATATCAAGTTTTCTGAACAGCCTCAATGCGTTGCGATGATTGTTTATAATCTGGTCAACACTTGTTGTTTTAAAATCTTTATGGTGTCTTTGGTCGCCCCCGATTTGACGAGGATATGACCGCCAAAATAACCTGCCCATATCCATTCGGCGATATTAGGAGCCTGCGTTTTTTGCAAAGCGATATGAATAGCGGCTTTTAGACGTTCCATATTTTTGAGTACGCTCGCTTCCGTCGGCTTATCAAATGGGGCCTGATCAGCTGCTGCATTACATAAGAGACAGCCCCAGCGCCCGCGCGGGGTCTCTGCGGCCTCCACCAGTGATTGAAATAAATTGCCGATCCGTTCTTTTCCGGAAAGAGTTTCATCGCGCAACATAGATACGCCTGGATCTACGATCCCTCTACTATATTGAGATATCGCTTTTAGATATAACGCCCGTTTATCGCCAAAAGCGGCATACAGACTGCCCTTTTTAAGGCCAGTGGCTGACATGATGTGGGCATATGAGCTTGCTTCATATCCATATTCCCAGAAGACATCCCGCAGGGCGTCTAGGACTTTTTGTTCATCAAACTCGCGTTTACGTGCCATATTTACGATCTCACAGAAACGTCATCTTATTATAATTGACCAAATGGTCAAGAATATATATAAACCTTGTTAAAGCTGGAAACAACCTTTCCAGTTAAATTTTTACAAGAAAATTGACCAATTGGTGAATAATGGAGACTAAAATGAAAACTTCTCACTCTGCCAAAAGTGGTATCGTAACTCTGGCCATATATTCATTCTCTGCTTTGGCTATTATGGTTGGCCAAAGCAACGTGGCTTATGCTGAGGTCGCACCAACGGCAATTGTTCAAGTCGAAAAGACTATCGAAGGGCAATTTGTACAAAAATCGAAGCGCCTTAAAGGTAGCTATGAAGTCGTTCAGGAAAATGGTCAAACAATCATTCGATTTGCAGATGATTTTAAAACCGTCAACGGTCCTGATTTGAAGGTATTTCTTTCACCAAATACGATTGAGAATACAACTGGCCGGAATGCAACAGATGGAGCTGTTCTTCTCGGATTTGTAAAATCTAAAAAGGGTACCCAAGATTATGTTCTCCCCGCAGGTGTAACACTAGCAGATTTTAATAGTGTTCTTATCCATTGTGAGGCTTTCTCGGTCCTTTGGGGCGGCGGCAACATTTAACTTCAGACTTGTGGAGGGGGTGTGGCCCCTTTCTTTTAGGAAAAAATCATGACAAAAATTTCGAAATATCTTCCATTTGTTCTTGGCGCGGGGTTCATATTCTTCGGCGCTCAGAAATTTGGTGCTGAGAATGCGGTTTTTGAAATAATCGCTGAACGATCTGGCTTATCCTTTTTTGAACCTCACATCCGACGTTTGACGGGCATTGCCGAACTATTCGCAGGGTTATTTTTGATACTTCCAAGTACTCGCAAACACGCAAGCCTTCTTGGCTTAGCTATTTTGTTGGGTGCTGTCGGGTTTCATTTGTCTCCTTGGCTTGGGATAAATGTACCGGGTATTGGCCATGGACTATTTTTCACTGCTCTCGCAATGACTGTGCTAAACACAGTCTTAGTTAAACAATATTTCTTGTCATCATCCCAACGACAACTTGATTAGTGGAGATCGCCATGACCAAGATAATTTTATACACAAAAGACTATTGTTCTTACTGCAATCAAACTAAAGACTTTCTAATACGGAAGGATATAGAGTTCACCGAATTTGACATTCAAGCCGACCCCGCATTGGTGGATGAAATGATTGAGCGCTCCGGTGGCCGCCGGACTGTTCCGCAGATTTTTATAGGTGACAAACATTTAGGCGGAGCAAGCGATTTCTTTGAGCTTCATGAGAAGGGTGAGCTGGACGCGCTTCTGCTTCCTTTTCAGAAAGCGGCTTAAGAAAAATAATAAATGCCCTTTCTTCAATATGTCTTTATAAAAGAAAGGGCAGTATCACTCAGGGTGTTAATTTTGGGATCCCTTTCTCCAAAAGGCTTTAACACTCTCTGCGTGTCCATTCTCGCTTTTTAGCGTTTTGAAAATCGTCAAACCTACTCTTCACCAAAACTAAAGAGTGACATGCCCCTTGCGCGTTCATCGAAATTGAGCGTTTTATTGAGCGGGGCATGGGCGCGTTGACGGCAATGCTGACGCTCGCAAAGATAGCAATTAATCCCGATCGGTGTGGGTTGCGGATTGGTCAGATTATATGGCTCGGCATAGATCAGGCGCGGGGCATAGACGATGTCGCACCCCAATCCGATGGCGAGTTTTTGCGGGGGCGCGTTGAAACTCCCATCGGCCCGGCTCACCATTTTGGCGATCGAGAAATAGGATGTTTCATCCGGCATTTGTACGATCTGTGTGATGGTCTTGCCAGGGGTTTGAAAGGTTTCGTGAATATTCCAGAGCGGGCAGGCCCCGCCAAATTGTGAGAAATGAAACCGTCCAGCGCTAAAGCGTTTTGAGACATTCCCAGCCACATCTATACGCACAAAGAAAAACGGAATGCCGCGCGCCGATGGTTTTTGTAAGGTCGTCAATCTATGCGCCGTTTGTTCAAAACTTGTCCCAAAACGATGGGAGAGAAGCTCGACATCATATTTACAATTCTCGGCTTGTTGCAAAAACCTTCCATAGGGCATGAGCGTGGCGGCCGCGAAGTAATTGGCGAGTGATGTGCGCAGTAATCCTTGCGTATCCCGGCTTTTAATGCCGGATTCTTTGACAATTTCATTTATCAAATCACTTTGTTCAAGCCGTCCAATCTGGACAGCAAGTTGAAAGCGGCGACCAGATTGGCGCAAGAGCTCCGATAGGTTTACGCGTTTGGAATGCCGGTCAAAATAGCGCAGCATTTGTGGCATAATGTCAACGGGTGTGATCCGCACGCTCAGGTCATGTACGTCCTTTAAGCGCTCGGCTAGCGCCGTATAGGCTTCGCGATTTTTAAGGCTAAGGTCATTGGACAGAGTTTCGGCCGCTTCATCAAGGCGTGAGAAGAAATTATGCTTCGAATGAATGAAGCGGCGGACATCTTCAACGGCCTCTGAGGATTGTTCGAGAAGTTCAACCTTATCGCGTTGGGAGTGAATATCTGTCATACGGCGCGACATATCTCGATGTTGACCATAGAGTTTCAATAAGGCTTTGGCAGCATTCGGACTCGCATTGACAAAATCTTCGGCTTCGTTTTTGGAAATTGTATCGCCTTTGAACAGGGGATCGCGCATGGCTTCATAAATTTCCGCCACAAGATGCGCGTCATTTGCCCCCGTAAAACCGGCAATATCAAAGTCATAAATTTCCGCCATGCGCAGCAGGACCTTGGCGGATAAGGCGCGCTGATTATGTTCCATCAAATTCAGATAAGACGTTGATATGCCAAGATCTTCTGCCATGCGCGCCTGGGTTATGCCAAGGGTTTTACGAAACCGGCGCAGGCGTGGACCAATGAGAAGTTTCTGGTTTTTTGATGCAGATGTCTTTGACACGTCATAAGTCCTTTGCAAGGTTCGATCAGGTAAAAAATTTACAATATTTACAATAATCACAAGAAAGATTTTTCATTGTTTACATAAATACCTATATTTTACAAATAGTTATAGACACTCATATCGTTTTGTAAATACCGTGTATCGGAATTCTAAATATGGAGACCGGTATGAATGCACCGTCACAACAACAAGCAGAGACAAAAATTCCACGCCATAGAGTCCTTGCCAAAGTCTCAGCGAAACATAGCGAGGCTTATGCTGAGGTCTTGACGCCTGACGCGCTATTATTTCTCGCGGATCTGGAACGTCGTTTTGGCCCACAGCGTCGTCTCTTAATCGAGACCCGCAAATGGCAACAAGAACGCTATGATGATGGTGAAATGCCTGCCCCCCCGCCAGAAACGAAACATATTCGAAATCTGGTCTGGAGTATCGCACCTTGTCCAATGGCTTTGCGGGATCGCCGTGTCGAAATCACCGGACCTGTTGATCGCAAGATGATGATCAATGCCCTTAATTCTGGTGCGAAAATGTTCATGGCTGATTTTGAAGATGCCTCTTCGCCGAACTTTGACAATATGATGTCAGGCCAGGTGAATATGCGAGATTATGCGCGCGAGACCCTATCCCTCGAAACCGAAAAAAAATCATATGCGCTTGGTGAAGACACAGCGACCATGTTGGTTCGTCCACGGGGCTGGCATCTTGAAGAACGTCATATTCTGGTTGATGGGGAACCCATGAGTGCCAGCCTTGTTGATTTCGGCTTGCACTTTTTTCACAATGGGAAGCTCTTGGCGGATTCTGATCGTGGACCGTTTTACTATTTACCGAAAATTGAAACCTATCACGAAGCCCGTCTTTGGAATGATGTTTTCAATTTCTCACAAGCGGCCTTGGGTATTCCAAGCGCAACGATTAAATGTACGGTTCTTATTGAGACGCTACCTGCGGCGTTCCAAATGGATGAAATCCTATATGTCCTAAGGCGTCATATCACAGGCCTGAATTGCGGACGGTGGGACTATATTTTCAGCTATATTAAGACGTTACGAAATCACGAAGAATTTGTGCTGCCTGAACGCGCACAAGTGGGCATGGATAGAGCTTTCCTAGCGGCATATGCCTCACGCCTCGTCGAAGTGTGTCACAAGCGCGGCGCCCACGCCATGGGCGGCATGGCGGCGCAAATCCCCGTAAAAAATGACGAGGCGGCTAATAAAATTGCCTTTGATAAAGTTCGTCAAGACAAGCAACGTGAAGTCCGCTTGGGACATGATGGGTCTTGGGTGGCACATCCCGCACTTGTGCCTGTGGCGATGGAAGCTTTTGACGCGGACATGCCCGCCAAAAACCAGATATTGAAGAAACGCCAATATCCACGGATTTCTGATGCAGCCATGCTGACCCCGCATGAGGGCTCGATTTCTGAGGCGGGTGTTCGTACCAATATCGAGGTCGGTATACGCTATATTGCGGCTTGGCTTTGCGGCCGTGGCGCGGTGCCAATTCATAACCTTATGGAAGATGCAGCCACCGCCGAAATTTCGAGGACGCAAATCTGGCAATGGCTCCGTCACGGCGCAGATATTTCGATGCCAGACGGATCGACAGAAATTATGACATCAGGCCTTTTTGACCGCATCTTCAATGAAGAAATTGCGGCGCTAAAATCTGAACTTGGTGAAAATTATCAAACAGGACGGTTTGATGAGGCCGCCAAATTATTCACCCAAACCGCAACAGGCGAGACCTTGCCAGAATTCCTCACAATCCCCGCTTACGAAATTTTGGAGGCATAAGCATGACCTATTCAAATACACTTAATTCCCTCAGACAGCGTTATCCTAATGGCGCACCAGCCGGTATTAATCTTGAAGATTTG
This sequence comes from uncultured Algimonas sp., assembly GCA_964425355.1. Classification (GTDB taxonomy): domain Bacteria; phylum Pseudomonadota; class Alphaproteobacteria; order Caulobacterales; family Maricaulaceae; genus Litorimonas. The sequence goes on along the minus strand of CAYRMO010000045.1, from coordinate 10,998 downwards.
GCCCAGCTCAAGACACAAAACACCTATAGTACCCATTTAGATATCGCCAAAGATATGGCCAAAGTCATGCGCGCAGATATGGCGGTCTATGACGACGACCATAGCAAGTTCACGCAATCCCTTGGATGTTGGTCAGGCTTTCACGCCATGCAGAAAATGCGCGCGATAAAACGCCAGAAAGGCACACTTCAAGGCGCCTATGTTTATCTCTCAGGTTGGATGGTTGCAGGCTTACGCAATAGCTTTGGACACTTACCCGACCAATCTATGCACGAAAAAACCGCCGTTGTGGACCTGATCCGCGAAATCTATGTTTCTTTGCGTCAAGCCGATGAAGTCGAACTCAATGATTTGTTTGCCGAGCTAAAAGCAGCCAATAATGAGGTTCAAAGAGCGGACATCATTCAAAAAATTGACACTCACGAATCTTATGTTCGTCCTATCATTGCCGATATTGATGCGGGCTTTGGGAATGTTCACGCAACTTATCTATTGGCTAAAGAAATGATCAAAGCTGGTGCGTGTTGCCTCCAGATTGAAAATCAGGTCTCAGATGCAAAACAATGTGGTCACCAGGACGGCAAGGTGACGGTTCCACGTGAAGACTTTGTTGAAAAGCTAAGAGCTTGTCGCATGGCCTTCGAAGAACTTGGTGTTGATGATGGTGTGATTGTAGCTCGGACCGATAGTCTGGGCGCTGGCCTGACGCAAAAAATTGCTGTTTCGCGTGAAGTCGGAGATGCGGCCTATGAATATAATAAATGGCTTGAGACCGTGCCTGTCACAGAGGATAACCCGGTCAAAGAAGGTGAGGTTGCGATCGTGATCGATGGAGAGCTTGTCAAACCGGTTCGCCTTCCAAATGGCTTATATAAATTCAAAGCGGATACGGGAGCAGACCGTGTTGTCGAAGATTGTATCTCCAGCCTAACAGATGGTGGGGCTGATCTTCTCTGGATTGAAACCGCAACACCGAACGTCAAAATTATCGCTGGAATGGTTAACCGCGTGAAAGACGTCGTTCCTAATGCAAAGCTGACCTATAATAATAGTCCATCATTTAATTGGACCTTAAACCTGCGTAAACAAGTTCGGGAAGATTGGATTGAAAGCGGTCAAATCAATGCAGGTGATTACCCTGATGACAATCGCTTAATGTCAAAAGACTATGACGAAGATGCGTTGGGTCTTGAGGCGGATGCAAGGTTGAGAGCCTTCCAAACCGATATCGCCAGAGAGGCGGGGGTCTTCCACAACTTGATTACCCTGCCGACCTTCCACGGAACGGCGAAGGTTATGAATGATCTGGCAGATGGATATTTTGGTGATGATAAAATGCTGGCCTATGTCAAAAACATTCAACGCGAAGAAATTCGCAGCGGTGTTTCCGCGGTCAAACATCAACATGAAGTTGGCTCTAATCTTGGCGATGATTTCAAAGAGATGACCGGCGGTGAGCGGGCCTTAAAAGCGGGCGGCGAACACAATACGATGAACCAGTTTGAGAGTGCGGCTTAGGTCGCAAAATATGTAAGCACTTGGGGCCCATAAATCTCTCCCCCAAGTGAGAAGGCGGTGACATGTTCACCGCCTTTTTTGTTGCACCGAACATAATGCTTGCGCAGAAGCGAATTATGACACGCATACTCATTATTGGAGCCGGGATTGGGGGTTTAACGCTCGCCCATGCCTGCATTCAAAATGGGTTTGAGGTTCAACTCTTTGAGAAGGCTAAGTCGCTAGAGCCTGTGGGAGCAGGGATTCAAATTTCGCCCAATGCTGTGAAAGTCTTAAATGCATTGAACCTATTTACCTCAGTATCTCAAAAGGCTTTTTATCCCGAAGCGATTGAAACGCGTTTGGGCCGAAGCGGGCGTCGGATTTTTTCTATCAACCTGAAAGACAAGGCAGAGGTTCGGTGGGGCGCGCCCTATCTGCATATTCATCGCGCCGATTATATTTCTGCCCTATGTGAAAACCTGCCCAAAGGCATTTTGAGATTAGGGACCGAGGTCACGAAAATAGATCAAACTAATAACGGCGTGAGCGTAGTGCTGTCGTCCGGCGAAAAGATTGAAGGCGATATCTTGATCGGGGCGGATGGCATTCACTCAAAGGTTCGAGATCATATATGCGGCGAGGTCGACGCCGAGTTCACCGGAAATATTGCGTGGCGAAGTGTCGTGCCGATCAAGGCTTTGGGGGATAATATCCCGCCGCCAACGGCTTGTGCCTGGTTTGGACCTGGTCGACATGCTGTGACCTATCGTCTGGGCGCCAATGGAGAATTGGCCAATTTTGTTGGGGTTGTGGAAACAGAAGGCTGGTCAGAGGAGGGGTGGTCACTTCGAGGTGAAAAACCAGACGCCCTCAAAGATTTTAGGGGATGGGATCCTGTGATCACACAGCTAATTGAAAAGTCTGATGAGCTTTATAAATGGGCTTTATTTGACAGGCCTCCCTTATCCGAATGGCATAGGGGGCGAGTTGCCTTGATGGGGGATGCAGCCCATCCGATGTTGCCCTTTCTGGCGCAAGGCGCGGCTATGGCGGTCGAAGACGCTTATGTTCTAAGTCAGGCTTTGAAATCTTATGAACTCGAAAAAGCGCTGACCCTTTATCGCATGGCGAGGCTCCCACGAACGGCAAAGGTTCAAGCGGCCTCACGTGCCAATATGAAGACCTTCCATGTTTCTGGGCCGCTAACTCAGCTCTCAACCTATGGGCCGATGTGGCTTGGTGGTCGGTTTTTGCCCTCGGCCGTGCGGTCCCGGCTGGATTGGGTTTATGGATATGATGTAAGCGCCCTTTAAAAGCTCGAAAATCAAGCTTGCAGCCACCTTTGGTCAAGGCTAACCCACTTCACAATATGAGCCACGCATTTCGAGATATTGGACAAGCTTTTTCCCGATTTAATCTATGGGTCCGCATGTCTGTGACCGATATGCAGCAAACCTATAAACGCTCAATTGTCGGGATCGCCTGGATAGCTTTTGCCTTCGGCTTATTTGTTGCCGTCAAAGCCCTGATCTTTGGATCTTTCGCGCCGGGGGAACCGGGTGAATATATGATGTGGCTGACAATCGGCTTGTGGATGTTTTATTTTCTGCAGCAACTCGTCGTCGACGGCTCTAATGTCTTTATCCAGTCGCGCAATTGGTTGCTCGCAACCGATATGCCGCTAACGGGGTTTATTCTGCGCTCTATTATTCGCGGTGTTATCAAAGTTATCTACCAGATACCGGTCGTTCTCTTTATCATTTATGTTTCGAAATGGAAAATCCCGCTTGAGGGTCTCTGGGCCATTTTCGGCTTTATCGTGATTTTGATCAATGCGATCTGGGCGCAGATCTTTTTAGGCATTATTTGTACGCGGTTCCGCGATATCGCCCATCTCGTACAATCTGTCATGAGCGTCATGTTCTTCCTAACACCAATCCTGTATTTTCCGTCCCAAGTCGGGGCCAAGGCGGCCATTTTAAACTGGAATCCCTTTACCCATTATATCGCCATTGTCAGGGATCCGATGATTTACGGGACCCATCCACATCTCTCCTGGATTGTTGTCGGAAGCCTCACGGTTATTGGGTGGGTCCTCGCCATCGTGCTCCTGCACTTCTTTAGAAAACGTGTCGTTTTCTGGGTGTGATGAGATGACGACAGATACACTTATTGACATAGATAATGTCCATCTGACCTATCCCAAAGTGGCAGGTGGGTTTCGCGGATTATTTACGAAGTCGACCCCGTCCAGACCGGCTTTGCAAAATATAAAACTCAATGTGAAAAAGGGTGAGAGCCTAGCATTGATCGGATTAAACGGATCCGGGAAATCAACGCTTTTGCGGATCATGGCCAAAATTTATGAACCTAATTCCGGTCGGGTTGAGGTTAATGGGCGCGTGGCCGCTTTGTTTAATCTGGGTATTGGCATGCGGATTGATATGTCAGGCCGGAAGAATATTTTACTCATGGGAATGATCGCCGGATTTTCGCGGCAGGAAATGCTCGAGCTTATGCCGCAGATTATCGAGTTTAGCGAATTAGAAGCCGTCATTGATGATCCCATGGTGACCTATTCACAAGGCATGGCTATGCGCCTCTCATTTGCGACTATTACCTCATTGGACCCTGAAATTTTACTCCTCGATGAGTGGATCGGCGCAGGGGATAAAGTCTTTCGTAAAAAGGCCGAAAAACGCCTCAAAGACATGGTCGATCGGGCGTCTGGCTTTGTCTTGGCGAGTCACAATACAAAAATTGTCAGAGCCTATTGTAAAAATGCGATTTGGTTACATGAAGGTGTTATTCGCATGCAAGGTCCGGTAGACGGGGTCATCGATGCCTTTGATGATTTCTCAGAAAAAGAATTTAATAAAAACCGCTGACCTCGTGCGATTAATGCATTTTCTGAGGCAATATCCAGGTTTAACGGATCGCAAAATGCACTATTCATGCAAGATTGGTCGTTTCACCTTGTTACGCAATAGGCTAGGGTCTTCACATATGAAAACCCAATAATTGCAAGGAAAACAAAAATGTACACACATGTTATGGTTGGATCAAATAATCCAGACGAGTCGATTGCCTTTTATGATGCAGCCCTCGGGGCGATAGGTATTAAAGGTCAAAGAATGGGCGAGAGCACGTTTTATAGCGATGGTAAAGGCGGCGGTGCTTTCGGTGTTGGTAAACCGCGCAATGGGGAAGCTGCAACCTTTGCAAATGGCGGCACAATAGGTTTTTCTGCCCAGGCACGGTCTGAGGTTGACGCCTTCCATGCGGCAGGCTGTGCAAATGGCGGACATTGTGAAGGCAAACCCGGTGAGCGTTCAGGCGCCCCCGGCAACCCATATGGTGCCTATTTACGTGATCCCGACGGCAATAAGATTTGCGCTTTCACCTATTCAAAAGAATAGCTCTATTTTTTTTGGCGGTAAATTTTTGCAGCTTGGTTTGCGATAAAGCCCCGCGGTAAAATCTTGCCAGCAAGAGCAAGCAACTTATTTTGAAACCCTGGTACGGTAAGTGCCGGGGTTTTTTCATAGACGCGAATGGCGGCTTTCGCCACCTGCTCGACCGGAGCGAGATTTTTCTCGAGGTGGGACATAGCGGGAATATCCGTCATTTCGGTTTTGATCCCACCCGGCGCGAATATACTAACTGAGACGCCCGTTCCTGCGAGTTCTTCGCGCAAAGATAGGCCAAAATTAACCAGGAAGGCTTTCGTGCCCGCATAGACAGATTGATAGGGAACAGGGACCATCCCGGCTAAGCTGGCAACTATCAATATGCGGCCCTGACGGGCTTGCAGTTTAGGTAGGAGCGAGCGGACCAGTTGTAAATTGGCACTTATATTTGTTTGGATCAAAGCCAAGTCTGTTTCCAAATCGCCTTTGGCGAAATCATCAGCAAATGTAATCCCCGCATTCAGGATAAGACCCTCCAGATCATCTATCGATTGACAGAACATCTCAATCGCCGTTTTATCACTTAGGTCGAGACTGTGACCCGTAATCAAATCCCGTTGAGATAAACTATCTAGTCGGGCTCGCCGCCGTCCTGTTGCAATAATATTATTCCCGCGTCCCGCGAGCTGTAATGCGAGTTCATGACCCAAGCCAGAAGTCGCTCCGGTGATGAGAATATTTGGAGGACTGTCCATATCAGCACTTGAACAGAGTTTTTATGGGCAAGGCAATGCCCTAACTAAAGTTTCCACTTTGTCTTGTGAAAATTCCAAGCTGTTTCGATAATATTGTCCAGATCAGAATGTGTGGGCTCAAAGTCCAATAAAGTTTTGGCGTGGCCCTTATCAGCATAAAGTTTTGAGAGATCGCCATCGCGGCGCGGTCCGTCATGATAAGGTACGGCCAAGCCCGTGATGCGCCCAATTGTCTCAAGCACCTGTAAATTGCTGACGCCAAGACCTGTCCCAATATTGACCTCGGCTTGGGAGAGGCCGCCCGCAAATTTTTCTATGGCGCAAATATGGGCGCGCGCAATATCCGTGACATGGATATAGTCGCGAACACAGCTTCCATCGTTCGTGTCGTAATCTGTGCCAAACAAAGTGAGCGCGTCTCGGCGTCCGGCTACGGCTTGCAGGGCAAGGGGAATGAGATGTGTTTCTGGGTCATGTTCTTCGCCAATCTCGCCGCTCTCATCCGCGCCAGAGGCATTGAAATAGCGAAGAGTCACATAATTTAATCCATAGGCTTTGTGATAGCTCTGAATCATATGCTCAATTGCCAGCTTGGTTTTCCCGTAAACGGAAAAAGGATTTTGAGGATCACTTTCCTTGAGCGGCATAGACACAGATTCGCCGTAAGTTGCACAGGTCGATGAAAATATAAGGTGATTAAGGCTTGCCGCCCTCATGGCGTCGAGCAGGTTCAGCGTGCCGAGAACATTATTGTGGTAAAACCTCTCAGGCTGTTTTTCGCCTATGCCGACTTCGATTGAACTGGCGAGGTGTATCACAGCCGTCGCTGTGGGCCAGCGTCCCAATCCGGCCTCAAGCGCCGACTTATCGCAAATATCGATCTTTTCCAGCGGGCCCCATTTGACGGCATGTTTGTGCCCCGCCGATAAATTATCAAATGTGATTGGTACGCCACTATGGTCAGAAATCTGCTTGCAAACATGGCTGCCAATATAGCCAGCCCCACCGACCACAATGATGTTCTGTCCAGAGAGATCAAACATATCAACAGACCCAAAACGCGTCTTTATGGGCCGCTAGTAATTTTTCACGCCAATCCGGCAATTTCGATTTTTCAACACAGGCGCCAATGCAGCTGCGTCTGTGAATAGTGTATAGCTGTTTCGGATGATCGGCAGAAAGACTGCAATGTCTTCCTTCACAGTCAAACTCGTATTCAATTACCCGATTTGAATAAGGCGATAGAGGGAAACAGTTCAATGCAAAAACATCTCCACCTTCGAAAACGTGTTTTCTTCTAGGCTCAAAGATTGGAAAACCGAAAGGCTCATAGGGTTCGAGGCTTGCACCACGCTTTGGGACAATTTCAACAACCCAATGAACATTGTCTAGCTTAACTTGGCAGGCGGCTAAAGACATTATGCGCATCCCAAATAGCTTTTTTTCCAAACAGTAAAAGGTTGATTGCGAGAGCTGAAACTACGCTCAAAATTAATGTTATGGCCATGAGGTGAATATAGTGCAGGTTTATATTTTGAGAATCTTCTATCGGACTCGTTGCGAAGAAATAAAACCCGACGCCTATTATCACTGCAAATATCATCGCTCGGGCATCCACATTCTTGAATAAAAGACCAACAATAAAGGCCGACAAAATTGGCATAGATAAAAGCCCATAAAGTTGCTGAACCGTATTTATAATACTTTGTTCAGGGTTGTTGAAAATTGGGATCATTAAAAACGCCAAAACCACCATGACGATAGAGACCCATAGAGACAGTTTTCTAACATTCGGCTTCTCACTAATATATGTTTCGTGAATGTCACACACCCAAAGCGCAGCGGATGCATTGAGGATTGAATTAAAGGTCGTCAAAACAGCCGCGGCGATAGCCGCCGCAAATGCCCCTGACATAAATGACGGCAATAAATCCCCGACAATTTGCCCATAGGCTGCATCACCAATATCTCCGTAAAGTTTATAAGAGACGATTCCGGGTAAAACGATGATGGGCGGAACAATGAGAAGGCGAATAGCTGCTGCTGCGATAATCCCCTTTTGTGCTTCCTTAACACTTGGGGAAGCCATTGCTCGCTGTGTAATCGTTTGATTGGTTGACCAGTAGAACATTTGAATAAAGATCATCCCAGTAAATAAAGTTTTCCAAGGAATATCAGAGTCAGCGGCCCCAACCAACGTAAGGCGTTCAGCGGGTATACCAGTAAAATCCCAATTAATTGCATTCAGGGCAATTAAGGTAACCGCCACGGCAAGTCCTAATAGTAAAATACCAGAAAATGTATCGGAAACAGCGACAGCTCTAAGGCCCCCAAATATTGCGTAGGCTGATCCAATCACAGCGAATATTGCTGCAATAATATAAAGGTTCACATCTATGTCGAACATACTCTGCATGAAGAGTGAACCACCATAGAGAATCGCGGGTAAGAAGATAAAAATATTTCCAAGTAAAAATAAGATTGAAATAAGCGCCCTGATATGAGGGTTGTTGTAGCGTTTTTCGAGCAGTTCTGTGGTGGTTGTACAATTATATTTATAATAAACAGGTATGAATAAAAAGCAGAGCATTATAAGCCCAACGACAGCCGCTAATTCCCACCATGCTAACAAGGCCATTTGATTGCCATTCATGCCAACCAATTGATCCGTAGAGAGGTTTGTCAACGTAATTGAACCCGCAACAAAATACCATTTTAGGGATCCTCCCGCTAGGAAGTATTCCTGCTCGCCATCTGCTGCAGTGCGGGCACCACGGCAATACCAATAAGTGACGAAAGCTATCAAGGCTGTTAGCCCTAAAAAGACTATAACTTGAATATTTTGAAGTTCCATGGTTTTCCCCAGTTAGCCTAAAGCAAACTTTTTTTGGTTAAATTGTCAATAAGGTTTATGTCGCTATTTTCGAGTTCAATTTTTGACCTAAGCCTCAAAGATATATCAGCCTTAATTTGGCAGTCAGGCCAATATTCCGAATAAAAACAAACACTGAGTTTAGGTGTCATTTGGATGCCGCCCTTTTAAAGACAAACAGGTACGAACTAAAGTCACCCTTGGCCATATAACGGACTTTTTCATTCACCTGTCCTGTCGCAACATATGGTAATGGCATCCCACTTTGCATTAATGCGTCCCCTGCAAAATGTCTCTCATCTTCAACAAGCATATAATCAGAATTACTATCTAATCCGACCATCCGGGCCCTACGAAAAGGTAAGTTCGGCGCGGAAAGAACATGAAAGTAAGCGAGATAGACAGTGCGCTCATCGCGGCTGGTATATTGCCAACAAACTTCGTTATCAGATTTTATAAGGCGATCAAAACGGCCGCCAACCATATCGGACGCAGAATCCTTCGCGAATTTCATTAAGGTCTGCAGCTCTTCCTTATGCGTCTCAATATCCTCTTCATTCAGCGATATTCCTCGCGCAGCGCAAAAGGCTCCCGCGTTGAATCGTGTTTCGATAGAACTTACTCGTCCATTTTGGTGGTTGGGAGATGGCCCAATATAGGCCGCCGTAACGTCAAGCGGGAAGAGATAGGAACAGCCATTGATAATATCGAGACGACCAATCGGATCGCACATATCGCTCGTCCAGTTTTGCGCCATATAACTGAGCATGCCTAGGTCAAAACGATTGCCTCCACTCGCGCAGTTTTCAAACAACACATCCGGATATTTTTTGATAAGGCGGCGAAGCAAATCATATAGCCCGAGTATATAACGGTGAGAGACTTCGCGCTGACGGTTCTTGGACTGCCCAGCCGAACCAACCTCTGTCATGTTTCGATTCATATCCCATTTGACGTAATCAATGTCGCCGCAAGACAGAATGTTATCAATCTGACCATAGAGATGATCAATCACCTCAGGGCGCGAGAGATCAAGCGTGAGTTGATTTCGGCCTAGCGACGGTTTGCGCCCTGGTACATGCAAAATCCAATCCGGATGTTTTTCGAAAAGCGAGCTTTGAGGATTCACCATTTCTGGTTCAAACCAAATTCCAAATTTTAATCCTTTTGCTTTAACCTTAGCTGCTAATGCTGGAATACCGTTGGGGAAACGTTCTTTATCCGCCGTCCAATCTCCCAAAGATGACGTGTCATCCTGGCGGCCCTCAAACCAGCCATCATCAAGGACGAGCATATCCACGCCAATTTCTTTGGCTTTGTTGGCAAGGTGCAATACCTTATCTTCATTCACATCGAAATAGGCAGCTTCCCACGTATTGAGATAAGTCGGGCGAGCCTCATGGCGGAAATTCTCGGGCGAGATTTTATCTCGAATAAATTCATGCCATATATGACTCATACTCCGCAGGCCTTTATCAGCATAAACGTGAAGCGCTTCGGGCGTGCAGAACTTCTTCCCGGGCTTTAAGCGCCAATGGAAATTAAAAGGATTGATTCCCGCCAATAAGCGAACATCTTCAAACTCGCCCTTCTCCACGGAAAGAGAAAAGTTCCCGCTATACATAAGCGTTGTGGCGTGAACCCGGCCAAATTCCTCGGTCGTGCCCTTTTGGACAATCGCGATGAAAGGATTATGCGCCGCACTGGAGGTCCCGCGTGAGCTATCGATAACAAAGCGTCCTTTAGGCACCTCAATGCGTTCTTCTGTAAATTCACGCGACCATGTGCCGTGCATATGCAAGATTTCATAATCATGCTGCGGTAGGTCGAGCGCCGAACTATAGGCATGTTGAAGCTGAAGTTCTTTCTTGCCTTTATTCTTAAATTTCGCAGAGCGTACTAAAACGCCATAATCTTGATAGACCGTGTAATAAAGCTCGACTTCTAACTTATGGAGCGGGTCTTCGAGCGTAACGATAAGGGTTTCGCTCTCGCCTCCGCGCGCCGATGGTAATTTCTTCAAACGCGGTTTCTCTTTGACGATACGATACGTCTTATAATGCAGTGAAAAAACTGTATTTCCGTCTGAATTCCGTCCATGCAGCGCAGGAAAACGATAATCCGAAGTCCCAAAGCTTGGGAACTCTTGCGGGGTGTCGGAAAGACTAAAATAAGGTCCACCTTGGAAATTAGACGCGACTTCCCTTTGTGTTCTATGGTGATGCTTCGCAACGTTCAATGGATCACGTAATGGTCCACCATAATGCATATGTTCCAATATACCCTCAGGCGAAACTCGAAAAACATAAGAGAAATGAGCATTGGTAAGAGCAAATGTTTTGTTATCAAAAACAGTGATCATTTATTTTCTGCTCCGCTCATTGATATGTGAAAGGTTGGTAGTCCACGTTCAACTTTTCGGGCATCATATTGAAAGAAAGAGATAAACGGTTGGGAGTTT
>CAYRMO010000044.1:0-22082 GCA_964425355.1 uncultured Algimonas sp. | reverse complement strand
ATTATCCGTCGCGTTCGAGCACGTGGCTTTACAAATAACCAATCAATGCCCCAAGGCATTTTCCAACTCTATTTCCATCTCCGGCCAAAACTCTGCCGCAGATTCAGAATATATAGGAAGGCAGATTATAGTGTTTTGTAGTCTTTGGGACTGTTTCACATCAATGACTTCAACCGGATAACTACCTTTATATCCATCATATAAACCCGGCCGATAATAGATTTTCACCTCGATATGTGGTCAGCCAAGGCTTCTACCACCTTGGTCTGAACGCTTTACAAATCAAGCTCACCTGTTTCCAGCGAGACATCGCAAATGAGCGGCTTTCCTCCAGCTGCGATGACCGCATGCAACGTCGCCGGAAAGGTGAAATCGGGTAAAATGACGTAACGACCTCTGACATTTAGCGCCGTTAAGACCGCCTGCATTCCAAGCGTGTTAGACGCGACCAGAGTTGCGTCATATTCGGCGTCTAAATATTGTGACGCAAGCTGTGTTTCAAACTTATGAGATAAGGGGCCGAAATTATGGAATTCTGAATGTCATACAAAGCCCTATTTGGTAATTCGAATACCTCCGAATTAATTGAGCACAATATTCAACTCATATGATAAATCCATGTGATTTTAGAAGAATTTTCACCTCACAAATTTCCCGCTTGAAAGTCATGATAAGCGACTGCGCGCCCATAAGCCGTCAAGCAATGCATATAGCGCGGATGAAATTCCACAGGTGTCGCTTGTGAAGTTCCATTCTTATCCATCCCGCTCTTATCTATACTTCTCCATTCCCTGCAGGTCAGGGTTTGCGGCTGATCTGGTTTTAAGGCTTCACTTAGAAGATCAGACGACATTTCAAAAACATCTCTTTCGTCTTCTTTGATGTGAGCAAATCTAACATCGGATTCGAAATCTCGGTTCAGGCTAATGGCGCGGTCAAGAGAAAGGCGAGAGACTTGATTAGACAGTAAATCAACGGCCCGTAATGCAAGTCCCGGGAAGGTCCAATCTTTGTGCGCGCCTTGGGAGATATCAATGGGTCTATCTCCATTGCAATACTCATCTTCTTTTCCGCAATTTCGTGACGGAATACCGTCGCCATTTAATATTATATGTATGGGCGTTGATGGGACAGACGTCTCCAAGACAGGAGATCCCGGCGCAGGTTCATTTCGGGACGCGAGAAGGGGGCCGATTTGTTCGGTAAAAACGCCAAATCTAAGGCCGCCATCAATATACATTCTATTATCGATAAAGACGGGCTTGGCCGCAACCGGAACAACGGACGAGGCTATCAATATCTCAATATAGCAGCTTTTATAGGTGTTACGTAATGCAGGATTGTCACGATAGAGCTGGGCAAGAACTGTCATATCCATAGCAACAGCGCTGCCCGTATCAACATCGGTTACACCTACATATAATTTTCTGCCTTTATCAGCACCAGATGCGACCTCAAGCAATAGGTTTTCACTAATTGTATTGGACAAACGGTTTCGAAGCGGAATCAGATCTGAAATCGAACCACGGCGTAAAAGTGTCATAGCCGCATCGAGACCTAATCCGCCTCGAAGTTCGGATCCATCAACATAAGTCTCCAATATATCCGCTTCGGAGATTATCGCAGCGACATCCACTGCAAGTTCTGGGTGATTTGTAAAGGCGGCCGTACTTTGCAAAGCGCCAGTACTTACACCCGTAACCAATGAAAATTCCGGCAATCCATTTTTAAGTTTTGACCACTCAGACAAATATCCCGCGCCAAAGGCACCATTCTCGCTCCCCCCAGACAGGAATAAAAGCGGAGATCGATCCTGGGTAATCGCACGCTCTTGAGCCTCATTATAATTCAACCCGTCAAGAGGGTCTTCTCTAAAGGGCAGCGCAACCTCTAGGTCATGCGCATAAAGGTCCAAGTTACAGCTTTGACCTTCCGCTATATAGCTATTGGGTGTTTGAGCGCAGGCTGATATAAAAAATGATAGAAAAAGTAAAATATAGAAAATGCGGTTTTTAGTAATCATCTTTGCACCCCAATAATGTCACAACCAGATTGGTCATTTAAAATACGCAAATTTAGATTAGCGAGGTTGTGAGTTTTCTTCCGTGACTTTAGTCACACGACTCCAAAAAACATTTTTTGCACTGTGTTAAATAAAAATAAACCCCAGAATATGACCAAATTTGGTCAATATTCCAGGGTGCGTTATGTTTGTTTGAGCAAAAATTTGCTCACGTAAAGTTTGAGCTTATCGTTGCACGCGGCCCGAGCCGTCACCGCCCATAAGGTTTTCAACTTCGGCTTTTGAGACTCGGTTAAAATCGCCTAGGATTGAGTGCTTTAACGCAGAACCTGCAACAGCAAATTCAAGCGATTGCTGACGGTCTTTGTAAAGGTTGAGACCCGCAATAAAGGCTGATGCAAAACTATCCCCACCGCCAACACGGTCGACAATATCGGTTAGGTCATAGCGCTTGGACAGTAAGAACCCGTTTTCACGATCCCGCATACAGGCTGACCAGCCATTGCGGTTCGCATTGATAGACTCGCGTAATGTGATCGCAATGGTCGACATATTTGGATAAATATCGAGGACCTTCTGTGACAGTGCCTCATATTTTGATGTGTCCAGATGACCACTTTCAACATCAACATCGACAGAGATGTCCAGAGACTTCTGGCAGTCCTCTTCATTGGCAATACCGACATCAACATATTTAACGAGGTCCTGCATAACTTCAGGCGCGGTCTTGCCATATTTCCAAAGTTTGCCGCGGAAGTTAAAGTCGCAAGAGACCGTCACGCCCGCTTTTTGCGCTTCTTTTACGCACTCCATAGATAGGTCTGCAGAGTCTTGTGTCAGGGCTGGCGTAATGCCTGTGATGTGCAACCACTTTGCGCCTTTGAAAATGGTCGGCCAATCAAAATCGCCCACCTTACATTGGCTGATAGAGGAATTTGCGCGGTCATAGATCACTTTTGACGGGCGTTGGTTCGCGCCTGTTTCTAGAAAGTAGATCCCGACGCGGTCGCCCGAACGTTTAATATGGTTCGTATTTACGCCCAGAGCCCGCAATGCATTTACGGCATTTTGGCCAATGTCGTTATCTGGAAGGGCTGAAATGAAACCGGCGTCAAATCCGTAATTAGATAGGGACACGGCGACATTTGCTTCGCCTCCACCAAATGTGGCTTCAAATTGAGGGCTTTGAAAAAAGCGCTCATAGCCTTGCGAGCGCAAGCGCAACATGATTTCGCCAAAACTTAGAAAGTCTGACATAGTTAAGTCTCCAATGAGGTTTGTTAGGTTTGAGTTAGACAGTTTTTGATATTTTCAAAGCCTGCGCAGCAAGCTTGGTAATGGCGTCGAAATTACCAGCAGCAATTTCATCTTTTGGCGTCAGCCAGCTCCCACCACAGGCAAGAACAGCTGGAACAGACAAAAATTCAGTTAGGTTGGCCGCGTTCACGCCGCCTGTCGGCATAAAGGAGACATCCCGAAAAACGGACGACAAGGCCTTTAGCATTTTAGGGCCGCCTGCAAGGCCAGCTGGGAAGAACTTCACAGTCCTAAGTCCCATATTCCAAGCGCGTTGAAGCTCAGAGGCTGTTGCAACGCCGGGTAAGACCGGAACATTATTGTCTTGAGATACGCTTACGACACCTTCAGTCAGGCCAGGGGCGACGATAAATTTAGCCCCGCAATCTAGAGCCTTTTTAGTATGGTCAGCACTGATAACCGTCCCCGCCCCAACTTGAACGTCTGGGAATTCACGCACGATATTTTCAAGACATGTATAGGCTTCGTCAGTTCTAAGCACGACCTCAAGAACCTTTAGCCCACCTTCCAAAAGCGCTTCCGATATTTTCACGGCTTCATTCGGATCATTAGATTGCACCAATGGCACAACAGGCGCGCTTTGTAGGAGCGGCGTCAGAATATCAGTTTGATTTTTTTTTGATTCACTCATTGTTTTACTCTTGAATAAAAGGGTTAGGCCTTGCCCAAATGCCCTAAGATAGTTTTGGATCAGAAAGGGGTTTTCGTGTGGTCATAGCGATTTCGAAAGCGCCCAAATCGCCATAATCAATATGACCTAGCGTTCCATTTTTGGATTTATGGACGCCTGTAATCGCACCGCTAGACAGCCAGATAGTATCAGGGACACCGTCTTCGGGTGCATGGTTTATGAGATGATTTAACAGAAAACGGAGCGCGCCTAAGGGGCCATTTTCACCCTTACCTGGCAATTTTTTACCAATGAATTCACCGTCTATCGTTGTCGTGACGTGGATTTCGTCAAAACGGTTCAACCAATTCACATCAATTTCCGGCCCGATGACAACGCCAGCCTGATTTCCGAAATCAGAGATAATCGATCCCGGACCCAAATCATTCAGACTTGCCAGGGGTGAACTTGCGATCTCGGCTCCGATGTGAAGATTAGATACATAAGTTTTAGCTTCTTCAATGGTTTTGACTTCAGAGGTAATTGACGAGACATTTTTAAGCTTCATGAGAAGCTCGGGCTCATAGGCTGCAAACCCACCTTCAAATACCGGGATATCGACGCGGTCGCCAGTCTTAGCTTGAAAAACGAGTGACGAGAAAACAGGCCCAGCCAGCCATTGGCTTGGATATTGATCACGCCATTGCCGGCCAATTCCACCGACCTTATACCCTGCAATTGGCTCACCCCAGCCCGCGGTTGACAAGGCTTGCACAGCATAAGCTTCCTCGAGGGACGCGGGAACGTCACCCGGGTAAGCCTCAAGTGCAATGGCCGCGCGTCGCGCGGCCAAAAATGCTGATGATATATCAGAAGCAGTTGTCATTTACGAGAATGCCAAGCCGCCATTAATGTCGATATTTGCGCCTGTGATATAGGCTGATTTATCAGACGCTAGGTATAGAACGAGATCTGCACAATCTTCTGATACGCCCTGACGACGCATAGGAACATTTGATTCCAAGTTTTTACGCGCAGCGTCTGGCGTAAATGTATCGTGGAAGGTTGTATCGATCATGCCTGGCGCCAGACCGTTAACGCGAATACCTTGTGGGCCTAGCTCTTTCGCCATGCCGCGCGTGAAGGTCATAAGCGCACCTTTAGCCGCGCCATAAGCTGTGGCACCGCCGCCGCCGCCGTCGCGACCTGCAAGGCTACCCAAATTTACAACCGCGCTGCCTTTTGGCATGTGCGGCACAACGGCTTGGGTGACGAGGAAGGCTGATGTTACGTTTAACTGCATCACCCAGTTGAAGAACTCTTCATCCATTTCAGGCAATTTCTTACGTGCAACAAGGCCGCCCGCATTATTAACGAGGAAGTCAATATTACTACCAAATGCATCGGTGGTCGCTTTGACGAGCGCGTCAACCTCTGCCTTTTTCGTAACATCCGCTTTGACAGCAATGGCTTTACCACCAGCCGCTTCGACGGCTGCAACAGCTTCGTTAGCCGCCGCTTCATTGCTGTTATAATTAATAACAACATTACAACCCTCAGCCCCAAATGAGACGGCACAAGCCCGGCCAATATCACGCGAGCTACCTGTTATGAGAGCCGTTTTCCCTTTAAAGAATGACATAGTTTTTTCCTTTTTCTAGAAAGATTTGTTGATTTAGTTTGTCTTAAGCGCGGCTGTCGTTGGCTGACAACGGTCGGATATTTCCGCACAGGAACCAGATACTGGCGATCGCTGTTAGGGCAAGAATTGCTCCTAATATAAACACTGATGAATAATTTGCGCCCTTAGTCATAATTGGAACCAGTAGGGTCAGTACAAAGCCAGTTAATTTGGCCGCCATACCAGCGACACCAGCCAAAGTACCAACAGTCTTGCCACCAAAGAAATCTGATGGAAGCGTTTGAACATTGCCAATTGCCGTCTGGAACCCGAATAAAATCAGGAACATGAGTGTAATCGCCGCGACCGCTGTTGAAGCGACCGATAACAATAGAAGGCAGGGTAGCATGATCAGACACCCAAGCGTAATTGTGAATTTACGAGTGCTATTAACGGTCCAACCTTTACTCAGCAAAACCTGCGCCAGAATTCCGCCAAACCAGGCGCCAAACATAGCACCGACATATGGTAACCACCCTGAAACTGCCAAGTCCTTCATATTGAAACCATGAACTTCGAACAAATATGTTGGTATCCAAACAATGAACAACCACCAAATGGGGTCGATAACGGCAGAGGCAATAATAACGCCCCAGCTTTGTTTGTGAGACAGAAGTTGTGAAGTTGAAGGATTATACCCACCATCGTGAGTCCCATCGCCATCACTATCTTCGTTCAGTTGACCACTTAGAATATACTGTTTTTCACGGTCCGAAATCCACGAGTGATATTTTGGCGGAGCCTTCACAATAACAAGCCATGGTATAAGCCAGACCGCACCCAAACCAGCAACAGCAAGAAAGATAATTTTCCAATCCCAGATCAGAGCCAGGTAAGCAAGAAGTGGGATAGAAATAATACCACCCACGGCAGCACCGGAGTTAAATATGCCTTGAGCTAGTGCGCGTTCTTTAGTTGGGAACCATTCCGCATTTGCTTTTGCCGCACCCGGCCAGTTACCCGCCTCAGATACACCGAGAATTGCACGAAATACACTCAGGCTTAAAATACCTTGAGCAAATGCATGGAGTGCCGTTGCGACAGACCAAACACCGATCGACAAAACAAAACCTAATCTTGTACCGATCCAGTCAAATATTTTCCCAAAAATCGCTTGTCCGGCAGCGTAGGCTAAGATGAAAACGGCCGACACAGTTCCTAATATCTGCTTGTGCCCATCAGCATCCATATCAGGGAATAATTCAGGCGCCATATGATTTGGCCATAAAACCGTGATAGTTTGACGATCGATATAGTTGATCACCGTCGCAAGCGCGACGAGACCAACAACGATCCATCTTAAATATCCTTTGAACATGATTGTTCCCCTCTGCCTTATTTTTCTTCTTTTGTTTCGATCAGTGCATAAGGGCCGGTCCAAGACATAATCTGGCCCTTCACCTCAACCTGATTTTTTGTGTCTGCGCCCGCATTGGTGGAAAGACCTATAGACAGGCTTTCGCCTGACTTGAGCTCCACCTCAATATAGTCTGCAGCCTCGCCTGACATGTGCGTTAAGCTTTTAACTTGGGACCGACTGGCGAGCGTATATTCATCTGTTGGATTATATTCACCATGGGGCTCAAATACCGTCACAGCCGCAAAGCTTTTTGACCTCGGACCAGAATAAATCAGAGCTGGTTCCCGGCGCAGGCTGAAATTCGGATCATTCGCGCCAAGCTCGGCCAAGGTTAAATGTGACCCCAGGGGCAATGCCGTTGTCAGCGTATAAAAACGCCGATCCAGTAATAATGTTGTCTGCGCTTGCGCATCAGGCAATTCAGCTTCGCCAACTTGCCAGAGATATTGATATCCATTCCCCGCGCCCAAGGGCTTGCGAGATGTTGTATCCGCGTCGATCTCATAATTGGTTTCAATGATTTGACCATTATAGTGATAGGGCAGATCATAATCGTGCAGCCCCTCGCCTTTGGCTTTGACCACATCGATCAAAATTGGAGCTTCGAGTGCGTCATGACGAACCAGAGCAACGCTCCGCTGAAGCGTGACACCCGGATAGGCTGTCTCAATCGTCGCAGAGGTCGCAGAGATATCTTCACCAACGACAAATGGTCCGAGGACAGGTGCGTGTTTATTTCCCTCAGCCGTCTTGCCATTAAAATGTGATGTCTGGTCAACAACCAGAGCATTATGCGCAATGGTCTGTTTCGCATATAAATTATTTTCTGGCAGATAATGCCCACCATATTTGGCTTCAATATTGAGGAAGCGCGACGCGCCATAATCCCTTAAGATTTCATAGCCGCGATCAAAAACTAATAAGCCCATCTTGTCGAAATGGCCGTGGCCCAGACCTTGGGATGTATTTTTAATAACGACAGCCATTCCGTCAGGATCATTTGATTCCCGCAAGATATCGAGCGCACCATTTTTCCCGGTTGCCCCATCTGCCAAACGCATAGAGCGATAATCAAAGGGTTTTGACTTTCCGGCACTGATGGCTTTTGAGACCGCAAGACCGGCTTGTGTTGGGACAACGCGATTTTGCGCTTCTGCAATTGACAAGAGCGAAGCGTCCCCTGTCAGATCATAAGCGATGGAGACACCATGTAATAATTCAGCTGTCGCGATATCTTTATCTTTGATCGCGTCATTAATCGGGAAGAACAAACCGCCGTAATTTTGTTGGATTGTCGTATAGATCGCTTTTTTCAAAATCTCATTGCGTTGACCAAAAATGTCACGCTCAGGCTCATTTTCTTGAATGGCCTGCGCAAAAAGCACGAAAGGCATCAACGCATAACGCTGATAATAAGGCCCTTCATTATAATAGCCATCAGGGGAGAAGAGAACATTTAACTGACGCAAGAACCCACCTTCACCAGACAGGTCTAGGCCTAGAAGCGCTTTTTCAACATAATCATCGCGATCAAGCGCATATCCTGTCAAACCAACAGCCGCCGTCGCCCAGGTGCCATGATTATGAATTTTATCAAAGGTTTGGGGTTGGCCAACAGACAAAAACTCGACCATAGGATGGAAAAGACCATCTTCAACCCGGGTTTTTGTTTCATCATCCAACGAAGCGCGAATTTTGTCATAGCCTTGCGCGGCATGCACAAGCCACCAAGCTTCGTTCAAGCTTTGCCAAAATAGGCGCCCGGGCGTTTGCTCTTTTTGTTTGGGATGCAAGGGCAAATCAACATACATCGCTGAATATTCATCGAGATATCGAATGAGATGCTCAGAATAGCGTGCCTCGCCCGTCGCCTCAAAAAGTAGACCTGCCTCATAAATGGCTTTGGCATTTCTTTTATGCTGTTCATGGGTATATCCCCCGCCGGCATCTTTGGGCACGGGCACGATGAGCGGCCGGTCTAACTGTGCATCAATGCGCGTTTTCATCTGCTCGAAAGCCGCAGCGTATAGATGACCGGAACTTTTCTCTTGCCCAGTAGCGCTCGATTTCTCTGCGCCCGATGCCGTAGAATCCGGTAACGTCGTCTCAGGGGAAGAACACCCCATCAAGATAAGGGCCAAAGCAGTCGATATAACAGCGAAGCGCTTTTCCACTTTACAAACCTTGATTATCCGAAATACGAGCTGTTGGTGCCAATCCACTTGTTATTTCTTTGACAATAGGCGCTGTCGTTTTTGAAAAATTATTACCCGAAATATCCGTTTGAGGATCCCCAACGGTGTGATCGATCTTAAACCGCGCGGATTTTTCGAACGTGTTTCCGACAATATCGGTGTCTTGAACGCCGTGTAGGAAGAGAGAGGCCTTTAATGTGTTTCTGGACCCTTTTCCAACATTGTCGAATGAAGAGTCGCGTAATTCAAAATGCGGACCAAATGTACTCTCGTCGCGACCACCGCGATAAAGCGATGCCAATGGTCCCTGAATATCTTTAAACTGAGAATTCAAAACCGTGACATATTCGGCATTATAGCGCCCAAAATCATCAATCTCATCATCGAAATTAAAGACCGTGCCCGAGATATTTTCGACACGACTATTTTTGACGGTAATGTAATCAGCCATCGTACTTTTTGCGCCGCGGATCACATCAAAGAAGCGATTTACATCTAGGTCTTTTATGACACTATCTTCGATCTCGACACGATAATTTTCCGTCATGGAATACGGGCTCGTCCGGATAACGGCATTCCCCGTTATATCAGGCGCTTCCGCGCCAGTTATCGTCAAATTCTCAACCCTTACGCTACCGCCATTTTCGATCTGAAACAAAGCTGTACGTTCAAATGCAAGGGTAACGTCTCCAGCACCCTTAAACGTCAGAACTTTGTCCAAGGTCAACGTTTTACGCACCGTATGCTCGCCAGATGTCAGGACTAACACATCCCCGTCTTCAGCCGAAGAAACCGCATCAAAGAGAGCCCCTTCATCTTTCGACACAGAAATTGTCTCACCTGACCCAAATTCAATGCGTGGCGCTGATTTGGGGTACCAGGATACACCGACATCGTCGAGCGACGTAACAGAGAGATCACGCGACACGCCAGCGTCCACGCCAGAGGCCGGGTAAAGCAGACCATTGGACGCACGGGTGAGGCCAGACCCAATATTTTCAAAGCCCGCTTCAAAGACTGGATCACCATCACCAGCAACAATATTGTCAGAAAAGTCGATCCCCGACATATCGTCATAGACTTGGAAAATTTCACCAGACACATCCCGTGAAATGAGGTTGCCAGAAAATACTGTGTCCTGGGGAACAGCTGAGCGCTCACTATCACTACCTGCCCCCATTTGGATGCGGTCGCTTCCCAAAATACTATTATTCTCAATCACGGCATCTTTGACCTGATGATAACGATTGATCGGCGAATTTGGGACGCCGTTCATGACAGTGAAAGCGCCGCCAAAACGAATTCCGGTTAGAGCCTCCATATAATTATTACGCACGTGATGACCCGCATTAATAACACGAATACCACCTGTATGTTGCGCACTATCCCCTAGAAAGACATTGTCTTCGATTATATTATTATTGCCATGACGCATGGTCAGCGTGCCACGTGCCGCCAGGAATGTATTGCCGCGCAATTCATTTTTACCAGATTTGACCGAGATAATCTCAAGCTCTCCATCGGTGCGGTCAAACACATTATTTTCAATGACGGTTAGGGAATCTGACAAAGAATAATGGCTTGTGCCAACCCGAAGGGTTTCACCGCCATTAGATCCAAGAATCGGGCGTGGTCCGAAATAATTATTCGCGATGATATGAGCATTTTCTTGGCTAGCCTTAGTATTGAGACGGACCGCCATGGTCACACCCTGATTACCTTTTCCAGATAGGTGGTTATTCTCAAACCGGTTACCCTTGCCATACATCAGAACCCAGCTATCGGTTTCAAACCGTTCCGGATTAGAAAACCCATCAATGACAACTTCGCGCACCGTGGAATTATTGGCGAGGCTAGATTTACTCGACCGAAATTCAATAACAGAACTGGTCGGCGTATAGCCGTCTTTAAAAACCAAACCTTCGACAACCAAATACTCACCAGACAAGCGCAAATTTGACTGACCTGTTAGAACAACCTCGCCTTTCGTCTCAGCTTTTAAGGTAATGGGATTATCCGCATCACCTTCACCTTTGAATAGAATTTCAAAATCATCCCATTCGCCATCAGCCAAAATTATCGTGCCCCCGGGCGCGACGTTAGACAGCGCGTCAGAAAATTCATCTTGAGTCTCGACGTAAAAATCACCTTCCGCAACGGTGACAGACGATTTTCTATCAGAATTTGTTTGAGAGTCAGCGCACCCACTCAAGCCACCGAAAGACAGAACAGACAAGCCCGCGCAAAGCGCAAGTGAGCCGACACGCAACCGTAAAACACCAGTCCTATTTTCTTGTTTTACCACCATTAAACTCCCGACGAGACCTCCCGTCCAGCTAATCACCCAATCAGCCAGTTGAGATGATAAGTCAACCGATTACATATACCAAAAGGCAAACATCGGTATGACCGAAACTAACTGTCGATTTCCGCCGTCATGAGATAGCGGGTTCGACTTTCAGAGGCTTTTCGCTTAACCTCGCGATAAGCTTCTTCTTCAGATTCTTTTAAAAGCTCTTCGATCATACGCGTAAAATGCGCCCGCATCGCAAGCCTTGCACGAGACGGATCTCGCGCCTGTAAAGCTTCTAAAATATCTCTGTGCTCGCGTTCTCGCTTCTCTGAGCCTTTGTCGCAAACATCCTTATAAACTTTTTGAAGCTTGGCGGCTTCGGTCCGCATTTTCCACATGCTCTCAATCGTATAAATGATGGCAGAATTATTGGTCGCTTGCGCGATTGTGAGGTGAAATAAGCGATCAGCTTCTTCGTGAGAAATACCCGCTTCATTATTTTCATCAGACATGGCCCGAATAAAAACCTCAAGTTGTTCAAGGGTTTCGTCAGATATCATGGGCGCGGCCAGTGCCGCAGCTTCAGCCTCAAATAACGAACGCGCCTCCGTGAGCTCAAATGGACCGGCCTTGGGTAGACCGCGCCCTAATAGCTTTGAGCCATCCTGAACATAGGCGCCCGAGCCGGGTCGAATTTCTATCCTACCTTGGGCTTGTAAGGCAATTGCGGCCTCACGAACAGAAACACGACTAACACTGAATTGTTCGGCAAGATCACGCTCTGCCGGAAGTCGGCTACCAGGCGGAAAAGCGCCCGAGTCAATAAGCTCGATGATCTGGTTAGCAACCTTATGATAAAGACGATTATCTGTCATTTCGGACCCCCCAATTTGGACTTACCAATTTATGGGACGGAACGTCGCGTCCAGTCAAGGGAAAACTGCCCAGCATGAAAAACATGCCGGACAAACCCCCTTACCCTAGAACTTACCCGTTATACCCAGGAAGAATCGCGGGCCAAATACATTGATCTCAGCGAAACTATCAAGTGTTGGGTTAAATTGCTCTCGAGCCGTATTGAGCAAGTTTGTCCCTTCAAGTGTTACCTTGAAATTCTTATTTACCTTATAAGACAAACGCGCATCCGCGACAAATGCATCATCAATAAACCTCAAGTTTAGAGGCGTTGAAATGAATTGCTGGAAGTACGAACTTCTGAACTTACCAATACCTGTCAAAGTTGCATTCCCGACATTCCAATACACTTGACCATTGGCAGTATGGTTCGAGAAACCAGGTAGATTTGCTGGCGGGATAAAGCCCTCTCTAATACTTACAATGTCACCACCATTAAGCGTTACAGCTTCGCCGAACTGGCCATCTTCAAACTCAAAATTTGATTCAGCATAGTTATAGCTCACCTTGAACCCAAGGCCGCTTAGGAGACCTGGTAAATAGTCAAACGCATGGGCAGCATTAACTTCTACACCAAATATCGTGTTGCTTTCATCGGTCGTCGTCTGAACTGGGACCAATACAGTGACATCTTCACCGTTAATTGAGAACGTCTCGGCCTCAAGTGAATTCTGGAATCCGCCGGTGAAATCTTTGTAATAAACACCCACCGCCAAGATCGAATCTTGGTTTGGATACCATTCCACTGCCAAATCACCGTTCCAAGACGTAAATGGCTCCAGTCGAGGATTACCATTTGCAATGACGCCTGAAATAAAGTCGTTAACTGAAGCCGTTTCATCGGCATCCGTTAAATCGAGCACATTAAATGTCCGACCATTACCCAAATCACTTGGGTCCGGGCGTGAAAGCGCTCTAAACACACCAGCTCTGAAGAGCACGTCATCTCGAACATCTACAACCAAATTGGCACTCGGCAGTAATTCAGAATAGCTAAAGTCATCTCTGACCGCTATAACGTCATCCGTACCGGTACTTTGCGCTAAGCCAGTGACATTGCCTTCATCGTCGAGCTCAACCTGAATATCAGCACGGAAGCCGTTAGATTGCAGCGTTGTGTCAATATAGCGAAGGCCAACATTACCACGAATTGGCAACCCTTCGAATGTAGAGTCAAAATTCACCTGGCCATAAAACGCCACCGTTTCTTCATTAATATCTACAGATTGAACAAGTTCTGATCCACTTGCATCAGAGGCTGACGGCGCCGACAAGCTACGTCCAATAGCTGCATTAGCTAAACAATCTAAATCTGTGAATGTTAGGAATGAGTTTCCCGTCCCTGCATCGAGTATGTTCCCATCAGAATCAATGTTAGTAATCAAATTACCATTGATTTCACCGTTAAGAAAATTCGACTCTCTAAATGTATCACGCGCACAGGCCGCTGCTACCAACGCCCCTAGGTTTGAGAAACCTTCATTTGGCGTATCCGTGTCGCCATCATTCCCAAATCCAAGAGCTGCAAATTCAGCAGCCGTTGCAGTCACGTCAAAGTCACCATTACTATCAACGACAAATGTTGCATTCGTACCCGGAATAATGCCGGTCAGACCTTCAAAGGTAGAGTTGTTAAGATCATTGCCGCCACCAATGTCACCAACAAAGCCAACGAGTCCGCCGAGACCCAACGCATTCGCAAGATCTCTTTCATCACCCGTCCCGACATCAAGTTCAATCGTAGAGACGACATCTACACCATTAACCTGATCCACAAAGAAGCCATCCACGAAGTCGGAATTATCATCGATCTCAAATTCATTTCGGACGCGCGGGAGTTGATCATATTCAAGCCTGGACCATCTCGCACCAGCCTCGACACTACTAAAGAACTCACCGCCGAGGTCATATTCAACATCTCCACGAAAGGCGAGGATCGTATTGTTTCTAAATTGATTTAAATCCTCTTGAACTTCGAAACTATCATCAGTGAAAATAGACGTATCGAGAACATTCGTATTCACAACTGTGAATTGATGCGCCTGACTCCCATTTTGAAGAACCTCCACACCAGTTGTAACACTTGGCGTGGCAACACGCACTCTCAATTGCTCTTCTCTACGAGACGTATCTGAATATGCGCCATCCAAGAATACTTTCAGGCGTTCGTTTGGCGTAAAGGTAAGGTTACCGCCAATCCCAAGATATTCCTCACTTCTAACACTGGTTTGCAAAGCCGCCTGTAGGCCACCCGTTGTCGTTGCCCGGCGAAGAGATCCATCAGACGCCACTTGAAGCTCAAACCCAGGAATGACAGCTGAATCTCCATCTGGCTCAATATCATTGGCTTCAAAAACAAAATCACTTCGAACTTCAGAGAAGGTGCGATCTGAAAATTGCACATCCGCATTAATTTCAAACACATCATTTGGTGCCCATTGTACCGCCCCAAAGACTGAGTCCCTAGAATCATCCGTCACATTTTGACGGAAGCTCCGTGTAGATGACGTAAGGACGATATCTTCATTGACGCCAAAAGGCTGCCCAGTAAACGGGTTAATGACGCGCGCGTCTTGAACATCTGGATCATCAATGAAAGCTTGACCAAAGGTCAGAGGATCAAATTCTTCTGAAACTGTGTCTCTAAACAAGTCGATAAGTTCCTGGTCAGTGAAATTATCCAAATCATCATCTTCAAGACCCGGGAAACCAACGAGGTCACCCTCATCCTCAAGCTCATCATCAATGAACTGCCTGAAGTCTTCAAAATCATCACAACTATTGCCGTCTAATAACTGAACTCGACACGCATCAAATGTTGAACTGGAACGGGCTTCTTGCTCAGCATTTGGTCGACGCTGAATTTGTCCACCAATCGAGAGACCAAAGTCGCCAAATTTGCCTTCCCACTGGTCAACATAACTCCCAGTTATACGATGCCCAAGCGTTCTCTCACGATCTTCAATGTTTAAGTTATCTGGCTGGATACTTCCCTTATACTGGAGTTGAAGGCGTCGCTTACCATATTCGAGCGGCTTCAAAGTTGAGAGCGAGATTTGGCCCGCAACACCACCTTCGATAAAGCTAGCTTCTTGCGACTTATAAACTTCGAGCTTGTTGAACAACTCAGATGGAAATTGCGAAAAGTTGACTGAGCGGTCACCACTACCATTTGTGGCTTCGCGTCCATTAATAACTGTCGACCCTAGAAATGGTCCAAGACCACGAATTGAGACTTCAGTCGCACCACTACCCTCACGTTGCGAAGCAACCGAAGTAATCTGTTCAAGCGCTTCACCAATAGACAAAGCCGGGATTGCATCAATTTCGTCCGCAGATAGTCCATCAACAACAGTTGTCGCATTTCGTTTGAGCTCGATCGCATCCTGAATGACTTGGCGCGTACCGACCGCTACAACTTCGTCTTCTTCAGTATTTGTTTGCGCGAGAGCGGATTGCGCCATGGACATGGCGATGACGGAAGCACCCGCTAGGCACAAAGTTGCGCGGCGCGCACGCGTGAGGTTACGTTGAGACATGAACATTAAGATTCCCCTTTGCTGTCTTTGTAATATAATTTCCCGTACACAAAACCGTTATCACGTGAATGTCAACCTATTTATTAGCCCAATTTTACATTTTTGGCATGACCAGAGACAAAACCAATAATACAACCAATTTATACGACCTAACCGTATGAAATAATTAAATTATTTTATATTTTTAATAGTGAGAAAATATACTTCTAGGCCAAAAAAATAGCCGAAATAGGTGTGGAGAAATGAAAATGCGCAGCAAGAAACTGCTGCGCAAATAAGTTTTAGTTGAATAAAATTGGTGCGGATTGCGCCGCACCGACAATCAACGTTAATTCGATTAGAATGTGTAGCGTCCACCAAAGATGATACGACGTTCTGTTTCTTCAGCGAAACACACTGGGCCCGTTTCACTTACACAACGCTGCAAGATATCCGATGATGTAAGATTGACGCCCTCAACTCCAATATTGAGGTTCTCAGTCACATCATAATTGATACTGGCGTTCAGCTGACCTCTTGAGTCTTGAATTGGGTTTGTTCCCAAGGTGTTACCCAAACTTGTCAAAGCGTCAGGGATAGCAAACGCATCTCTCCACGTCCAACGTGCACGCGCCGACAAACCATATTTTTCATAGAAAGCTGTCAGGTTGTAAGAGTTTTGAGAGTTGTTTTCCAAAGGAATTTCAAATTGAACAGGATCAAGACCTCCGCTGGCAGCTCTGAAGATATCTGCTGCAGATCCACCCGCAGTTCTCAAAGCTTCGGTTCCGCTGAAATCTTGATAGGTATAGTTGGCGATTACACCAAAACCAGACGCCCATCCTAATCTATCTTCCCAATTCGACAAATCATACTGGAAGGCCACCTCTATACCTTGTTGGTTTGTTGTTCCGGTATCATTGACGACTTGATTGATACCGACACAAACGCCTGTACCCGATGTACGAGAGCCCGCAGCATCTAATGGCGCAAATTCATTCTGGTCAGCGATGGGGTTAAATATACCACCGCCTTCACATGGGTCTGTAATATCGCGCACATCCCCCTGGCCAAGAATATTGCCATCAGCGTCTGTGACCTGAACAAATGTCTCTTCTGGATCTTCAGCAAGTTCAACGAAAACGCCATCGCGTTCTTTACGGAAGTAGCCAACACTGAAAATAGCACCTGGTGCAAAATACCATTCAGCCCCAACTTCGAAGTTTTCGACCTCTTGCGGCTGCAGATTCACGTTACCAATAGATACATCAGGGTTCGGGCTAGTTGAGAAAGACACAGATGTGTTTAGATCAACGAAGTCTGGACGTCGTATATCTCGGCTCCAAGCGCCTCGAATAAGGACATCCTCGACGGGTTCAACAATGAGGTTTACGCGAGGTAACAAGAAATCATAACTGGACTGTTCGCTCGATTCAGAGGCCACACCATTAAGCACGGTCGTACCGATCGATGTGACAGATGTGTCTACATAACGTAGACCTGCATTGCCCCGGACAACGCCGAAGTCGAAGTTAGCTTGGCCATAAAAAGCGTGCGTGTCTTCCTCAATCGTAAAGGACCCAACCTGATTCACTGTTGGTGAATTCAACAGACCTGCACTTAAGCCTGTCGCCGCATTGCTAGCAGTAATGGCTTGATTCAACCGATCAAGGACCGCTTCAGGGTCACTATTGGATAACTCTTGATCAATCAAGAGAAAGTCAGGCACGAAAAGAGATCGGTCGCTTCCCGCATTAAAGTTACTTGGCCCTGGGACAAGAATATCTGAGAAAAATGCGCCAGAAACGGAATCACCAGCATTTCTTAGGCCCACACTCACACCAATATCAGACAAGGAACTTGATGTCTCATTATATCGATACCCAGCATCTACAGAACTAAGGAAGCCGCCTATCCCACTATCCGTAAAGTCATAGTTGAAATCGAGACGTGCAGCTGTTTCGTCATTCTCGGTTTCATCAAAATTTTGTTGAACATCACGGAGCAGGATGTTGGCGGGATCAAGGAGTTGTGCCGATGTCGCACCCCCTATCGCCGTGTCAGGCGAAACTCCAAAGGACAATTGATCATCAGACAGGTCAAACAAAAACGTTGTTCCGCTTTCGTTTGAAGAGCTTCCCATTCCGGATAAAGCATTGGCCTGTAGCTGAGCTAAATTAAGGCCGATATTCGGGTTAATAAAGTTAAGCGTTGTATTAAAGGATGGCGATTCCGAACTAGAGCTTGAGTTCGAGAATTCTGCTCGCGCCGTAAGGTCCTCTGACACCTCCCATTCCCCACCTAATCTAATGATAGTAGAGTCTGTAACCCGCGACCCTGTATCAGAAGAAAATCTTAAGTTCCCATCTGTTTCATCTGGTTGAATGAGGAGTGTCCCAATAACGGCACGTTCAAGTGTCCCAATATCACCGCCAACTGACGGACCGAAATCTACAGTTTCAAACACAGAGGCAGGGTCATTTGCGATCGCAAATGCTGCATCGCTATTCGCAATACCAGAAAACTGAATTCGTGAGCTCTCCTGTCTGCGCTCTTGAGTATTAACCACGGCATCAAAGAAAAGCTTCAGATTTTGAGTTGGTTTCGCCTCGACGCTACCCGCAAAGTTAAGGTTTTGCGCCTCAAAATTATCAAGATCTTGAATAAAAAACTGCGGGTTCAAAAAGTCAAAGGCTGTAACTGGTGCCAAACCGTTTGCAACCGCATTCCTATTCGCATCAATGATATCATCGCCATTCGTCTCAGACCGAGTCAGAAAACTTGTTGAATCTTGTTCTGCGTAACTTGCGCTAAGCACCACACCTAATTCTTGTCCTGATGCGTTGCTCCATACCTTTCCTAATGTTCCATCTACTCTAGGCTGGAGACCATCCGTCGAAAGATTTGCGTCTTCAAACTGCACCCTAAAACTAGCTAAAGTGTCACCTTCTTCAAGGTCAAGTGGACGGATTGTTCTAAGGTTAATTGTACCACCCACAGCACCTTCGATCGTGCTAGATTCTGGAGCTTTAATAACCTCGACGCCTGCAATAATGGCCGCTGATACATCTTCGAAGTTAATCCCGTTTCGTCCAGTGCCGGAGCCCACAGTTGTTACACCATTAATTTCAATTCGGTTCTCATCGGCGCCACGAATTTGAACGCCTGTGCCGATGCCTGTTTGACGCGTGATCTGAATACCCGTTACATTTTCCAGAACTTCGGCGAGGTTTTGATCTGGTAGCTTACCGATATCTTCCGCTAAAATAACTTCGATGAGGCTATCTGACTCACGCTTTTCAATCAAAGCCGTTTCAAGAGCTTGACGGATACCCGTGGCAATAACGACATCACCCTCATCATCGCTATCTTGCGCGACGGCGCTTTGAGCAATTGTGAGAGCTAGGACTGACGCACCTGCAACACAGGCGAGTGAACGGCGTAATGATACGCCGCGAGAACGTTTGATGGTCATATGACTTTCCCTTGTTTTTGTTGGCGTCGTGATGGAGGCGGACAGGTTACCGTGTCAACCCATATTATAGACCAATAAACATGAATTGGACTGACCAATTCTGTCTGAACGCGGATTTCGGATTTTAATCTAAACTTGCCAAAAAGTCATAAAACAGCCGACTAAATATTTCCGCGTATGTTCCGACCTGCTTTTAACATATTGATCCTTATAACTATTTTAAAAGCAAATCCGCACGTTTTCGTGAACTCTGCCATACTGTTCAACACCTAATTTAAAGCTATGACAACGTCAGACAATTTGAAGGGGAGAGGAATGGAAAAACTGTGTCCTATATATCACAGTTGCGCAAAATAATTCTTCATCTTGCGTAAAAGGTCTCTGATCGGGGATAATCATGCCGTGTTGAATGTAGATTATTGGAAAAACAATCAAAAATAGACCTATAATTATACCTCCCTAAACACAGTCCGTTTTGACGCCGCATTATTGCGAACCGTACTCACGAAAAGCCTTTGAAAGATCAGACGGGGAGCGACCAAAGTGACTTCAAATTTAGAGTTTTATGCTGGAATGAATTTCTGAGTCAGGCCAATAAATCGCGTGGGTTTTGGAGCGTGGCTTGACACAAGGCATAAGGCCAATATGCTTAGTCCTTATTTTTGAGACATTAAGTTGTCAGGCGCGCAAAATTTTAAACTCATATTTCACTTATGGTTTTGATGTCGTGACTGAGATCTCACCTCAGCAAGCCTCAATATGGCTGGTCCAAAGATTAACGAGACGTCTCGTGCTTTGACGTAAATGAGGGGCGCAAATGCTCTCAAAGATACTAAACGTGCGACTCAATTTGCACTTCGGGAAGAATGGGAGAGGAAAAATCACCATGAAAAAACTAGGATTAGGCCTTTTGGCGGCTCTAACAATATTATCAACATCTGCCTGTACCTCTGGCGGGGGAGAGGCCCAGTGTGAAATGCCGCCCAATATAGATAAGGGCAAGTTTTACTGGATAAAATTCAAAACTGAATCAAAAATGTATCGCTATAAAGTCCTCGATACAAAAGGGTGTTGGGTCAAAATCTGGCGCGAAGACGAAAACCATTACTGGTATCCCATTGATGACATTGCAGTTATCACGTCAAAATCCGACAAGAAGAAATAAGCCTGGTCGACATTTGAAATATAGCGCCGTCTGGATTTGAATCGGGACGGCGCTAAGCTACAAAATTAAAGTCGATCGCATTGTTCAGATTTGGGTATGGAAAATGAGGAAGCGAATGCGGGGCTAGTCTTTATTAATTTTTAAAATTGAAATCTACTATAACTGGATAGTGATCGCTCGGCCAATTTCCGTCGTATTTTTTCCGCCAAACTGTTACCTTATCTTTCGCAATAAATTGTGGCGTGTGTAGAATATGGTCTATGGCAGGCGTAAAATTTACGCCCCTATTGAAATGAAATGTAGAGCCCGACGACGGCACAAATTTCAGAGGAATTGATTTTAAGGTTTTAGCTATTTTTGATCTATTTGAGGCATTTAGGTCACCCATAAGTAAAACAGCTTTCCCAGCTTCAATATGGGGTTTTATACGTTCTGCAATGAGATCAATCGACTTAATACGATTTTTACCACTCGAATAGTCAGTGTGCATATTAAATATGGTAAAGCTTTGTCCACTGGTTTTATCACGTAATGTCGCCCATGAACAAAAGGCTGGGTAGCTACCATTAAAAGTTGGCGAATAAATTCTGTCTGGCGTTTCAGAAAAAAAGAAAAAACCCTGTTCAACAAAATCAAATGATGCACTGCGATATATAATGGGCTGCGTAATCGGATAATTACTTGCATTGTCACTATAAGCGGCAGCCTTGAAATCGGGATGTTGAGATAAGACCCAATCGAGTTGAATGTTCTCATTTCGCGAATGCCCTCCACCAAAACTTTCCATCTCCTGAAAAGCCATAATATCAGGCGATATGTCCTCGATCATATCTGTTACAGCTTTACGTCTATTTTCCCATTTGCTCAGACCTTCTTCTGAAACATGTAAATAATGGATATTAAATGTTGCGACCCTTAAAGTCTCAGCACCATTCTGAGCTTCAGTCTTTAACAGGGTATGCGAAGACGTGTTACCGGAAGCACACGCCATTAGGCCGAAGCACAGCATTAGCATTGTGGTATAGCGAAACAGATGGGGCATCATAATAGCCACCATAGAGAAATTTATCGATATGGCTTATTAAAAATAAGTTATGCGCTCTAAAACATCTTTAGAAAAACAAACGTGTTTCCAAAGCAAGATAAGAACAAAACTATGACCCTATCAGAGACGCATATATAAAAAATGGTGGAGCCTAGGTCCACCAAGTTGTTAGCAATAACACTATGTTTTATTGAGGTTTATAATGCCTCTGATAATTCATCCCTACTTTCTTCCCTACTTTGACACTCTTCTATGGGCGTTTAAACCACTTTTGCCCATAATGCCTAACGAGACAGTATCTTTATTTGCGCCTAACGTCCAAGACAATTTCTCTGTCAGAATAGGCTTTATGAAAGCTCTCAACACTTCCAAACTGCTTTTTAACATGGCTTTGAACTTTTCGCATCATATCGCTGCCTCGTTCTGGCCACCCCATCTAAACAAACATCTCTTCGAACCCTCCAAAATGCTCCTTAGCGATCTTG